>JBEHXR010000183.1:0-7626 GCA_048498595.1 Bacteroidota bacterium
TTATACGCGTTGTTAATTTGAGATTGCAAACTATCAATTTGCGATTGCAGGTATTGGTTAGAACTTGAATTTTGCGAACAAGAAAAAAATGCAGCAGCGGTTAAAAAGACAAAAGCAATTTTTTTCATTCGCTAAAATTAACAGTTAAAAAAATAGCAAAAATTATTTGATAATGTAATTCTATAAATCCATTAATCCTATAAATCATGGTTCAGACAACTTATCTTAGCACGATGGAGAAACGCCTTTTTTTATTGGATGCTTATGCGCTCATATTTCGTGCGTATTATGCGCTCATTCGCAATCCGCGCATTACATCAAAAGGAAAAAATACCAATGCGCAGTTTGGTTTTACAAATACATTGATTGACCTCATCAACAAAGAAAAACCCACGCACCTTGCTGTGTGTTTTGATGTGGAAGGAAAAACAGAACGTCATACAGATTTTTCTGATTACAAAGCAAACCGGCAGGAAACGCCGGAAGATTTAATGGCGGCAATCCCTGATATAAAAAGAATTATTGAAGGCTTTAATATTCCATGTATCGGTGTGGAAGGATATGAGGCCGATGATGTGATTGGAACATTGGCATGGCAGGCACACGACGCAGGTTATGATGTGTACATGGTTACGCCGGATAAAGATTATGGACAATTAGTGCGTGATGGTGTGCAGATTTATAAACCAGGTTACCAGGGTGGAAGTTTTGAAATTTTAGGTCCGAAAGAAGTTTGCGCAAAATGGGATATTGAACGTGTTGACCAGGTGATTGATATTTTAGGTTTGATGGGTGACGCGGTTGATAATATTCCGGGCATTGTTGGTGTGGGCGAAAAAACCGCAGCGAAATTGTTGAAGGAATATGGAAGCCTTGAAAATATTGTTGCAAATGCAGAAAATATTAAAGGCGCGTTGGGTAAAAAAATTGTTGATGGAAAAGAGTCGGCGATACTGAGTAAAAAATTAGCAACGATTATTACCAATGTTCCGGTTCAGTTTCATGAAGAAAATTTTTGTTTGAAGGAATGGAATAAAAAAGAATTGATTGATGTGTTTGCAGAGCTTGAATTTAAAACGCTTGGTAAAAGAATTTTAGGTGAGGATTTTAATGTGTTTCAAACGGCGCCTGTTGGTGTGCAGACTGATTTATTTGGTAATGCAATTGAAAGTGCAGCCTTACGAACACAAATTGAAAAAGTTGAAGACAACGAAACTGAAACTTCAGGATTAACTGCAGCAAAAAATATCAACAACACAGAACATAAATATATTTTGGTTGATGATGAAAAGAAGATAAAAGAGTTGGTTGATGTTTTGATGCAGCAAACAGAAATTTGTTTTGATACAGAAACTACAGGCATTGATGCAAACGATGCAGAGCTTGTTGGAATGAGTTTTTCATACAAACCCGGCGAAGCATATTTTGTAACCTGCACTTCAGATTATGAAGCAACCTGTAATCTTTTGGAATTATTAAAGCCGTTGTTTGATAATCCTGATTTGTTGTGGATTGGTCATAACATAAAATATGATTTGCTGGTTTTAAAATGGTATAACCGCGAAATAAAAGGTGCCGTTTATGATACAATGCTTGCGCATTATGTTGTTGAGCCGGATGGCAAGCGCAGTATGGATATGTTGAGTGCACAGTTTTTAAATTATGAGCCGGTTCACATTGAAGAGTTGATTGGTAAAAAAGGAAAGCAGCAAGGCACCATGCGTGATGTGGAAGTTGAAAAGCTGAAAGATTATGCTGCTGAAGATGCAGACATCACATTGCAATTAAAACATTCATTGCATCCTTTATTAAAAACAAAAGATGTTGAGAAAGTTTTTTATGAAGTAGAAAATCCATTGGTAAAAGTTTTGACTAATATGGAGTATGAAGGTGTAATGATTGATGTGCCTTTCTTATTAAATTATTCGAAAGAATTAGAACGCGAAGCGTATCAAGCCGAGCAAGCTGTGTATGCAGGTGCTGGTGTAAAATTCAACATCGGTTCACCAAAACAATTAGGTGAGGTGTTGTTTGATAAACTGAAGCTGAATGCATCAGCATCATCAACTAAAAAAACAAAAAGCGGTCAGTATGCAACAGGCGAAGATGTATTGATGAAACTTGCTGTTAGCAATCCGATCGTTGCAGATATTTTAGCCTATCGCCAATTAACAAAACTCAAATCAACTTATGTTGATGCGCTGCCACTATTGATCAATAAAAAAACAGGACGCGTTCACACAACTTACGGACAAGCTGTTGCAGTTACCGGAAGATTAGCGAGTAATAACCCCAACCTTCAAAACATTCCAATTAGAACAGAGCGCGGAAAAGAAATTCGAAAAGCCTTTATTCCAAGACAAGGCAATGTAATTATCAGCGCAGATTATTCGCAGATTGAATTAAGAATTGTTGCGGCAATCAGTGGCGACGAAAACATGTGCAATGCATTTAAGAATAACGTGGACATTCATACGGCAACTGCCGCAAAAGTTTTTAATGTTGACGCGAAAGATGTGACAAAAGAAATGCGCTACAAATCAAAGAGCGTAAACTTTGGAATTATTTATGGACAAGGTGCGTTTGGTTTGGCAGATAATCTCGGCATTAGCAGAACGGAAGCGAAAGAAATTATTGATAACTATAAAAAAGAATTCAACGGCATAACAAAATACATGGATAACATGATAAATTTTTGTCGTGAACATGGTTATGTGCAAACTTTGATGGGAAGAAAGCGTTGGTTGAAAGATATTAATTCTGGCAACTTTACGGTGCGTGGTTATGCAGAACGAAATGCAATTAACTCGCCGATTCAGGGCACGGCTGCAGACATGATAAAAATGGCGATGATAAAAATTCATGATGCCATGTGTAAAGAAAAATTAAGAAGCAAAATGATTATGCAGGTGCATGATGAATTGGTTTTTGATGCGGTGCCTGAAGAATTAGATGTGTTACAACCACTCATTTTAAACAATATGAAAGCGGCTTTGCCATTGCCTTCTGATGTTCCGGTTGAAGCAGAGTTAGGTGTTGGTGATAATTGGTTGGAAGCGCATTAATCGGCATGATTATTTATTTATCTTGAATTATGAATAAAAAATCAGAACAAGACAAAGCTTTAAAACAACAAAATAATTTCAACGATGCAAAAGCTGCTGAACAAGCTGCAGAGAAAGATATTCAAAAAGATTTAGATCTTAATCCGCCACCAGATCCGGGATCTGATTTAGATGAAGGCGAGCTTGCAAGATTGGAAGGTGAGGATTAATCTTGCATTAAGAAATTATTATGTGGAAAAAATTGTGTAGCATGTTTTAAGATAAAATTTATCTTCAAGCCCGATTACGGTTGCTGCTGATGTATTACTGCACAATTTATTGTTAACAACAAAAACTTTTGCAATGCACATTTCTAATCTTGAGAAGCTTTCAAAAATTTATTATCAAAAATTTTTTAGAAAGTTGGCAGAAGATTTAAAAGATGTAAAAGAATACATCGTTTCTACTCCACAGGAAACAAAAAAACTATTGAACTTATTTCATTTGAGAAATGAATCGCACAAACAGGAAAAAGGAACTGAGAATCCTCATTTCAATGAAATAATTAAATTTTTAAATACCTGCAAGGAGTCTAAATTAGTAATGCACATAATAAAAGTAAAGGATCAGTTAGTTACCGTTTTAACTGACACCAATAATACCACGGTGATCGGTCAACTGTAAGAGGCTTCTTAAATTTTTTAAAACTCTTTATATGCTTTCTGCTGTAAAGAGTTTTTATTTGCCTGATGACTTTTGCAGACAATATTCTCAATTTTCTTTTTCATTTACAACTTCCTTTTAAACTTCCAAAAGATGTGGAAGTGCTTGATGCGCATCAGCGCAAAGATGTGCAGGAAGCGTGCATTTCATTTTATAAAGAATATTATAACGACGACAACAAACGGCATGTATTAATCGGAATTAATCCCGGAAGATTTGGTGGCGGTGTTACAGGCATTCCTTTTACAGATCCCATTCGCTTAGAAAACGTTTGCGGTATTGAAAATGATTTTCAAAAGAAACAGGAATTATCTTCTGTTTTTATTTATGATATGATTGAAGCTTTCGGCGGCGCTGATATATTTTATAAGCAATTTTATTTTTCTGCAATGAGCCCGTTAGGATTTGTAAAGCATGGGAAGAATTTGAATTATTATGATGATAAAAATCTTTTAGAAAAAATTCAACCTTTTATTATTGATTGCATGAACAAGCAAATTGAATTTGGTTTAAAAACCGATGTTTGTTTTTGCATTGGTGAAGGAGAGAATTTTAAATACCTGAAAAAATTAAATGATCAGCATAAATGGTTTGAAAGAATTGAAACCGTTCCGCATCCAAGATTTATTATGCAGTATAGGTTGAAAAGAAAAGTTGAATTTATTCAGATGTATGTTGAGAAATTATCTAATGTATAATCTCCAGCAAAAATAAGATCGTCATTAAAAAAATAATTATTAAGCCAATAAGGAATGAATATTCTGCCAGCGTTTCATACATATTCGCTCTTTTTGTATCACTGCGAATAGAAAGAAACGCGCATAAACAGCTAAACATAAATATCACAAAACAAACTGCCGTTATTTCATCAATAAATGTTGTATGGGTTAGTTTAAAAAATTTTAACGAAGTAAGAACAAGAAAACAAAAACCAAGAAAGTTGGATGACGAATTTAATATCTGTGGCGATTTATTTTTATCATCCATTTATTGTTGTTATTTGATTGTAAGCGTTTTTATTTCCTTCACATTCATAAACTGTTTAAACTTCGGCTGGTAAACTTCTGTTTCAACATAAGAAATAGAAACGTTTTTGTTTTTGAGTTTTGTAGTTGCATCTTTTATCCAGTCATCTGAACCCGGCACATACTCGTAGTATAAAAATGTTAGCTCGCGACCCGCAGTTGTTTTTAAAGTTATGTACATAAAATCTTTCTCTTCAACATTTGTAACGGTTCCATCTATGCTTTGCGCTGTCTCAACTTTTGATGGCATTGTCATCGGCATTTCCATTTGAATTGTATCTGCACCTCCGCTGCTGCCCATCATTGCAGTGGCAATTTTTGTAAATGCAGGACAACCGCTCTTCATCATTTCCATTGAAAGATTCATCGCAATCGTTTCTGCTGCCTGCTGATCTTCCTGCCCGTTTGAAATAATTTTTGATACAAGATCAGGCGCAGAATTAAGTATGCAGCTTAAGAATATTTGTTGCAATTGTTCGGGTGTACTATTGTTATCGATCTTGGCTTTTGATAAGCAATCACAAACGGCAACCGCATCTTTATGCAGTGAATCATCTGCAGTTTGCGCTTTTAATTGAATAGTTGTAAACAAGCACAGAGCAATAATATAAATTGATAATTTTTTCATTATTTAAATGTTGATGCTAAAATAATTTATTGTTTTAAATAAGATGCAGCCGTTTGTACAATTAAGTTTATGTTTTGATTTTTCATGCATTTAAAATGACCACGCGGACAATTTTTTGTTCCGTAGTTTGAGCAAGGCTGACAAGGCAAGCCCGGCACAATAAAATTTTTATACAAAGGAATATTTGCCGTTCCATAAAAAGGTTCCACCTGTAATTTAGGTGACGTTCCTCCCCAAATTGCAAGCACCGGTTTTTGAAAAGCACAAGCTATATACTGCAAACCTGTATCATGTGAAATAACAAGCTTTGCTTTTCGAACAAGATCAGCAGATTCATTTAGAGAAAATTTTCCGCAGGCATTAAAAATTTTTTGTGGATTAACAGACGCAATTTCTTTCCCTTGTTCTGCATCTTCTTTTCCGCCAATTAAAATAATTGGATAATCAATTTTCAAACAAACATCCTGCAGCTTATAAACCGGTAATTTTTTTGTGTTGTGCGTTGCGCCAATCACTATGGCAACATAACCAAATAAATGACCATGCGGTAAATCTTTCTCTTTTACAAATTCATTTTTCGGAATAAAATAATCCAAACCTTTTCCATCATCAACAATGCCAAGCGGTGCAAGCGCATCAATGCATCGCAAAGAAATATGCCTGCGCGGCATTAAGTTTATTTTGAATTTTGTGAGGATAAATTTTTCAACGCTCAATTTTCTATAACTCAGCCATTCTGTTTTTTGCCAAAATAATTTTAGCTGCAATAAATACGTACGCAGATTTTTGTGCAGATCAATTATATAATCAAACTTTTCTTTCTTTAACTCGTCTGCAAGTGCATTCAAGTCATTTTTGTAGTAATGAAATTTATCGATGTAAGGGTTGGCTATTGTAACTGCTTTAAACTTTTCTTTTGTTAAGAAATGAATTTCAGCATCTGGAATTTGTTTTTTAAGGCAGCGAATAGCAGGTGTTGTTAAAACAATGTCACCGATAGAAGAGAAGCGAATGATGAGAAACTTCATTACAATAAAAAAGCGACATAAGCGTCGCTTTGTTCAGTGCCCCAGGCGGGAATTGAACCCGCACCCGCGTTGCGGCGGACAGGATTTTAAGTCCTGCGTGTCTACCAGTTCCACCACCAGGGCAATAAAAAAAGTTATCAGCTAACAGTATTTGCTACTAAAAATTATTAATAACAAATAACCTATAACAAATAACTTTTAAAAAGAGCGGAAGACCAGGCTCGAACTGGCCACCCTAACCTTGGCAAGGTTATGCTCTACCAAATGAGCTACTTCCGCTTATGTATAAGAACTTTTAAAGGACGGCAAAAATAGTAATCCCATCTTAATGGAAAAAATTTTATTGCCTATTTATATTGCGGCGTATACAAAGTATTTGTTGGCACCTCTACATCGGGTTTTCCTTTATACCGGTGCGTGTATAAATTATAACACATGCCTACTACAAGCGCAAGCACACATAGCACTTGCACATAAAATAAAAATCTTGATGAGCTTACCCAGTTGTAACCAAATTGTTTTTCTCTATAGTCTGTTTCTTGATCCATAAAGTTTTTTTGCAGGCACAAAAATAAGGTCTTAATTAATATCTATTCGTCTTGCTGAATAATTTCTGAAAAATGTCTTTTCTTTTTTATAAAATAATCCCAAACCAACGAAGATTTGTACACGCCATTCAACTCATTTATTTTGTATGAAGGAAGTTTTTGTTTTGGCTGATGTGTAAATATCCATTTTATTATGCTCGCATGTGCTTTAATTACTGCGCCGAAAGATTTTACATCGCCCTGCACCAGGTTTTTAAATGCAAACAACCAATCCATTAATATGCGAAGCGGAATTTTCCACATTGCTTCTGAAAAAGCAAAATTTTTTAACAAGATGATTAAATTATTCCTGAAGTTTAAATACGTTTTACGGCTGCTGGTTTTATTTAATGTTCCTCCGCCAAGATGATATACAACCGATGAAGCGCAACAATAAATAAGATAACCTTTTCGCTGCAACCGCCAGCACAAATCAATTTCTTCCATGTGTGCAAAAAGATAGCGATCAAACCCACCCATCTCATTAAACAATTCTGCTCTGATACACAATGCAGCACCTGTTGCCCAAAAAATTTTTTCGTTGCTGTTATATTGACCGTTATCATCTTCGCAAATATCAAAGATTCTTCC
>JBEHXR010000184.1:0-7606 GCA_048498595.1 Bacteroidota bacterium
CTGAATGGTATTGGCGAGCTTGGCAATGGCTCACAGTCGAGCTTACCTATTTTAACGGATAACGGAATACCTAAACTGATTGCCGCGCAAACATTTCCATCAAATTTTGTAGTAAATAAAAAAACCTACCAGTTTATAGTTTTATCTCCGCAGTTTGCTACCTGGCCTGTACCTGCCGATATTGCTGCAATGATAAGCTATGCAACTAAAACATACAGGGTTGATCCTTCAAGAATATATATATGCGGTATAAGCATGGGCGGCGGCGATCTATGGGATTATGCATCGAGTACTACCAACCCGCCGGTGGCTGCAATCGTTCCTATTTCAGGTGCATCTTATCCCACTACCCAAAAGGGTCAGGCGATTGCGCAAACAAATATGGCGGTATGGGCATTTCATAATAATGATGATGGAACAGTTCCATCGTGGTACAGTGTGGATTATGTTCAGTACATTAATGATTATAACCCCGAAGTGCAGGCTAAATTAACGCTTTGGCCAACCGGTGGGCATGATGCATGGACAAAAGCAACTGATCCGAATTACACAGAAAATGGTCAGAATATTTATGAGTGGATGCTTTCCTATCACAAAAACAATAATGGTTACCTGTATAATAAGGGTGTAAAATATTAGTGCCGGAGTTATAAGCTCGCCAGTCAGATACTTATTTTTTTAAATGCTGCTTTAGTTTTTTTTCTAAATCTGAAAAAGAAAAAGGCTTGTTTAAAATACCATCGGCATAATGTGCATGATAATCTAACAATGCACCTGCATCAGCGGAGATTAAAATTATTTTTAAAGGGAAGGGTAATATGTTCTTTAAATCTTCGGATACATGCCTGCCATCATCACCTTTTAAATTAATATCCACCAGAACTATGTCTGGTTTAATTTCTAAAAGACTGTCCAGGAAACCATCTGAATTTTCAAATGTTGTTATTGCATAACCCTTCTTTTCTCCCCATGCTTTTATAGAAACAAGTATATCTGCTTCATCATCTATCACAAATATTTTTTTCATTTGATTGTTTTAGCAAATAGCTATTATAGTTTGATGAGGTTATTAAACAAATTCCTTGCCTTTGTTTATGTGAAGTCTGCGCAAAACAATTGCTATCTTCTCTTACATTCTGCGCACAGCGGAAAAAGGAAAGTATAATACTTGTCTTCAATTTAATGAAATAACCGATAATTTCTGTGTTTCATGTATGCACGATTGAAAACCTTTTGCCAGGGGTTTTCGCCACCGGGATTATATAGATACTTGAAATAAGAATGACGCTGTTAAATAGTGCATTAGTCTTCCTCATTCCTTTTATCATCTCGTGCATTCTTTTCTTCATTGAACTGACTGATTCCTTTTCCTATGCCTTTCATCATTTCAGGAATTCTTTTTGCGCCAAATAAAACCAGAAGCACTAAGGCTATCAATATTATTTCTTCTATTCCCATAAAATTTTTTAAAAGTGTGATTTGAAATCTATGATAAAAGTAGGTTGTTGTACTTAACATCGTAGAAAATAGTTATTAATGGAAATAAATTGCAGTCAGGTATCGCTTTTGAAAAGCGCATAAAAGAAGTTCAATAAAACAGGTAACTTAAAAAATGTAATCCAAAACTGGAGATAACTACGCCAACATTTTTTTACGTTCTTCGGCGAGCTACAGGTACAGATATTAATCTTATGATTGTTAGCCTGTGCATTACCAGCATTATAAGATAAGTCAAATCAAACTCAAACCACCTGCGGGCAAAGTTTGCATTGTTCTTTGCATGATGATGATTGTTTTGAAACAATTCACCCATTAATAAAACGCCCCATGGTGAGCTGTTTTTAGAATGGTCGCCATTATTATAATTACTGTAACCATATTTATGTCCGCACCAATTTACAATAGCGCCTTGCAACGGACCCATAAAAAAATGAACAGGCAATAACAGAAACCACCATGCATTTGGCGCAAATAAAATATATACAGTAATATAAGCAGCACCAAATACCAGCCTCGTTATAATATGGTTACCTAATTTATCAAGGCGATTCCACTTAGGCAGGTATTCTTTGGTAAACTCTTCGGAAGGAAGATTTTTGCCGCTTACAAATGCACTAAATATTTGTGCTGTATGCAGCATCATGTGCAATATATCTTTAAAAAAATGTGGTGAGTGAGGATCTTTTTCTGTATCGCTGTAAGTATGATGCATTCTGTGCAGTACACCGTAAGCACGCGGTACTAAAAAAGATGAACCTTGCACAAACCATGTTGACAGATAAAATATCTTTTCCCATCTCTTAGTAACTGTGTACATTTTATGAGAAGCATAACGGTGCAGAAAAAATGAATGAAAAAATAAAGACAGAAACCAATGAGAAAAAAAGAAGATTATGATTATTGTCATAATAGTTATACGTAAGGGGGTTTAATTATCGTTGCATGAACGTTTTATTTCTGCGGCCGTTTAGTGAGCGATAGCTCATTAAAGAGCTTGGCGGTAATGATAAGCCTGCATCCTTCATCTGGTATGGATGATTCTGCATTACAGGAATAGATTGCGCAATAAGTTTGTGAATATCGCGCAGCAATGATTTCTCTTCTATTCCGCAGAAAGAAATTGCTTTACCACTGGCACCGGCACGTCCTGTGCGGCCAATACGATGCACATATGTTTCAGGCACATTGGGTAATTCAAAATTGATAACATGCGAAAGGCTTTCAACATCTATCCCTCTTGATGCAATATCTGTCGCTATCAATACGCGTATCGCTTTATTCTTGAAGCTGTTTAAAGCCTTTTGCCTTTCCGGTTGTGATTTGTTGCCATGTATCGCCTGCACTTTTATATTTTCTCTTTGCAGGGCCTTACATAGTTTATCAGCACCAAATTTTGTTTCCGTAAATACCAGCGCAGATGTAATATCGTTGTTCTTTAACAGGTGAATAAGCAATGACCTTTTATCTTCCTTCTCAACAAAGTACACCGCCTGTTCAACTGTTTCTGCTGTTGATGATACAGGGGTTACCTCTATTTTAACAGGATGGTGAAGTATGTTTTGCGATAGCCGTACAATTTCTGCCGGCATGGTTGCAGAAAAGAATAATGTTTGTCTTTGCGCCGGCAATTTTGCAACTATTTTCCTAACGTCATTTATAAAACCCATGTCCAGCATGCGGTCAGCTTCATCAAGCACAAACATTTGTATATGCTGTAATGAAATATGGCGCTGCATAACAAGGTCAAGTAACCTGCCGGGTGTGGCAATAAGTATATCAACAGACTGTCTTAATTTTCTTACCTGGTGAAACTGCGAAACACCACCATAAACAGCAAGATGTTTTAAGCCGCAGTATGCACCATAAGCAGTAAAGCTTTCTTCAATCTGAATGGCAAGTTCACGTGTAGGTGTAAGTATTAAGGCTTTAATGTTTGATGTTGTATTGTTTTCTTTTTGCTGCATTAATAACTGCAGCATGGGCAATGCAAAAGCGGCTGTTTTACCAGTGCCTGTTTGTGCACAACCCAGCAAATCTTTCTGTTGTAATATTACCGGTATGGCTTTTTGTTGAATGGGTGTGGGTTGTGTATATCCTTGCATTTGCAACGCTTTTAATAAAGGCGCACCCAATGTTAAATCTTTAAAACTCAAAATAAAATTGTTTGTTTAATACAGCGCGTGGCTGTAAAGAAATAATGCTGTTAGTGTGATAAAACTTCTGTTTCTGCGGCGGGTGCTGCAGCTTGCTCTAACAGTCCATTGTTCTTTATTTGTAATTGATATTTAGTGGTAAATACAAAAGCATAATTATTGTTGGAAAGAAGCTCCTGTATTGTTTCATCACTTCGCAAAGCAGCTATAAATGACTGCACAAAACTATTGCCGCTATATAAGGCATCGGGTTTATTATTTATAAAATTTATTATAAACCTGTAACCTGACTTTCTAATACCCGCTGCTCTGTCAAAATCATTGCGGTTCATACCCAGTACCTGTTCACCGGCAAAAGATTTCTTCATTAAAATTCTTATGGCAGATAAATATTTGTTCCAAACAGGACTATAGGATGTGAGCTTTTCAGTCATTATAATATTTAATTAAAGCGTTTATCGTTAGAGCGGGAAAAGGAGTTTCTTGTGCCGGAGCGGTTTTCCTTTTCTCTTGCAACAGAAACAGAAAGTGCACGGCCATCAATTTGTTTATTGTTCAGGCCAGATATAGCATTATTACCTTCTTCTGTTGATGACATTTCTACAAAAGCAAAACCACGCGATTTGTTGGTTTCCCTGTCTGTAATAATTTTTGCTGAAGTAACTGTACCGAATTGTGAGAATAGATCTTTTAGATCTTCTTCACTTGTGTTAAAACTTACATTAGAAACATAGAGATTCATAAAAAACAATTTTTTGTTTAATAATTAATGTTTGAAGAGAGTATAAACAGAAGTGAGAGAAGGCTAAATTTTACGTTTAAGTAAAGAGAAGATTTATCTTAAATATGCTTGTACAGCTCAATTTGAAAAAACAAATATAAGCTATTAAAGCGAATTGAGGCATTAAATCATAATTAAGGCAAACATAATTTCATATACCTGTTGCATATATTACATTGCTAAAATTATTTTGGTGCAGGCAATGATTGAAGATTGATTGTTACAGACGTTTTATGCTAAAGCGATAGTCCATTTTTTTTACGCTTTTGCATAGAATAAGCGCTGTACCAAACACACATCAATATTTTCTTTGCCTCTGCGCCGGGCTGGGTTTAATAATAACATATCTTAGTAACATGATTATTATAAAAAGTCATAAAGAATTTGAATCGTACACAGGTAAAGAGTTAGGTGTTTCTAACTGGCATGTAATTACACAGGAACAGATAAATAAATTCGCCGAAGCAACTTTAGACCGTCAATGGATTCATACCGATCCTGAAAGAGCTAAAAGAGAAAGCCCTTTTAAAACAACAATTGCACACGGATACCTGGTTCTTTCCCTTATTCCCTTTTTTTGGAAACAGATTGTGGATGTACAAAATATTAAGTTGGAAGTTAATTATGGAATTGAGCAACTAAAATTCTGCGAGCCGGTTCTTGTTGGAAACGAAGTAAGGTGCAGGGTGTTTCTAACATCTATCGTTAACTTAAGAGGCGTTTCCAAAGCAACAAAACATATTCAGTTAGAAATTAATGGTAAGGCGAAATATGCTTTTACTGCTGACGTTTTATTTCTATATCATTTCATATAATATACCAGGGTTAACTAAGCGAAATAAATTGAAACCCTGGTTTCACATCAAACATTTTCTTTTACATTCTATTACGAACCCTGGCAAAAGATTTAAACATTTGCTATTTTCATGGAATATTCATCGATTCAACTTTAAAACACTTTCAATGAAACCAATTAACACGCTTTTTTCTGTTTTTGTTTTGCTGTTTGTTTTTCAAGCAAGTAATGTTTCTGCTCAGCTGGGTGCGGCAAATGTTGCAGCGCATGGCGTGTTAGCGCTTATGGGCGGCAGCCGCCAGGATAAACAGGAAAAAATTATCGATCAATCCATAACCCAGGAAAAAATAAGCGGGTCGAATGTAACGGTGTTGCGTGTAAAGGAATCTGATATAAAAAGTAAAGCCAAAAAGAATATTATCGCACTGCAAAACCGGTTAAGCCAATATAACGCGCAGTATAAAAATAATCAGCCGCTTGATATTCCAAAAAATGACAGCGACCTTATAGCCATTCAAAATATTGATGAAAACTGGCCAACAGAATATTATACCGGCGAACTAAGAGCCTATAAGCGATACGCTTTTCAACAGAAACAAAAAGCACCTGCAGTACCAGTTGACAGCATACATGTAACACCTGCCCCGGTAAATAAAGATACTACCAGCACAAAATTATAAATTGATCTTTGAGTGCCGTTTGCATAGCAGGCAGCTTTAATAAAGAGGCGGCGAGGTTTTAAGGCTTCGCCCGGGCACAAACATTTTGCGTAGCCCGGTAGTGTTGTACTTAATATCAGCTATTGCTAATCAGTAATTTTTAGCTGGCTTTTATCGTAAATCACTATCTCCGGCAAATCATTTATCAATTCAATTTTACCGGTTACGCAATCTTTATTAGTGTTTTCTTCGTTTCATATTCGCCTTTTGCCGTTCCGGAGAAGAATATGAGGCGAATGAATAGCGGTTTTGGTATAGCTTAATAACAGCAATCAACCTTGCTAACTGTTATTATTGTACAATCTACGCCGAGCCAGGAACTAAGCTAAAAAGTTACACATTCTGTGCCGGGCGGGCTTACTTATTTTTGTTTTATATGCTGCTGCCGGCTGCGAAACAATATTAATGGACAAAAGAAAAAGCAATCATGCATTAAATAAGCTTACATTTATAAATTCTCGTTTTTTATATTTTAAATACTATGGCTAATAAATTTAAAGCTGGAGACACAGTTAAATTAAAAACAGGCAGTCCAACAATGACAGTAAAAGGTAATGCCACCAGGTCTTCTGAAAATGGAAATATTATGATACAGGATAAATATGAATGCATGTGGTCTGATGGGAATAAAATTCAAAAAGCAGTTTTTCGTGAAGACATCCTGCAGGCGGTTTAGAATTTACGTTGGTAACTCTTCTTTACCACGCCATAATAGTAATGCAATTTCATAAACATGGCTTCGCTGTTGCAGTAACAGTGTTATCCCGGCTATATAGTTTGATTTAAATCTATCATTTAATTATTCCAACAACAATAGCCCGGTCGAGGCAATTTTATTGCAAAATCTCTAATGCCTTTTCCGGCATTTTATTATTACCCCAACTTAATCCCGGTTTGTTATCGATGTGTATTCCAAGACTAATACCTATGTCATCAAGGTTGTGACCTTGGCATCTCTTACATCTGCAATGGGAATACGATACAGCCATCCACTTGGCGATTCTCTTTCTACAGCATCAGAAGGAAACTAAGGCGGAAATGCTCCGAGCCAAAAAATCACCAGGCTTTACGAACGTCCAACAGTTAACATGCTGCCACGGGCTTGGGAAAAATTTATGATTTTTAAAGACACTATCCTCAATACGACAACTTATTTTAGCGTTCCATTATTCAATAAAGAACCTTTATTTATGAAAAGCATTTTCTTTGCCTTTTTCCTTATTATCAGCAGTGCAGCCCTTGCTCAAAACAACACATGCAACTTATGGTTGGGGGATGTATCCGACTCAACCAGCAACATCAAACAGTTTGCAGAAAAATACCTGGAGATACAAACCAAACTCCTGCCTGCAGAAGACAATAAAATCCAGGAGATGAGAGACGATAATAACCTGGCGCAGATTAAAATATGGCTAAAGCCAAAAAAGATGCTCGTGAGCGGCGCTATGACCACCGTTTATACCATCAGCTCGTTTAAGATTGTTTCTTTATCCGATAAGATAGATGCGCTTTATGCTGCATTTGTTAGCAAGGTGCAGGCGTGTACCACTGCAACCACGGCAATGAATACGGACTTTGGAGATAATAAAATGTTTATAGAAAGAAACAGCGGAGGCTTTGGCAAACAGGGCTTACCTATGTCTACCCTTACGGTTAC
>JBEHXR010000185.1:0-7573 GCA_048498595.1 Bacteroidota bacterium
CCAATATTCTGATCAAGCAGATCATGACCAATTATCTTAACAAGTAAAGCATCTTTCTTTGTAAATGTTCTGCCTATCCAGGCATTCCAGAAAATAACGTTGTTATTGTTATCAAATACAGATGTTTTTTGTTTGAAATTAAAATCACAATCCGTTTGAATTTGATATTTTCCTTTGTGCCCAAAATAAACATGAACATTTGGGTCTGCATCAAACGACCAGTAATTTGTTTTAACATCGGGCTGAATAGATGATACGCTTGTTGTATAAGTTACTGACGGATCTAAGCCAATGCTATATTTTTTTTCTTTGTCTTTATAAAAACCTAACCTGTATGTATAACTATTACTTTTTGTAACATTGAAAAGATTGTTCACAATATTTACATACCTGCTGCTATTAATGTTTGCAGAGTTATTGATGAATAGATTAAGTTTTTTCAGTTTAAAATTATAGTTGAAGTCGCCATTAAAATTTCGGTTACCATTAAGATTAATGTACTGATTAATTGTTCTTCCAAAACTGTCAACATAAGATTTGTTGACGATGTCATTACTCGTGAAGCCTGAATTAATCCAAATAAAAATTCCGCGCTCTTTAATTACCTTATAATCATTAAAGCTTAAATACATGTTGTTTTCAAAAGCCGGTTTCAACAAAGGATTTCCAATAGTTATATTCAGTGGATCAGCATTCGTTAAAACAGGCTGTATTTGATTGATATCCGGCTGTTGTGTTGAACCGTAATATGATAATGAGATTCTTCTTTGCTGTGTAAACTGGTACGATAAGTTTGCATGCGGATACCAGTTTAAAAAATTTCTTGTTGTAACTGAATCAGTAAATTTATTTGTTTGATGAAAAGAAGAATAACCTGCGTCTGTTCCCAAATTCAATTTGAATTTCTTTTGAAATAAGCTGTAACCTACACCTCCACGATTGGTAAGAATATTAAATAAATAATGATTACTGTATAAGCTATCAAGTGCAGTATACTTAGCGTCGTTGCCTTTATTGAAGGACCTTACAGTAGACGCACTATTATTTACCGCAACACCATAATTAAAAACAAGTGATGAAACCTTGCTTAAAGGCTCTGTATAAGTAAGCTTTGAATCAAGTGAAATACTTTCTGTATTGTTTGTTTTAAATTGATCCGTTAGCGAATCTTTTGCCAGCTCGCCATGCAAATAATAATTATTGTTTGAATATAAAAAGCCTGTTGAAGTATTGTTAGAATAATTTTCGCGAAGATTAAAAGAAATAGTTCTGCCTTTCTTCTTAAACTTTTTTCTCCATAATAAATTACTGTTAAGCACTTTGTTGTCGCCTGTTGTTGATGTGTGGCGAACTGCATTATTTACCAAAGAACTATCGCTGGCTCTTGCTTCTGATGAATCAATGAGATTTGTTATTTTATGATCTATGCCACCATCAGCTGTAATTTTTATTGAAGAAGAAGAATCAAGTTGGTATTCATAACTTCCATTAAGGCGATTACGAAGAATTTGATTATGGAAAGTTTGTTTATCGTTATTAAAGTATAATGTATCAGGTAAAATAAATTCTGAGCGTGTTGCACTCGAACCGTTTACGTGTAAGTCAAGCGCTTTATAATTACCGTTTATAGATTGCTTATCATCGTCCCATTTATCATTATAATGCAAACCTCCTGTTTGCACAAGCGGTCGCCCTTGCCCGTTATATTGTCCGCTCCAAAAATCAAGTCCGTCAAGATCATTATTAATGCTTATAGAAATGCCACCATTGTCGCCCACATCAGCATTGCTTAATGGATCATCACCATAACTGCTTTGATCCTGCCAATTCAATCCCGATGTTCCTGTATTTGAAACAATACCATAAAATGCAAACTTTTTCTTTCCCTTAAAATCATTAAACATTAATTGGCTGTCATGATAACCATTTGTGCCTGCACTTAAGTTTGCTTTTCCAAAATAGCCATTCTTCTTATTGTCTTTTAGTTTAAGATTTATTGTTTTTTCTTTTTGCCCGTCATCAATTCCTGTAAAAGTTGCCTGGTCGCTTTTCTTATCATATACCTGTACTTTATCTACCATATCAGCACGCAGGTTTTGCGTTACCAGTGTTGGATCATCACCAAAAAATTCTTCTCCATCTACTAAAACTTTTTGTACTTTTTCTCCCTGCGCTGTTATCGTTCCATTTTTGTCAACCTGGATGCCGGGCAATTTTTTCAGAAGATCTTCAACGGTTGCATTGGGTTGCACTCTAAAACTATCAGCAAGAAATTCGGTAGTATCTCCTTTAATTTTAATTGCGCTAACCGCACTGCGCACAATAACATCCTGCAGAAGATTTGCTTTTAATATCAATGGTATTTTTCCAAGATTTAGTTTTGATGTATCAGTTACAGTTATGAAGTCTGCAAAGTCTGCATACTTTGGATAAGTTATTAATAGTACAAACTTTCCTGAATCAATATTTTTAAATTGAAAATTTCCTTTCGCATCACTGCGGGTAAATTTATATAAGATGGAATCTTTTGCACGCAGCAAACTGATTGTTGCGTTTGAAAGATTTTCTTTGCTGGTTGTGTCTGTAATAATTCCTTTTAAACTTGAGCTTTGAGCGGAACAATAAATACAAACTTGCAGAAATAAGATTGACAACGTAAAGTATTTCTTCATAAGCGTTGGAGGGTTATCTAAAAATCAAATTGAAGAAAAAAAAAGTATATAAGAAGTTAAGAAACGTAATTAAGATGCAAAATGTTTTTAAATCTACAAGGTTTGCAGAAAAATATTTTAGCCGGAAAAATCGAATGATTACTGGTTAACTTTTCAAAAATTGCTTGCCTCTTACAATTAATTTATAACCACGCCGACGTAAAGATATTTCGCGCTTATAAATATCTTCTTCATGTTTGCGTTTTCTGTATGCACCAAATACATTCTGCGGCGTTAAAACACCAATTACTTTTTTCTTATTTTCTCTGTCAACAACAGGCAAAAAATTTACATTAAACCTGCTCATTACATCAACAGCAAAACTTAGCTGGCTGTTATCATACACATAAACATTCTTCCCGGTAATCAATTCCTTCACGTGTGTTGAATCTGAAACTTTTGCTTCAATAATATTTCTTACTATAACAATGCCCATCAGGTTTTCACTGTCATCAACAACAGAAAGGCATTTTGGTAAATCTTCTCTCGGTGTTTCCCGAACCCATTGTTTTACTTCGGCAATAGTATTATCGCCGCTTAATACCGGCGGATCAACTTGCATTACTGTTTCAACACTTAATCTTTGTAAGATGTCTGCTTCATAAGCATTAGGTGTAAACACACCGCGACGATTAATTTTTTCTGTCATGATAGTGCCGTGCTTCATTAAAAAGAATGAAACAAAATAAGCGGCAATGCAGGCACCAAGTAATGGTAATAATCCATGCGGTTGCATGGTTGATTCAAATGCAAAAACGATAGAAGTAAGCAATGCCCTTGATGCACCTGCAAACATAGAAGCCATACCAATTAATGCGCAGGTAGGAAGATTAATTTGGCTTTGAGGAAATATACGTTGTACAAACATGCCTAATAAAATTCCGAACGCACCACCAATGGTTAATAACGGTGCCAGCGTTCCGCCCGATGTACCACTGCCCAGCGAAATTGCCCATGAAATAAATTTTAAAAAGCACAACCCAAGTATTAATTGAATAGTAAGGTTACCTGATAATAATGCACTGATATTACTATAACCAACACCTAAAGTATAAGGCGCGAAATAACCCACTACACCAACAGCAATTGCACCGATTGCCGGCCACCACATCCAGTGAATGGGCAATTTTTCAAAAGTATCTTCAATTAAATAAATACTTTTTGAAACCAATGCCGCAATAACCCCGATTGCAGCGCCAAGAAAAACATAAGTAATTAATGCCATCGAAGTAGGTTCAGGAATATCGGGCATTGCAAAAACTGCTTCCGTTCCAAACAAAGCATAATGCATTCCTGCGGCTGTTACGCAAGCGAGTGCAACCGGTATAATTGAACGCGGTGAAAATTCAAACAATAATAATTCTATAGCTAATAAAACCGCTGCGAGTGGTGTTCCGAAAATGGCAGCCATACCAGCAGTTGCACCTGCAGTAAGCATTACTTTTCTTTCGCTGGCGGTGATGTGCATAATTTGCCCGGCAACAGAACCCAGTGCACCACCTGTTGAAATAATCGGACCTTCAGCACCAAACGGTCCGCCGGTACCAATAGATATTGCTGCAGAAATAGGTTTTAAAAAAGTGATGATGGGTTTTATCTTGCTCTCATTTGTGAGTACCTGTTCCATTGCTTCGGGTATGCCATGACCACGAATAGCAGCAGAACCAAACCTTGCCATAAGACCAACGATCAATCCACCAATAACAGGAACTATAATTATAAATAATCCTAAATGATTTGTAATGGTTGAAGATGCAAATGAAAATTTTCCGTAAAAAGAAAGATTGGTAATAAGATAAATTAACGATACTAAAAACTTCGCAATTAATCCAATAATAACTGCATTTACAACAGCCTGGATGCTTAAATAAAAAACACGTTTATCAACCAGTGATTTTGTTTCAAGTGTATCAACAGGTGTGGTTGTATCGAGCGAAACCGCAATAGGTATTGCATCTGATCTTTTAGGGCTCTTCAATAAATTCATAATAGTTGCTTAATCAATAACAAAAAATATTTAAACGCCGCGAAGTTATTATCAAATAATTAAAGTTGAAAAGCACGCATTGAGACTAATCAATATCCGCTTAAATTCTTAGCCACTTTATAAAAAAAATGTAAAACGGTTAACGAATGCTAATTTTATATAAACACCGGATAACCACATAAACAGTTTATTATGAAACAAGGAGATGATAGAGATAATGCGCAAAAAAAAGATCACACTTATGTTGCACAAAAAGAAAAACATCAGTCAAAAACACCGAATGAAAAGTATGAAGACATACATTTTGTTGACAGCACAAAACCCGTATGGAATTATTCTTTGTTTACTGAAGAAGATGTTAGCAATTTTCAAAACGGAACACATTATCGCTTGTATGAATTGTTTGGAAATAAACAGTTGGAAGTGCTGAACACGAAGGGAACTTATTTTGCCGTATGGGCGCCAAACGCAACGCAGATAAGCGTTATAGGAAATTTTAATAACTGGAACAATGATGCACATAAGCTTTTTGTACGACTTGATAAAAGCGGAATTTGGGAAGGATTTATTCCGGATGTTTGGAGCGGCGAAAGTTATAAATATCACATTCATGGTTTTGAAGGAAAGCAATTAGATAAAGGTGATCCTTTTTCGCATTTGTGGGAAAAACGTCCGCTCACTGCATCCATAACGTGGGGAACTTTTTATGAATGGAATGATAAGCACTGGATGAAGCATCGCAAAAAAAACAATGCTTTAGATGAACCTTGGTCGGTTTACGAAATGCATCTCGCAAGCTGGATGCGTCCTGATAAATATGATGAAGAAAGTTACAACACCTATGCACAAATAACGGAGCGCCTGGTTCCTTATATTCAACAAATGGGATTTACGCATGTTGAATTTATGCCGGTGATGGAACATCCTTTTGATGGAAGCTGGGGCTACCAGGGCACAGGTTACTTCGCTCCCACTTCGCGCTTTGGAAGTCCGCAGGATTTTGCGGCAATGATTGATGCATTACACAATGCAGGCATCGGTGTAATTCTCGATTGGGTGCCGTCACATTTTCCATACGATGCACATGGCTTGTTCATGTTTGATGGAACGCATACGTATGAATATGCCGACATGCGTAAAGGCTATCATCCCGATTGGAATTCTTATGTGTTCAATTATAAACGTGGTGAAGTAAAAAGTTTTTTAATAAGCAATGCACGCTTTTGGTGCGACCGTTTTCATGCGGATGGTTTGCGTGTTGATGCAGTGAGTTCGATGTTGCGTTTGGATTACAGTCGCAAAGAAGGTCAGTGGGAGCCGAATGAATTTGGCGGCAATGGAAACATTGAAGCGATTGCATTTATAAAAGATTTGAATGAAACATTGTTCAGAGATTTTCCAGATATACAAACCATCGCAGAAGAAGCATCTGATTGGCCAAAAATAAGCAGGCCGACGTTTGAAGATGGATTGGGTTTTGGTATGAAATGGATGATGGGCTGGATGCATGATACACTGGATTATTTTAAAATGGAACCCATGCTGCGGCATCTCATACAAAACAAGTTTACGTTTAGCATGATGTATTTCTATGATGAAAATTTTATGTTGCCTTTAAGTCATGATGAAGTGGTGCATGGTAAAAGCCCGATGATTTATAAAATGCCCGGCGATGAATGGCAGAAGTTTGCAAACCTTCGTTTGTTATATACATACATGTTCACGCATCCCGGTGGCAAATTATTATTTATGGGCGATGAATTTGCGCAGACAAAAGAGTGGAATTATAAAAGTGAATTGAATTGGGAACTGTTACAATTTCCCAGTCATGGCGGCATGAAATATTGCGTGCAAAAATTAAATGAGTTATATAGAAACGAACCCGCGTTATATGAACAACAATTTGTGCGCGGTGGTTTTGAATGGCTCGATTTAACGAAAGGAAGTAATGCAGTAATTGGTTATAAACGCATCGGCAATAACAGAAAAGATGATGTACTTGTTATTTTAAATATGACGCCGCTTGTGCGAATGGATTGGGAAATTTTTGTGCATGATAAAGGCGAATGGAAAGAAATTTTCAACAGTGATAATAAAGATTTTTGGGGAAGTGGTGATGTTTATAATCCTGATATACGATGTGAGTTAGTTGATGAACCAACCAAAGCATATAAAATTACTTTGAACTTGCCTGCACTGGCTGGTGTGGTGTTGGGTTGATTTTACACCAACTCTTTCACAACGTTTACAATTGTTCTTGGTTTGCCTAAAGTGTAATAATGCAAAACCGGAACACCGAATTTTTTTAATTCTTTGCTTTGCTGAATGAGCCATTCGGTACCAACTTTTTCAGAATCTTCATCTGTTTTACAACGCGAAATTTCTTCTGATAATTCATTCGGAATATCAACATGAAAAATTCTTGGCAAAATGGTTAATTGTTTTTTTGAAGTAATAGGTTTTAATCCAGGAATGATTGGAACATTAATACCATTATCCCGGCAGGTTTTTACAAAATCAAAATATTTCTGGTTATCAAAAAACATTTGCGTCATCACAAAATCAGCACCGCAACAAACTTTGTCTTTCAATCTTTGCAAATCAATTTGCGGATTGGGCGCTTCAAAATGTTTTTCGGGATAACCTGCAACACCAATACAAAATTTTGTTTTACCGCCATCGCGAATATCTTCATCCAAATAAATTCCGTTATTAAGATTTACAATTTGCTTTAACAGGTCGCCCGCATATTTATTACCATCAGGCTCGGGTTCAAACGATGCAGCGTTTTTATCTGCATCACCGCGAATGACAAGTACATTATCAATTCCTAAAAAATTCAAATCAATCAAAGCATCTTCTGTTTCGCGTTTTG
>JBEHXR010000186.1:0-7543 GCA_048498595.1 Bacteroidota bacterium
GCACAACAATGATGAAAAAGTAAGAACAACGACTAAGAATTTTCTCATGATTATTTATTTATGGTTTCAATAAACTGCGACAGTGTTAGAATTAATGTATTTTGAAATTGCTTGATGGAAAGCAAATCTTCATCATTGGAGACTAAATAATCAGCGCCTGCATCCCTGGCAAGCGCTAATAAAAAATTATCTTTTTTGTCTCTGCAAATTGTTACAACTGATGTTGTATCAACAATAACAGCAATTTCTTCGATAAAAGAGAAAAATTGTTCCAGGTTAATTGTATTTATTCTGTGTTTTCTTTTTGTGTAAGTGAGAGTAGTTTTAATTTCCTGGAGTAATTCATTTGAAAAATAAAAATCAATCGTTTCATTTAAAAAGAAATCAGGTAAACCAAAAGAGTGCTTTGATAATATGAACGAGACCCACCAATTTGTGTCAATGATTATTTTCTTCATATCGTTTAGCTCTAACTTCTTCAACGATAGAGTTTATTTCTTCATCAGTAATATTAATCTTCGGTGAATTTTTTACCAGCTCCGCAAATTTTTTCCGCGCATCTAATCTTTTTTGAAACTCATAATCTTCCATGGAAATATTATCAATACCTAACTTATCCAGCAATTGCTTAATAAAGTTTTTTTCTTCCTCTGTGTTTACATTGATCACTAAGCTTTCCATAACTAAGTTTATTTCAAAATTACAAAATCATCTCAGCACGGGCAATGTAATATTACTTGCATGTTGTGCATCGTGATAAATTTTTATATCGCTTTTTATAAAATCTTTTTCATCGCAATGATAGATGTCAATAAACTGTTGCGGATTTCTATCGGCTAAAGGAAACCAACTGCTTTGTATCTGCACCATAATGCGATGACCTTTTTTGAATGTATGTGCAACATCAGGCAAACTAAATTTCACTTCTTCGATTTTATTTGGCGTAAACGCAGATGGATTTTTATAACTGTTTCTATAGCGACCGCGGAAAATTTCTGCACGTACCAACATTTCATAACCACCCATTGGGTATGGATTTACCGGATCTTCTTCAGCATAAATATCTACATCATTATATCCAAGATATTCAGGAAACACATCAATGATCTTAACAACAAAATCTGCATCCGTTGTTGAAATGCTTGTTAGTAAATCAGCAACCACATTGCCAGTAAGTGTTACATCAGTTGTTAGTGTATCTGTTTTAAAAGTCAATACATCAGGTCTTCTTTCTGCGAAGCGCTGATCTGCGTCCATATAAGTTCGGGAACGATTAAATTGAATTTCATCTTCGTAAGGAACAGGATGCGCAGGATCGCTAACATATTTGCTAAAACTATTTGCTGATGAAGGTTTGCTCCAATCTAACTTTCCATCAGCTTGCAAATACATTGTTTTATCTTCTGCGTTTGCCGGTGGCCATTGCGAAAAAGTTCTCCATTCATTTGCACCGGTTATAAAAACATTTGCTTCTGCAATACTATCAACACTTCCTTTTCCTAATAAATAATAATTAAAGAAAGGAATTTCAAAATGCTGCTGAAAATATTCTGCCGTGTTCGAACCCCATGAAAGATTACCTAAACTGTTTGCAGCTTTATGTTCCCATTGTTCATGCGCCCATGGACCTTCAACAATTTTATTAAAAGATTTTCCGGGATTATTTTTTTCCGCAGCTTTATAACTGTTCCATGCGCCCCAATCATCTTCCGCATCAAACTCGCCACCAACCCAAAGCATTGCAGGCTGCAGATTTTTTGTTGCATTGCGCGCATCACGCGCCTGCCACCAGGCATCATAATTTGGATGGTTCATTAAATCTTTCCAAAAAGCAATTGTATCGCCGGTAAGTTTTGTGAGGTTTTTTAAACTGCCTTGTTCCAAATAAAATTTATAATTATCATGAATTGGATAACCAACTGAACGCGCAGGAATATTTGTTGGTGCGGGATGTGGCTGACCAAATCCAAAACCCAGTGCAGAATAAAAAGCGAATGCATCCATTTGAAAAAATGCGCCATTATGATGAAAGTCATCGCCAATAAACCAATTGGTAACAGGCGCCTGCGGACTTACTGCTTTTAATGCAGGATGATTGCTTGCCGCAGCCATTGTTGAATAAAAACCGGGATAAGAAATTCCATGCACACCTACTTTACCATTGTTGTGCGGAATATTTTTTATCATCCAATCTATTGCATCGTATGTGTCGCTTGCTTCATCAATTTCTTTACCTTTTTTGTTTGGGTTGAACGGACGCACGTTTACAAATTCATCTTCGCTCATCCAACGTCCACGCACATCCTGCCAAACCATAATATAATTTTCTTTGAAGTATTCTTTGATGTAAGAATTCCAAACAGGAGAGAAATTATTTTCGCCGTACGGCGCACATGAATACGGTGTTCTTGTCATTAAGATCGGATGTGCTTCAGTTGTATCTTTTGGTATGTAAACAGAAGTAAATAATTTCTTACCGTCGCGCATGGGAATGTAAACTTCTTTTTTTATGTAGTTGTTTACGATCCATGTACTGTCTGCGTTTTGTGCAGATAGCTTAAAAAAAATAAACAGGCAAAAGCAGGTTAATAGTTTTCTCATGAACAAAGATTAATACTTCAAATGTAAAATCTACACAAAAAAAATCCCCCGAAAACCGGGGGAAAATTTATTCAACTTTTGTAATTTTTAAAACATTTGTTGGCAGATGTAAATCCACCGGTGTACTGCCGGTATTTATCACCACGTGTCCCGGCTTAATAAAACCACGTTCTTTTAAAATATTTATCTGATCGAAAATAATATCATCCAAACTTATTTCTTCATCATAATAAAAAGCTCTAACGCCCCAGCTAAGGCTAAGCTGGTTAACCAATGCATGTGATTTTGTAAAAATATACAACGGAGCTTCTGGTCTGTAACTGCTCAACATAAAGGCAGTATAGCCACTTTGCGTCATTCCGATCAGTGCATCTGCATTTACATCCTTTGCAATTTTACAAGCGTTGTAGCAAATGGCATCACTTAAAAATGATGGTGAATGTGCAAGTGGTTTTAAATCTTCTTCGCGATTATAGCGATATTCTGTTTTTTCAACTTCAAGAATTATGCGGCGCATTGTTTCTACAACAAGTGGAGGGTGTTTACCGGTTGCTGTTTCTGCGCTCAGCATTACGGCATCGGCGCCTTCGAGCACAGCATTC
This sequence comes from Bacteroidota bacterium, assembly GCA_048498595.1. Classification (GTDB taxonomy): domain Bacteria; phylum Bacteroidota; class Bacteroidia; order Chitinophagales; family Chitinophagaceae; genus Parafilimonas. The sequence continues at coordinate 3,204 of JBEHXR010000186.1, forward strand.
GCCACATCTGTGATTTCACTTCTGTTTGGTTTTACATGATCGATCATGCTTTCCATCATTTGCGTTGCAACAATTACTGGTCGTGCACGATGAATGCATTTGCGAATAATATCGCGTTGTGCCATTGGAACTTTTTCTACAGGCAATTCAACACCTAAATCTCCGCGGGCAACCATTACTGCATCAGATTCAAGAACGATGTTGCGCAAATCTTTTAATGCAGAAGGCATTTCAATTTTTGCTATTACTTTACTTAAACAATTCTTTTCTGCAAGGCGCTGTTTCAAATCAATTATATCTTCTGCTTTTCTTACAAATGATAGCGCGATCCAATCAACCTTTTGTCCTATAATAAACTCAAGATCATTCAGATCTTTTTCAGTAAGTGCAGGTAAAGAAATTTCTGTATCAGGAAGGTTTACGCCTTTCTTTGGCAATAAAATTCCACCGTAAGTAACAACTACTTTTACATCTCCATCGGCAGTAATTTCAATAGCAACCACTTCAATTTTTCCGTCATCAATTAAAATCTTATCTCCCACTTTTACATCTTCATGCAGGTTGGGATAAGACACATAAATTTTTTCTTTGGTGCCGAGTACTTTTTCTTTTGAAGTGAATGTGAGAATATCTCCGTTACCAATTTCAAGCAAACCGTTTTGAAGATCCCCAACTCTAAGTTTAGGTCCCTGTAAATCTGCAAGGATAGAAACATTATACGGTTCTTCATCATTCATGCGGTTTATCATTTGAATGATCTTCGCCTTGTCTTCATGTGTGCCGTGAGAAAAATTTAACCTGAAAACATTTACGCCCGCCTTTACAAGTTCCAGCAATTTTTCATATGTGTCGCAGGCTGGTCCAACTGTTGCTACAATTTTTGTGCGATGAAAGGTGTGCTCAATGCCCGCCTGCTTATCCATTTCTTTATGCAAATACTTCGATATGCCTTCTGACATTTAAATTTTTTTTATTGTGAATCAGCTTGCCAATATCTTAACAATATTAAGCCAATCCTCGCCAATTTTTTGTTTTTCACGAATGGCAATTTCAAGCGGTGTATAATGCATATTGTTATGCAAAATTCCTACCATAACATTATGTCTTCCTTCTATTAAACATTGTACTGCATGATAACCCATGCGGCTTGCAATAAAACGATCGATGCAAGTTGGCGGTCCGCCTCTTTGTATATGGCCAAGAATTGTTACTCTTGTTTCGAAGCCTTTTGTTTTTTCTTCCACCAGTCTTGCCACCTCAACCGCACCTTTTGCAGGCGAGTTTGGATCTGGCTGATAGCCTTCTGCCACTACAACAAGGTTTACGAGCTTTTTTCTTTTTTCAGATTCGGTGAGGGAAGCAATCATTTCATCGAGCGTTGTATTTACTTCAGGCATTAAAATATTTTCTGCACCTGTTGCAACGCCGCTGTGCAAAGCAATGTAACCAGCATGGCGACCCATCACTTCAACAATAAACAAACGATCATGCGAATCAGCAGTATCGCGAATTTTATCAATAGCATCCACTGCAGTGTTTACGGCAGTGTCAAAGCCAATCGTAAAATCAGTTCCGTATAAATCTTTATCAATTGTTCCGGGAATTCCTGTACACGGAATTCCAAACTCTTTACTTAATTTATATGCGCCTGTAAAGCTGCCATCGCCGCCAATCACAACCAAACCATCAATACCTCTTTTCTTCAAATTATCATGCGCTCTTTTTCTTCCTTCTTCACTATAAAAATCTTTGCTGCGCGCAGTTTTTAAAATGGTTCCGCCACGTTGTATAATGTTGGCTACAGAGCGGGAATTCATCTCGTAAATATCATCTTCAATCATACCATTGTATCCTCGCATTACGCCAAATACTTCTAATCCACGGTAAATTGCAGTTCTTACAACGGCGCGTATAGCGGCATTCATTCCCGGCGAATCTCCACCCGAAGTAAGTACGCCGATTTTTGTAATTTTTTCAGACATTAGTGCAATAGCGGTTAATCCTAAATTGTTTTTTTATATAACAATGCAGTGTTCGATTCTTGCTTCGCGCCAAAAGTAAGGAGTTTTTTTCACCAATAATTTTGATAAATGAAGTAAGCTGCGAAAATTTGTTTAGATAGTCTTGATAAAAACATGAAAAGATTATAATTATTTTTTACTTTCCGGCGATAGCATGTAACCTGCATCTTCCGGTTTTAAAATAATCATAACCTACATTCGCCTTGATGCCGCTCAAAGATTATTATAAAATCCTCAATGTAAAATCAGATGCCACATCTTTAGCAATAAAACAATCGTATAGAAAGTTAGCCATGAAATATCACCCTGATAAAAATCCAAACGATGTTTTATCAGCAGCAGTATTTAGCGAAATAGCAGAAGCTTACAATGTTTTATCAAATTCGTCAGCAAGAAAAGATTATAATATTCAGCGATATCATACAGCGCCACAGGAATACGTAAAACCAGCAGAATCAATTGAAGCGTTATTAGTAAAGGCAGAATGTTTAAAAAATCAGTTGTTGCACGTTGATCCTTTTCGCTTTAATAAAGATGCGTTGCTATATTCACTAAAACAGATATTGCCTGCTGATGTTTCCGATTTATTAAAGACAGATGCAACAGAGCAAAAAATGTTTTTAGAAGCAATTGCCTCATGCAGTAAAATGCTTACATCGTCACAACTAAAAAATCTTTCTAAAACATTACAACCTTTATATGAAAAACACAAATGGCTGCGGGAAGAATTACAAACATTATCAAACGAACAAATAAAAAAAGAACAGTGGGAAAAGTATAAAATTGTAATTGCGGTTGTTATTACAATATTATTATGCATTGTAATTTTCTTCGCTACAAAACATTAAATGTATTGCACGCTTATTATATCACGCTACCCAAAATATCTTGGTTGTTTTGGTTTTTTTTCGATGATGATTTTTCGCCTGCCGTTGTTATTTAATAAAAAAATAATTTTCTGGAAATTAATGGGCAGCGGAAGAAACGGAACTTTCGATATTAAACCGGATTTTAATCAATGGGCTTTGCTTTATACAACAAACGATGCTTTAGATCATACTCCAACGTTTATAAAATTTTATTTTAAATTTTTTAAGTGTGATGTAAAACAATTTCTGCTGCAACCTTTAGAAGGTCACGGTTTGTGGGATAAGAAAAAAGTTTTTGGTGAATTATCAAAACAAAATAATTACGATGGCACAATTGCAGTTTTAACAAGAGCAACAATTCGTGTAAATCGTTTAAAAAATTTCTGGAAAAATGTTGATGGCGTTGCAAGCAAAATGACATCAGCCCAAGGCTTTATTCTGTCTTATGGCATTGGCGAAATACCGTGGATAAAACAAGCAACTTTCAGCGTTTGGCAAAATAAAGAAAGTATGAAAGCATTTGCATATTCAATGCAGCAACATGCTGAAGTTATAAAAAAAACGCGCAAAGAAAATTGGTATAAAGAAGAATTATTTGTGCGGTTTAAAATTATTTCTGTAAAAGGCTTCGATAAAAATACTGAAGCAAAAATGCTTAACTTGCAGCGTTCTTATGAAGAAGCATAATACAAACGATCAATTGCTTGCTATCTTTCTAAATCTCATCTAAGCGTTCTTCTCATTTTGCTGTTCGCTCAAGCTTTATTTTTTAATCAAATTAAATTTTATGTCTTCAAACGATAAAGAATTATATGTAGAATCAGAAATTGGAACGCTGAGAAAAATAATTATTCATAGTCCGGATGGTGGAATTGGCAAAATAATTCCGAGCACTTTTTCAGATAATTTATATGATGACATCGTGCATTTAAAAAGCATGCAGAAAGAATACAATCATTATGTGCAATTGCTTTTATATTTTCTTGATCCTGAAAAGATAAAATACATCAGGCAATGTCAATCGTCCAGCGAAAAAAAAGCAAACTGTTTTATTCCCGGAAAAAAAGAATATTTTAATTCTGATAAAGTTTTGGAAGTTCAGCATTTGCTTGAACAAATTGTAAGCGATGAAAGCGTAAAATTGCGATTGATCTCTGCCGTTTGTTCTTACGAAGAATCAAGCAATAAAATACAGCAACAACTCGAAGCAATAACAGATGCGGCGCTGCTTGCAAAAATTTTAATTAGCGGCATCTTACCAAAATCCGCAAGCAATCTTGCGGAAGATCAGTACATCTTTCCTCCTATTCCGAATTTTATTTTTACGAGAGACATTGGCATAATGATCAAAGATCACATTTTGCTGAGTCGCATGGCAACTACTGCCCGCAAACGCGAATCGCTGATCACAAAATTTCTTGCATTATATTTTTTGTTTAAAGAAGATGCT
>JBEHXR010000187.1:0-7523 GCA_048498595.1 Bacteroidota bacterium
ACTTTCAGCATTGGTTGTGTTAGCGCTAACATTGCTTACGGTAATTTTTCATACCGTTCGTGCTGCCGTGGCAAAACCTGTGAAGGCATTAAGAGCGGAATGATAATTTTTTTTGTATGGGAAGAAAGAAATGGTAAACATCACAAATTTCCTTTCTTCAATTCTTCCACTGCATAATTTGCTGCACGCGCTGTTATCGCCATAAAAGTGAGTGAAGGATTTTGATTGCCGACAGTCGTCATGCATGCGCCGTCTGTTACAAAAACATTTGTGCATGCATGCAATTGATTCCACTTATTCAACATAGAAGTTTTGGGATCTTTACCCATTCTGCATCCACCCATTTCATGAATATCTAAACCCGGCGCTTGATTGCTGTCGTGCTGCTGAATGTTTTTGCATCCTGCCACATCAAGCATTTCGGCACCCTGCGTTAAAAAATCTTTCAGCATTTTTTCATCGTTGTCATCATAAGCAACAGAAGTAATAAGCTGAGGAATGCCCCACGCATCTTTTTCATCTTTGCTCAATCGCACATGATTAGAATATTTCGGAATTACTTCACCTTGTATCGACATATATACACCCCACCCGCCCGCTTCACTCATGGCTTCTTTAAGACCTGCACCAATTGTATCGTTGCTGTTTTCATTTCCTGTGTTGCGATAAGCACCCCAGAAAGTAATGTAACCGCCAAGAAAATCCATATCATTCTTTCGCACATTTCTGAAGCTCGGCATTAATGGTGACACAGGCCGGCGACCATAATAATAACTATCCTGGAAACCATCAAGTGTTGCATCAAGTGAACCCCGATAATTTTGAAACGCGATATATCTTCCGAGAACATCATTGTCATTTCCTAATCCATTTGGAAAACGGTTTGATGTGGAGTTCAACAAAATAAGATTGCTGTTCAAACAGGCGCCGTTCACAAAAATGATTCGCGAAAAATATTCTGTCGCCTGTTTTGTATTTGCATCGATGACGCGTACGCCAATTGCCTTTTGTTTTTGTTCATCATAAATTATAGAATGAACAACCGAATTCGGTTGCAAAGTAAGATTGCCTGTTTTCTCCGCCCACGGTAAGGTGGAAGAATTCGAACTGAAGTATCCACCGAATGGACAACCACGATAACAAAGGTCACGTGCCTGGCATTGATTGCGTCCCTGCTGTAATTGCAATTCACCTGCCCTTGTTAAGTTGGCGCAGCGACCCATCAGCATTAGCCTGTCTTTATAATGCGCATTTACTTTTTGCCGCATAGCATTCTCTGCGCAATTAAATTCCCAGGGCGGAAGAAATTCACCATCAGGTAAGTTTTCAATTCCATCTTTGTTGCCACTAATGCCTGCAAATTTTTCAACATGCGAGTACCATGGCGCAAGATCATCATAAGTTATCGGCCACTCAACTGCATAACCATCACGACCTGGTGCTTCAAACTCAAACCTGCTCCAGCGCTGCGTTTCACGCGCCCACATTAATGATTTACCGCCAACCTGGTAACCACGAATCCAGTCAAAAGGTTTTTCCTGTATGTAAGGATGCTCTTTATCTTTTACAAAAAAATGTTGCGCCGTTTCATCAAAAGCATAACACTTGCTGATGATAGGATTTTCTTTTTCAAGTTCGCGTGTTAATCTTCCGCGATGACGAAATTCCCACGGATGTTTTGTTGCTGTAGGATAATCTTTAATATGCGTAACATTACGACCTCTTTCAAGTACAAGTGTTTTCACGCCATGTTCGCACAACTCTTTTGCAGCCCAGCCGCCACTAATGCCGGAACCTATTACAATTGCATCATACGTATTTTTTGAAACACCTTTTGTGTTTACGTTCAAACTATCGGCAGGCATAAAATGATTATGATTTTAGCAAAAGGTAAAAATATTTTTTTATTTGTACTGCCGCTTTAAACTGCATTTGTTTTTTATCATACAAAAGATCATCAATTCACGCTTTGCTTATTGTTTGCACCAGATTTTTAGCTTTGATGCGTACATTAGCGGCCACAGTTTAATAAAAAGATTAATGCTGCTGAAAAAAAGGCTAATGTTTTATGATTGACTATTTAAAAATAACTGCACTGTTTTTGTGATACCTTAAATAACATCATTGTATGACCATACATAATTTCTGCAATCTGCCCTATACTGAAAAAATACAGCTTTTGCAAGCTGAAGGTGTATATGTGGGAAAACAAAAGATAAACGGTTCGATAATCCTTCTCTTCCAGATATATTCTTTTTATATAGAAATTCAATATAAAGAATACCGGAAAAAAATTGCTTCTGTTAAAGTAACCGAACATACAAACGTATTAAATGTGTATTTGCCGCAAATAGATATTAACGAATTAACTACTGCTTATAAATAAATCATATTTTAGCAACCTTAATTAATAACTGCTTCCTGTATGACAAAACAGTTGTCCACACGCAATGTAATTCTGTATGCAGATGATGATGAAGATGACCGCAATTTAATAGAAGAAGCTTTTGCGGTTTATCAATCTAATGTAGATGTAATTTGCTTTGTTAATGGAGTAGAAATAATTAGCTACCTGGAATCACTGAGCTCCCTGGATCCAACACCCTGTTTAATTATATTAGACATAAACATGCCGCTTCTTGATGGAAAGGAAGCTTTGAGAAGAATTCGTGAAATGAACAGGTTTGCTGAAATACCGGCAATACTGTTTACTACCTCATCTCAATTAAAAGATAAAAGCTTTGCTGAAAAATATAATGCAGGATTTATTACAAAGCCAATTGATGTGGAACAGTTAAAAACAATTGCAGATATTTTTATTAACCATTGTACGGAAGAGATACAGAAAAAAATCCGTGAATAAACATTTTGCCTTTAACCTTTCCTGTCATTCGTAATTTATTTATTGCTTACTTAACCAAAATCAATATTGCAAAAAGCACCGGTTAATTTACTTTTCAAATTCGTAATTCCCTTTCATATATTCATTAAAGAAAACACCTTTTGAAAATAATGCTTTCATATCTAAAAGAAATAACCGCAATGTTATTTACGTATAAACACATACATAACACCGCGGTTAAAACATTAATTCAAAAGTGCAGCATGTTGCCCCGGCACATAATCTCCTGCAGGTGTGCGGAAAGCAACATTTATACGGTTATAACTATTGATAGCAATAACAGCCATCGTTAAATCAACAAGCTCTTCTTCAGAAAAATGACGAAGCACTTCTTCGTATACATCATCGGGTACATTCTTTTTTTCAAGCGTTGTAACTGCTTCTGCCCATGCAAGCGCGGCGCGTTCGCGATCAGTATACACAGGCGCATCATGCCATGCCTCAAGCATATATAAACGCTGTTCTGATTCTCCATGTGCCCGCATATCTTTTGAATGCATATCTAAACAATATGCACAACCATTTATTTGTGACACTCTGAAATCTATTAACTCGAGTAACGAACGTTCTACGCTTGATTGTGATAAATACGCACCCAAACTAAAAAGCGGTTTCATTGCCTTAAATCCTTTTTCATAAAAATTCATTCGCTGTTTCATAACTAATAATTTAAATATACTTAACAACAATTGAACTGTGTGAAATTGGACACTTGCAAAAATTTGTTTTGATTTTTTTGTAAGCTGTTAGCAGTATTGCTTAATGCATTAAAATTCATCTTGCCGAAATTTATCGGTATCATCAGTATGTTCTTCGTTCTCTGCCCACGCTTTCGCATGTTTAATTGCGGTTGCGATAATTACGCCTTCATCCATATTTCCTTTTTCATATAAAGCGTTGGCAATTTCTATGGCTTTGTTCCTGACAACAGCAGGTAAATTCTTCATTGAGGCAGGATAGTTATATTCACTCCATGGCATTGTTTAACTGTTTTAAAAATATATTGGTATAAATAAAGTCTAAGTTAGTGATGAATAGCAGCTACCCGTTTATTTACATTTAGTATTTGTAGCTTGCCGCAACTAAAAAATTTATAGTGGAATTTACAGGATTTACATCAGCACCGGGTGCATGGGGCACCGATACCGCATGGCATATGTTTGGACCAATTGATTTTAATGTAGACCAGGTAATGGCTTTTGCTAATGAAGAAGAAGATCATTGCATAATCGAAAAATTAAAATGGGATCTGCTGGATAACAGGGTATTTAAAGTATATATTAAAAATCAAAAAGCCAGCTATAAATTTCATCTTATATTTTCAACTACGGATGGCAGACTGTATCATCAAACAGTTGAGTACGATAAAAAAACAATGATAGGTACGCCGGTACCTTTACAACTCTTTTAATGACAAAGACAATGCAGGCCGGCATCATAAATGTCTAATTAAATAAAGACAGCGCGTCACCTTCTTTTTCTTTTAATGCTGCCTGCAAACGCATTATGTTGAAACGTGTTTCTTTTAAAGTATCAGGGGATTTATGTGTTTTTACCAACGATGCATATTTATCTTTCTGAAGTTGCAGTTCTGTTTGCAGGTTTACAATTTGCTGTAATTTATTCGTAAGAGCATTATCAATTTGTTTCATAGCCGGACGGTTTTTAGTGAAAAAATCTGATTACTGAAATGTAAAAAGCAGTTTTCAAATGAACTGCATCAAAGGTATGTATATCGCTGAAGTGATTTGGTAAATGCAAAATGAAATTAAAGTAATTTTTTTATGCGCAAGGCTTCTTTGTGTTGCAGATAATAATGGTAAGCTGATTTATAAAAAACACCTCCGCAATGCAATAATGCATTAGAAAATTCATCAGCAATAAATATTAATTTAGCTTAATACCTGCCAGGCGCTTCAAGAGAAGAACACCAACTGATCTGCAGGTATGTCAAACACAAAAAATGAAAGGCAATAACGAAAGCAGGCAGAAAGAAACTGCACGCCTGGAGGCTTTTAGTGATGGCGTTTTTTCGATTGCAATTACACTTTTGGTTTTAGAATTGATACAGTTTTTGCACCCCCAAAATGGCGAAAGCGTATTCACATTTGCTTTTCATAACTGGGAGCCTTTTCTCGCATTTGTAATTGGCTTTATTACGATTCTTGTTTGCTGGATAAATCATCATCACGCTTTTGATTATATAAATAAGGTGGACAGCAATTTTATGTGGGTGAATGGATTTTTATTATTCCTGGTTACATTAACGCCGTTGCCAACAGCAATCTTAGCAGAATTTTTAAGAACAGAAGGTAAAGCGGCAATTGTAATATTTGGTTTTAATTATTTTATGATAGCACTTGCCGCATATTGTATTTGCGCATACGCTTACAAAAAATTGCTTGTGGAAGAAGAGAGCAGAGATTTTTTTTACTGTGTTACACTAACTTACAAGTACAGCATATTTTATACGTTGTTTGCTTTTGCAGTTTGTTTCTTTTCCATTGCAGCCGCGATAATTTTATATATGATCTTGTTTTTTGTATTTGCATTTCCAAAAGAATTTGCATTACGCATTTTAAAAATAAAAAACAGGAAAATTACAAACCGGCAAATTCAATCATAAAAAAAATTGTTTTTTTATTTGTATGATGTGAATAGTAAAGCTGCTAAGCTTTCATACAAAAGAAAATATTACTTTACATTTAAATTATACATCATGTTTGATCAAATATTGCAATTAGTAAAAGAACATTTAAACAGCAATCCGCAAATAACATCTGCTATTCCTGCAGATCAGCAAGAGGCGGTTCATAACGAAGTTGCACAGCACATTACAAACGGAATACAAAACCAGGCAATGAATGCCGGTGGCGCAGGCAATATCTTATCTATGCTGAAAAACCAGGTGGCATCAGGCGGTACGCTTACCAATGCTATTGAAGGTGGTTTGGCAGGCAGCCTTGCAAGTAAGTTTGGTTTGCCCCCAATGATCACCGGTGCTATAGCAGGTGCATTGCCGGGTATATTGCAAAGGTTTACACAAAAAGCGAATGATCCAAACGACAACAGTATTACACCGGATAGTATCATGAAGTCTGTTGGTGGAAGCAGTTTAGGCAACCTGTTTAACCGGTAGTTTTATTAACTACTTTTTGCAATCTTGCGTTACTAAAATAAATTAGCTTCGCGCCCGTTTAAAAGCAACAATCCTGTTTTATTCAATCTAAACTTTTTATGAGAAAGTATTTTTCTGAAAAAAATGCCCTGACTGTTATGGTATGTTTATTCTGCCTCGTAATGTTGGTAGTGAGTATTTCTACACAACAAAGCATTTGGCAGATCGTAGCTTTTGGTCTTGCATTTAGTTTTTCTGTTGAAGTAATTTGTCATCGCGCAAAAGAAAATTAATGCGCTTGATTTTATTTCGCCTTTGTTGGTTCTTTGTGACCAACAAATTGTGTTCTGCTGCCGTTTAGTTTAAACAGTAAGTCCAGTTAAAGACTTTCACGTGTGTCTCCAGTATCTTCAGCAGCACTATTAGATCGGTCATTTCTGTGCGTAACTGTTTTATTTTTTCCGGTGATTCATTGTTCCTTAACACCTCATAATATATCACCTGCTTAGCCTCAAGCTTTAATTGGATGTCTGCAATTTGTTCATGCATGTTAGTGCCCATAACATCAGTTTTGATAGGTACGGTAAAACAATTAGTGAATACGTGCACAACCATAAAAAGACGATAATGATTGTGGGGTTTTAAGTAAGTGCGGGTAAATATCTTGTTATCGTAATATTTTTTTTGGTGATGTTTCTTAGCCTTGCATTGCGTATAGGAAAAACATTTGAGCTTCGGGTATCGCACGCATCATCCTTTAGCAGAGATACGATCACTGGACAGTAAAAAGGAAACTGATCTTTTATCTTAGTGATGACTCATCATACCCTGAACTTTAAAGTAAGGCTTGTAATCTTCCAGGCGTTTTAGAAGTGCTTGTCCTGATGCCTGTATTTTAGCCGCTTCAGCTTCGTTAAGCGGTGTAATCAGGTATTCATAGGGACCTTTCTCACCTTCACCTAACACCATAGCGTCTGGGTTTACAAGGAAAGGCTCCAGTTTGGAATTGGAGTCAAGACCAAGGTCTGCATATGTAAGATAAGGAGCGTAATACATATAATGCGGCATGCTTACAGAAGCTACGTTATTGTTGCCGGGATTATTGCTTGTGTATACCCGCATCATAGGCGCTTCCATATAAGAGATTCCCGGTCGCGAAGGGCACTTGTAGTATCCTCTTTTTATTCTTGCTATTATTGTATCTCTGATTTGCACCGGTGTGCATTTACCTGATGCACGCATAGCTGCCACATCAATATAAACAGGCATAATGGTTTTGACACCCTCTGCATCATAACTGATGGGCGTGGCAACGTCTTGCCGGAATTCCGCCCATTCCCATTCCGTTCTCGCAATAAAGCACGCGAAGCCGTTTGTTCCCTGCCTGCTTATATAATACCCTTTATCAGGATCGAGCAAATACACCGTTGCCGCGTCACGCAGTTGCGGCGGAAGTGCACTCAGGGCAAAGTCTGTTTCCAGGTCTGCCGGCATTTTCTCCAG
>JBEHXR010000188.1:0-7513 GCA_048498595.1 Bacteroidota bacterium
ACCTGCCGCCGCAAACCTTCAGGTGAAACCAGCAGATCATACATCTGCTGCCGTACAACAACAAACGGATGGTGCAATTTTTTGGGAGTTGACAGAAGGGCACAATCCTATGCCATCTTATAAAACAGCGCTTAGTGATCAACAACGGTGGGCGCTTGTAAACTATATACGAACGCTTACTAAAACTGCTAAAAAATAATTTATGAAAAAGCAAATTTTATACATGCTGCTTTGTTGCGTGAGCACAGGTGTTTTTGCGCAGACAAGTACGTCATCCGGCAGCAACAAATTTGTTGTGTATGGTAATGCAGAAGCAACATACACTGCAACAAAAGATGAATCAGGATTTGGTGACGTAAACTTTAAACCTATTTTTTTATGGAAGATTTCAGATAAGCTTTTTGCAGAGGCAGAAACAGAAATAGAAACGGGTGGCGGCTCAGTTGATCTTGGATTGGAATATGCCAATATGTGCTACATCGTTAATCCTTATCTGATGTTACATGCGGGTAGATTTTTACCAAAGTTTGGTGCTTATCGCGGTCGCATGGGCGAGGCATTTATAAATCGTTTCGCTGCTGATCCTGTTGGGTTTGGTGATGGTGGTATTGGTGCAATGAATGAAACCGGCGTTGGTGCCTTAGGCGGACTGCCTTTCGGCGATATAAAAATTAATTATGATTTCTATATTTCAAACGGACCTCAACTGCTTACTGATTCTGCAAATGCAGGGCAGTTTGAATACGAAGCATACACCACCAATAATAAAAGCTCTGCAGTAGGCGGAAGATTAGCAGTATTGCCGTTCGCAAATTCAAGTCTTGAAGTGGCTTATTCATTTCAGCATAAATCAAAAACAGGTGATGCCGGCACACCATATGAAAACGTTGGTGTAACCATGCAGGCAGTTGATTTTAATTTTCTGCAAAACATAACGCCGCTTTCCAGCACAATTAAATTACTTGGTGAATTGAAACATCAGAAAACAGGTAACGCAACTTATTACAAAGACAATGGTGATGCGGTGAATTTCAATAATGTTTCAACTGCATATTATATATGCGGCACATTGCGTCCTTCACTGGCAGACAGCAAATTTTTAAGAAACGTTGAAGTTGCTGCACGGTACTCTTATTTTAAAAGACCTGCTGATGCACCCTGGGGCGGCGATAATTTGAAACAGTTTGAAGCAGCGCTTGACTATTGGCTGCACTGGAATGATGTTATTAAGTTTTGCTACCTGAAACAAAAAGGCTTACCTGCAGCATTTAATGCGCAAGTAGTATTTGGTTTTTAAATCTTAAATGTGTTTTGTATGAAAAAAATATTAGTTGGTTTTACAACCATTGCAATAGCTGTAATCATAACCATATTTACAAATGGCTGCTATGAATCAAAAAAAGTAGCAGATAAATCGGGTGCACAGTTGTGGGCAGAAAATTGTACCCGTTGCCACAATGCGCCGCCTCCGGGAGAATTTAGTAATGAGAATTGGGATATTGTAGGTACACATATGCAGGTGCGTGCAAACATTACCGGCAATGATGCAAAAAAGATCATTGACTTTTTGAAAAGTACCAATACACAGTAAAGTAGGTAATGTTTTAGATAATAATTCGGATAACTTAATATAAAAGCGGCAATACGATCTTGCCAGGAAAATGGTTAATGCATAATTTAAAAATTGGTTTATTTTACGTTATGCATGTAGATTACCAGTCGCTCATTCATCTTGTTTTTATTGGTATAATTACTTTATTCCCTGTGGTTAATCCCATTGGTACTGCACTTATTTTAAATCCATATTTCGATAATCTTACAAGGCCGCAAAGAAAACAGGCTGCAAAAAAAATTGCTTTGTATGCGTTCGCAATTTGCACCGTAACATTACTTGCAGGGCATTGGGTATTACAATTGTTTGGTCTTTCTATACCTGTTATACAAGTTGCGGGCGGAATAATGATCTGTAAAATAGGATGGGAAAGTTTGTGGTCTGGAAGCAACTCTTCGGAAAAGCAAGATAAAGCTGCACATACGGCGGAAGCTGCAGCGAGTTTCAATGGATTGCAGGATAAATTATTTTATCCGGTAACCTTTCCCATAACTACGGGTGCCGGCGCTATTTCTGTATTGTTTACATTAGGTGCCCGCAGCACCTATGAAGATGCACAGGATTACCTGTTAAATACCGGTGCATTGTTGCTTGCCGTTATTGTTATCTGTATATTGATCTATGTGTTTTATCTCAACACAAAAACGCTGCTTCAGTATGTAGGTGCAAAGGGTGAAAATGTTTTAAACCGCGTAAGCGCATTCCTTATTTTCTGCGTGGGTTTACAGATTGCTGTAACTGGTATCCGGGCTTTAGTAAAAGGTTAGCTTGATAATAAAATTTTGCTCTCATGATACCATAAACCGGAATGTTACACTTATGCGGCGCATAATTTGTTATAACTAAGCAACAACTTTAGCATGATACGCGCCCATGACTATAAAAGAATTCAAAATAATTAGTGGCAATGCTTTTAAAATACTTTCAAGCAAAAATCCTTTGCGTATTGCTGCAGCCACTGCATTTTTTACAACATTTTCTTTGCCCGCAATATTGCTGATTTTAATTGAAGCTATTGGTATCTTCTATAATCCGCATACAGTTAAGCAAAATATTTTTACACAACTTATTGCTGTTATTGGTAAAGAAAGCTCTATAAAAATCTACAGCATATTAAACCAGTTTATAAAGCTTACACATAACTGGTTTGCTGCTGTGGCTGGTTTTATTTTTTTGATATTTGTTGTTACAACTCTGTTTGGTGTTGTGAGAGATTCTATAAATGAATTATGGAATATAGATGTAGAACGTAAACCCGGTTTAAAGTTTTATGTGCGGCTTCGCCTTAAATCTGCCCTCGTTATTTGCTTTGGAGGAATTGTTTTGATCGCTCAACTCATTGCAACAGCTTTACAAATTTTTTTAAAAGATTATATACATGAAGTATGGAGCGATTATAATTCTTTTTTGTATAAACTCGTCAGCCAGTTAATATTTGTAGTTATAGCATCAGGATGGTTTACTGTTTTATTCCGGTATCTCGCTAATGCGCATCCAGGCTGGCGAACAGCCATTACAGGTGGTGTTTATACAGGCATTCTTTTTACCATCGGAAAATCATTCTTAAGTGTGCTGCTAACTTTTAATGCTTTAAAAGAAGTATTTGGAAAATCCGGAGCGTTTGTATTAGTGCTCTTGTTTGTTTTTTATGCTTCATTTATTTTTTATTATGGAGCGGCATTTACAAAAGCATTATCTGATAAAAAAAATAAAGAAATGGATTTAGATAAACATGCATTTGTGTATGAGCTAAAAAAAACAAGATCGTGATTTTTTATCATTAAGATCCGGATTGCATTTTCTTTATTTCATCAATCGCATCTAAAATCTTCTGCTCCATTATTTTATTTTTTTGATTCATGATGATCAGTTTTACTGAAACCAGTAACACTGCGGCTTCTATAACCAGATCATGTGTAAATCCTTTTGCGAATATGGCTACGATAAAAAGAATTGCCGTAACTGCAATTACAATAACATGGCTAATGGTAAGAATGTTCTTCACTTGATTTTGGTTTAAACAATAAATTTAAAAATTATTGCCATCATTAATAAAGTGCAGATAGAAGCCGTAAGTGATTATTATTTTCCAAACTTCTTTTTTAAAGCAGCCAGCGCATCATTCACATTTAACGATGATAAATCATTTTGTTTGTGCTGATGATGTTGTGGTTTATGTTGCTTGCTGCGTTGAGATGATTGCGGCGCCTCTTGTGTTTGCTTAATAGAAAGCGCAATGCGATGACGTGGTATATCTACTTCAAGCACTTTCACCATCACTTTATCATTTAGCTTAAGTACTTCCGCAGGATCGCTGATATACTTGTGTGCGATCTCACTTACATGCACCAATCCATCCTGCTTAACACCAATATCTACAAATGCACCAAAGCGTGTAAGGTTTGTTACAATGCCGGGCACAATCATTCCTGCATGCACATCTTCCATTTTATATATCTGCGCAAATTCAAATTGTTCTAATTCATTGCGCGGATCAAGACCCGGTTTGTTGAGTTCTTTTAAAATATCTTTAATGGTAAGCTCACCAATTTGTTCTGTTGCGTATTTTTTTGGCTGAATATTTTTCAGCAAACTTTCATTGCCTAAGAGTGCTTTCACATCAACATTTAAATCGCCTGCAATATGTTCAACAGTATTGTATGCTTCAGGATGCACGGAGCTTGCATCAAGCGGATTGTTTCCATTTTGCACTTTCAAAAATCCAGCACATTGTTCAAATGCTTTATTTCCCAAACGCGGCACTTTAAGCAATTCTTTCCTGTTTGTAAATTTTCCTATTTCATTCCTGTATTGAACAATGTTTTCAGCAAGCGAATTACCAATGCCACTTACATAACTTAATAAATGTTTTGATGCGGTATTGAGATTAACACCAACAGCATTTACACAACTTACAACTGTTGCATCTAATTTTTCTTTTAAGCGAAATTGATTTACGTCGTGCTGATACTGACCAACGCCAATACTTTTGGGATCGATCTTTACCAATTCAGCAAGCGGGTCCATCAATCTTCTTCCGATACTTACCGCACCACGAACTGTAACATCATATTTTGGCAATTCTTCACGTGCTGTTTCACTTGCGGAGTAAACTGAAGCGCCATCTTCATTCACCAAAAAAACAGGTAGGTTAAGATGGAGTTGTTTAATGAATTGTTCCGTTTCCCTGCCGGCAGTTCCATCGCCAATTGCAAACGCTTCTACATTATATTTTTCAACGAGTGATCTTATTTTGTTAGCGCTCTCATTCAATTTATTTGGCTCATGTACAAAAATCAAATCATTATGCAACAGTGTTCCTTTTTCATCTAAACAAACAACTTTACATCCCGTACGATAACCGGGATCAATTGCTAAAATTCTTTTTGTACCAAGTGGTGCGCTCAATAAAAGCTGGCGTAAATTTTCTGCAAATACATTAATCGCTTCTTCATCGGCTTTTGTTTTTAAAGCCATGCGAAATTCACTTTCCAAACCTGGCTGCAACAATCTTCTGTAGCTATCTTTTATTGCTTTCTTAAGCTGTTCAACAGCATTGTTCAAACTGTTTTTTACATACAAATCTTCAATTAAATGCAAAGCATCTTCTTCAACCGGTTCAATGCTCATGCGCAAAAAGCCTTCAAGAAAACCACGCAGAATAGCAAGAATTCTGTGCGATGGAATTTTATGTACCGGTTCACTAAAATCAAAATAATCTTTGTACTTCGCGGCTTCTGTTCGTTTATCATCTACAACCTTGCTTTTAAATGTTGCAGTGTCTTCAAATAACTTTCGCATTTTAGCACGCACCTTATCATCTTCATTAATTATTTCTGCAATAATATCTCTTGCACCTTGCAATGCAGCATCAACATCTTTTACCTTGTCGCTGATATATTGTGCAGCTTCTTCGGTAAGATCAACATTTGTTTGTTGCAGTATCAATTGCGCTAAAGGTTCAAGCCCATTTTCTCTTGCAGTTTGTGCTTTTGTTTTTCGTTTAGGTTTGTAAGGAAGATAGATGTCTTCTAATTCTGTAAGTGTTGTTAGGTTATTTATTTTATCCTGCAAAGCATCCGTCATTTTACCTTGTTCGGTAATTGTTTTTTCGATGAATGTTTTGCGTTCTGTAAATTCTTTTAAAGCTTTTGATTCCTCTTGTATCTGCTGAATCTGCACTTCATCTAATCCGCCCGTTTTATCTTTTCTATATCGTGCAATAAACGGAATGGTTGCTCCGTCTGCAAACAGATCAAGCGCAGCTTCCACCTGCGCAGCACGTACCTTTAATGTTGCTGCAATTTGTTGACTAAATTCTTTCATCACTTATCAATTTAATTTTTCAGGGCGGCGAATATATAAGAGAATACAGAAATAAAAATTTGGCGTTTTAAATGTAACATCATTACACATTTTGCTATTGCCATCATAGCTTCTATCTTTATTTTACAATGAAGACCGCAACAAACATTTGCCGGATAGTGTTAGGATCACTTTACCTTATTTTCGGATTGGATTTTTACTTCCATTTTATTCCTTATCAACCCAATCATACCGGCGCTGCGGCAGCTTTTAAAAATGGATTGATTGCAGCAGGATATTTTTACCCGATGATGAAATTTCTTCAAATATTCGGAGGTATATCACTTATAATAAACAGGTATGCGCCATTCTCTGCAGTTGTTTTGTTTCCTGTAAGTGTAAACGTATTTTTATTTCATACTATTTTAGTTCCGTCCGGTTGGTTCATGGGCGTTTTACTTATTGGTCCGAATCTTTTCTTAGGTTATGCCTATCGAAAATATTATAGCAGCATGTTTGTAAAGAAACCAATTGTATAAATTAATGCACCCGCTTTTTAAGCTGCGCATTTTAAGAGCGTTTATAATCTGGTTTATTAAATTAAAGCAAAATAAAAGTTACAGGCTTTAATAATAGATGCGGCGAAGTTGCACTTATTTGCGGTGCGGAAACTTCGCCGGAACATCTGAACAGTTTGTGGATATGGATAGCAACAGCAAAACATATATTGCTTAAGTGTGGCTAATATCTGTAACAATAAAGGGGCAAACTTTACATGCATCAGCACCGGTTTGATTAAACCATCTGCATTGCGGCCTGATAGTACATTCAGGCAGTAAAATGTTTTCACCCAATTTGTTTTCAACAAGACCTTCCATATAATTCAAAGCACGATCTATCACGCCACAACGCGAGCCGGTCCACTGAAGGCATCCGCTTTTTGCACACTTACCAGCAAATCTTAAACGCTTTTCAGGGCTGCCGGCTTTAACTGCAATTTCTACAAATTCATCTGTTACAGGCATTGGTGTTTCAAGAAGCGCAACGGTTTTATTGCTCTGCACAACACCTAATAATAAAGCACCGGAATGGCATGTTGCACTTGGGCACATTTTATTTTCACCATCACATGCCATATCTCTCTGCGTTAATAGTTTTTTCAAAGCCTTTCAGATTGTCTATTTCATTGTCAAGAATTGGCCTCAAAATAAAACCCCACCACCAGCGCGGGTGTAAGACTATAACACCATTGTTAAAATATGGTCCGCGTGAACCGTAATCATCATCGGGGTTTGGATAATAGGCAGCCAATTCGTTCATAACTACTTTTTGAATACCTGCCTGTATTCTGTTTCGTGCATCTTCACTTAATTGAATACCATTAAGCGATACATGAAAATCACCTTCATTTTTTTTGGTTGGCATAGTTTTAAATTTTATTGCTTACTCTTAAACCGGATTTTCAGCTAACTCCGGAAGTTTAATATTCTATCCATGCAACTATGGAATAACTTCTAACCAAATTTAAAAATCGTAACGGGGCATTAAATCATTTTTTCCGTAAAACGCATTTCACGTATAGTTATCTTTTTATCA
>JBEHXR010000189.1:0-7512 GCA_048498595.1 Bacteroidota bacterium
CGTGCAAATGCAATCGTGCAGTTGAATGAAAAGTTCTGTTGTGCTTTGCTTTTCCTCTTCACTTAATTTTTTATCCATACAATAATAGTCTACTTCAAGCCTTGAGTTATCAGGCATTATTACTATTGTTGAATATGATTTTAAAGGCATGATTTTTTTCTATAATTGAATCAAGTAACAAACCATTTTCTGCAATCAATAAAAAAACTTATTCGCAGATGTGCATAATGAGGCAACTTTATTTTATCCCGGCTTTATAAATATGGACTGCTAAAACCAAGCGCTTTCATTCCTGTTTTTATTTCAGGGCAACTCATAAACAAATTCCATAATAAACCGCTTCGATAGTTTTCGATCATCACAATTTGAGGTCCCTGATCGATGGCTAAATATGAATCAGCAAACCATAAATTGTTCAAATTAAAAGCATCAACAAAACCATAATCTCCACAAAGTTTATCGCCTAAAGTGTAATAAAAAAATTTAAGTGCATTCATGCTTTCTGTTGGCGAATATGGCAATGATGAAATTGCCGCAGTTGGTGAAATAGTGCCATTATCATTTGTTGGGGAATGCGCATCATAACCATTTTCCTGATCACTTGCTGTTAAACCCCAGCATGCATTGCTGTAACCAAAATAGTTATTTGGATTAGCTATACAATAATCATAATTAATTTTTGTGTGAGCCGTATCCTGCGTCCAGTAATTTGCATAAGCATCAGAAAGCTGATGCGGGTTAATTCCAAGAAAAGAATAATGCGCAAAAAATAATGGCCCGCCAAGATTAGGACCAAGCGGTAATTTTATTCCATAATAAGTATTACCATTTTGTTCACCACCATTTTGTGCCCAGCCATTATCATAAACATTTTTTGTTATCGCATTTGTTTTTGATGAAGCCGCCAAAACATAAACAATCATGGCCTCATTCCATCCGCTTATTTGTTGATTTATTGCCCATGCATAATCAGGGCTCCAATGCCAATACAAAACATCTTGATTATTTTGACGAAACCAATTCCAGTCAACCGCATTCCATAAACTGTTTATGTCATTGCGCAAATTTGTTTCATCTGTATTCGATAAATTGAAATATTGTCTCGCGCATAATAAACCTTGCATTAAATAAGACGTTTCAACAAGATCAGCACCATCATCCTGCGTACTAAACGGAATTGTTGCACCGGTTGCCCCGTTGATCCAATGCGCATAAGCGCCATGATAAGCCGTGCAATTATTTTTATAGAATGAAACAATTTTTTGAATGCGATTCAATGCATCTGTTCTTGAAATAAAATTTCTGTTTGCGGCAACAATCATACTCATAATTCCAAAACCTGTTCCACCGGTTGTACAAATATCACCGGAAGAATTTCTTTCACGTGCCATGCCCGATGTTGGATGACCAAAGTCCCAGAAATATTTAAATGTCTTTTGCTGTATCAATGTAAGCAAAGCAGAATCTGAAACGCGGTTGAATTTATCTGTTGAATCGATTTGCGAAAAGAATGTAGCTGTTACAGCAGATTTTAATGATCCGCCATCTTTTGATTTTAGTGTTGTTGCAACGGTTAAAATATTTTTTGTCAATGCTGACAGGGTTGGTTTAATAACAAGGATGCTGTCGCTTTTTTCAAATGTGGTTGTAAAACTTACATCGGCATTTGAATTATTTTTTATTGATACACTGCTTGCAACAGAACTTTCATCCAGTGGTGATTGAAATGCAATTTTAATTACAGGCGTAAAATTTACATTATATAGATCAGAATTATAAATCTGCCCATTTATGGTTGTTGATGTTGCATTGAATGGCTTTGGCTGAGGTTGAACAGGCGGCGAAGGAGTTGAACCATCTTTTTTGCTGCACGAAAAAAAAGCGTAGAATAATAATATATAACAAACTTGTCTTATCATTTCTATTATTAGGGTTTAATGCTTTTATTATTTGTTCATTTTATAAAACAACAAGCTATCATTATTTCTTGCAACGGCAAGCATTTTTCCGTTTGCAGTATTCAGCCATTCCATATCACGTACTTCACCTTTCACGCCAGGTAAAATTGATTCTGTACTAAACTGGTTTTTATTGCTTGAAAAAATTGTCGGGCAAAGCGCATCATACTTTCCTTCATACGGAATAGTGCCATAAAAATTTCCGCCTGCTATAAAAGTATTGTTTGATAATGGAGCGAATGCAAACACTGGTGCTTGCTGCAAATCATCGGGCAAATCAATTCTTTGAAAATTACCTTTGCCGTCGTTAATAAAACAAGCAGAGCCGAGCGTTTCAGCTTTTAACTCAGTATAGTTTTTAAATAAATCATAAAACATATACTGCACGGTTTTTCCAGCTACTTCACTATACGTTAAATAATATTTTTTAAGAACGGGCATATCTTTTTCCAATTCATCTTTACCAAGAAAAGTATATTCCTTACCGTTAATGGTATAACACAAAACCTGGTCAATGTTTCCATTATAATCAAAATCTTTTACGTATAATTTCAAAGGTCCATTTTTACCCGCCCAGAATTTTGAATTATGTCCCCAATTGCCGGCAAGTATATCAGGATTTCCATCACCATTAACATCAGTAACAAAAATATTTTGCCATAACCCTGTTGAGTTAGACACATCAGTTTCTGTAAATTTTCCATGGTTGTTGATGAAAATTTTTATCGGCATCCATTCACCAGTAACAATTAAATCTGCCCAACCATCATGATTAATATCTGCAAATTTTGCTGAGGTTACAACACCAATATTTGAAAGCTGTATAGTTTGATAAGTAGCTGCTGTAAACTTTCCTTTACCGTCGTTTAAAAATAAAAAAGAAGTTTGCGGCATACCATAATCGTTTGCCAAAGTACTTGCAAGTGTGCCTACAAAAATATCCGAGTCGCCATCATGATCAACATCTGCAACAGCAACACAAGATTTGTTATATAGTTTTTGTACAACGAAATCTATTGATCTTGTAAAATGCCCGTTTCCATTATTCAAATACAAACGGTCAAGTAATAACACCGGCGAATTTCCCTGCGGTTCGTTACCACCGCTTATTACGAGCAAGTCTTGTTTTCCATCACCATTCGCATCAAAAAAAACTGCATCCACATCTTCAAACAGCGAGTCTTTGTTAAACGTTGCTGTGTCAACGGGAACAAACGAACCATTTGTTCTTTGCTGCATTAACACACCTGGTTGTCCTGTTGCACCGCATGCATAAAAATCACTCAATCCATCATTATTAATATCGCCTACTGCAATCTTTGGTCCTCTGGTACTTTCTTTATGCGGAATTAAATACTGCACATTAAAATCATTAAAATTATTCTCCTTGTGTTTCCATTTGCAGTTCACCTGTGCCGTTACATCTTCTAAAATTTCTTTTTTCTTGGGAAAGAAAATATTGTATTGAAATGAATCAACTGCATTTCTTTGTTCCACAATCAAAGGTTTGTTTGCAGGAACATTTTTTAGAAGTTGATATTTTTGATTTGACCAAACAACTAAAATACTGTCAATATTTTTTATTGTGTCCAAACCAAAATGCAAACGTGCATCAGATGAAGATTGAAATCCTCTTGTAAGCATCAGCTCTTCGTATTGCATTTTTTTGTTGATAATGCCTGCTGAATCTGTATGTGTAAAAACATAAGCTTTCGATCCAACACCAAATTTGTTCATTCCTTCGCCTTTAAAAGAAAGCGCAATGAAATTTTTATGTGTTGATTTATTTTTTAAAATAACAGCCGGCGAATTGATACAGTTAATGATCAGATCAAGATTGCCATCATTATCCAAATCAGCATAAGCAGCCCCGTTATAATAACCCTTCATTCTTCCAGTGCCCCATGTATTGCTTACATCATTAAAAATTCCATTACCATTATTTTTAAATAAGAAAGGATGTGAAGCTCCGTCAGGCATTTTATCCAAAGTCATTTTATCATATTCATCAGATGCATTTCGGTTTACTTTTTGAACGAGGTCTGAAACAAATTTCACATAATCCAGATCAACAGGGCGTTTAACAATGCCGCTGGAAACAAACAAATCTTTATTGCCATCGTTATCGAAATCCGCAAACAAGGGGCTCCAACTCCAGTCTGTTGCAGAAACACCAGACATTAAACCAACATCGCTGAAACTTATTCCATCACCATTATTTTTTTGCAGGCAATTGCGCGAAACCTGGTCCTGGAATCCATGGGATTTTATTTTGTAATTATATATCTCATAGCTTTCTTCACTGCCATAAGTTTTAAGCGTTTTTTCATCTGGTGGCAGCATATCAACTGTTACAACATCCGGCTGTCCATCGTTATTATAATCAGCAATATCATTACCCATGCTAAATCTCGAATAATGACCAAAATGTTTTGCGCCGCTTTCTGTAAAAGTGCCATTACCATTATTGATATAGTAATAATCATTCTCATGAAAATCGTTGCCGATATAAATATCATCCCAGCCATCATTATTCAAATCAGCAACAGAAATTCCCAACCCATAACCAAGGCTGCTTTGATAAATGCCGGCTTGCGCAGAAACATCCGTAAATTTTCCTGTGGTGCTTAAATCGTTTCGGTATAATCTATCCCCGGCATTTGAATCGAATGAATGACGATGGCTTGTATCAACAATGTTTTCATTTGGATGATGTGATTGATCCAAAATAAAACAATCAAGATCACCATCATGATCATAATCAAAAAAAACTGCCTGCGTTGAATACGCTGCTAAATCCAACCCATACTTCGCGGCACTTTCAGTAAACGTACCGTTTCCATTATTGATAAATAATTCATTCCTGCCTTTCAATCCATGTTCACCTTGCACAGCACAAACATAAATATCAATCAATCCATCACCATTCACATCAGCCATTGTTGCACCGGTGCACCAATCGGCATCGCCAGCCACGCCTGCTTTTTGCGTGATATCTTCAAATTCAAAATTGCCTTTATTTAAATACAATTTATTGCCACCATGATTACTTGCAGTAAAATAAATATCGGGTAAGCCATCATTATTTATATCACCAACAGCAACGCCGCCACCATTGTAATAGTAGAGATAATAAAGAATTCCAAAAGCTTTATGTTCTTCTGGTTTATTTACAAAAGTTATGTTAGTGTGCGATGAGGAAAGCTGCTCAAAACCACTTCCGGAATTTTTACAGGCAGTAAATAATAGGCTCGCAATAATTGCAGCGGTAAGGTTTTTTTTCGCGCTTTTAAAAAAAATATTCATTTACGATTTTCTCTTTTCGAATTATTGTGCATTATAAATTTTTTTGTTTCATCATTATAAATGGTGATATAGTGTGTGCGCATTGTTGCATTTACAGGTTCTGTTTTGTCTTGTAACAAAAACGATATTGATCTTGAAGTTTGCAACGGCATATGGCAATCAATACAATTTTTTATAAGATCATTGTTAGACAAGCCGGCAATCATTTTGTGCTGTTCAGTATGACACGTTATACATCGTTGCGAAAATACTTCTGCTTTTCCTTCCTCGTTTTTATGCGCATCGTGGCAGGTAATGCACGTCATGGTTTTACTTAACTGAAAACATTTACTGGCTTGCAATAAACCAAGTTGGTTGCCGTGCACATCAATCATTGAAACATCTCTCGCATTTGCGTTTATAAAAAAATATTTTGATAAACTATCGCCTGCAACAAACTGGAATGAAGGTTGTGTTTTTGCCAGTCTTCCGTAATGACAAAGCGCACAAACATCAATACTTAATTGCCGTGAAAGCTTTGCAGGATTTACAATGAACATACCGATTGTATCATTTGGATGTTGTATTTCAAAAGATACATGCTGTGCCGCAGGACCATGACATTTTTCACAACCTACACCTAAAATCATTTTGGTGCTGTCAAATTTTTCAGGCTCCTGCATAGGCGCCGTAAGTGTTGCGGCAAATGTACTGTGACATTCAAGACAGCGTGTAGTTGCAGGACGATTGAATAATGTTGGATATATAGGATAGCCCGGGCTGTTTGCCCATTGATGTACTTCTGTAAAATAAGAAACAGGAAGTTCTATCAATTGATTTCCTACCCATGATAAATACGTTTGTCCGCGTTTACCCGAACCAATAACAATATCAAAACGTCTTCTTACTTTTTCCACTCCTTTATAGTAATAAACCTGGTAAAGACCGGAATCTGTTTTTTGCAATTTCACCATTCGATCTTCATCATACCTAAAAAAATTGTTAGGAGATTTAAAACTTCCGATTATTGATTTTTGATTTGCAGATTGTGATGTATAGAAATGTGCCGTGTGAAAATAATCCTGAGCAATTGTTGCGTGACATTTTAAACAAACTTGTGAGCCGGCAAAATTTTGGTAGTGGATTGAATCGATAAGACGTGGTTGTGACGATGTTGTTTCCTCAGGCGCTTGTTGTTTATTTTGATTAGTGATGCAGGTTGTAAATAAAATGAGCGTAAGTAAGATTGCAGCATAAATGATTAACGTTCGCCGATATCTGTAAACAATCTTCATTATAAGCTGCGTAAATATATTTAAATAAAAAAGGCTGCTCCTTTATAAGACAGCCTTTCAAAACATTTTAACTTAACAATTATTCTTTATTATCGTACAAACTTTTTATTTCGTCAGCAGAAAGTGCAATACCATATAATCTCACGTTATCCATTTTGCCAGGAAAACCAGACATCCATGAGTTGTTGCCATAATTATCAACTATGCCTGAAGCTTCCTGAAAACCACCAAGTATTAATTGCGAAGCATTACCATCAAATGCAATCGTTTCACTTGTTTTCTTATCAAACTGAGCACCATCAATATATACTGTTCCTGTTTTAGCATCAGCATCATATACAAATCCAATCTGATGCCATTGACCATCATACATTCCCTTTAGTCCATTAGCACCTGCATATCCGGCAAAATCCCAATTGTCCCCTGAACCATTGGCAAAATGAAATTTTAAATCCATAGTATCTTTAGTCGTATTGTGATCTATAAAAATTACAGCTTCGCTCCAAAAATTGCTTGAGCTTGCTAAAGCCAAAACACCTTGGGCATTTTGATTATTTTTTTGTGCAAGTGTGATGTTTATCCATAGAGAAATAGTGAAACTTGTTGACTGTCCAAAATCATTTGCCGAAGGATAATTAACAAACCCATTTTTAGATCCATCAAATTGAAGGCATTTTCCTGAAATTCCGCCATCGGCGATTGAAGCATCATTAAAGGTTCCAAAATTTGCTCTGATACTATCTACATTTTTTTCATCAAAAGCTGCAAAAAATTTTAATGGGCCGCCGGGAGGATTTGCATCTTTAGGATAATCACCCAGTGGAGGCCGCCCCATTTTCTGACAACTCGTTATCATGAGTACAGCAGCTGCAACTACCAACACACTTCTAATATTTAAATTCATAACTATCATTTTAATTTAATTATCACAAATTAATAATTGGGATTTTGAACTAATACACCACCTGACAAAT
>JBEHXR010000190.1:0-7497 GCA_048498595.1 Bacteroidota bacterium
TCATAACTATGTTCGTTTTCATTTTGAAAACCCCGGCGAAAAGTTAAACGATAGTGACAGAAATCATTTATATGATAGTTTGCAAAGACTCGGCGTTGTTTTTGAACAAAATACTGATGTAACTGCATCAAGCGAAAAAGCAACGCAACAATTAATAATTCCGTCTGCTATTGTTCAGTTTGGAAATTATCGCCCTTTTGCAATTGATCTGCGCAGCAGCAGAACAATTTTTAAAAATTATAATGTAGTGAATGATGAGCCGCAGGAAGACAAAGAAGCAACACTGAATTCTGCAGAGGCTTTACTTGAATACAAATTTGCAAACGCTATCGATAAGTTAACAAGAAAAGATGTTCCAACGATTGCTTATTGTTTGGGTAATGGTGAAGCGTCCCCCCAACAGGTAAATGATTTGATAAGGAGTTTGATATCTGACTATCGTTTTATGCCGCTTGATTTGAAGACATCATATATAGATCCATCAACTGTCAATACTTTATTAATTGTAAAGCCAACAAAACCATTTACTGATGAAGACAAATTAAAGCTCGATCAGTATGTGATGCATGGCGGAAAAGTTATTTGGTGTATTGATAAATTGTATGCGGAGTTAGATAGCTTAATGCGCAGCCAGGCAGATTTTGTTGCATTCGATCGCAACTTAAATCTTGATGATATTTTGTTTCGTTATGGTGTGCGCATCAATGGAAATCTTGTGCAGGATTTGAATTGCAGCAAGATTCCATTGGTTACAGGTTATAATGCAGATGGCAGTCCGCGCATGCAACGTTTTCCCTGGCCTTACTACCCGTTTCTTTCATCACCAAACAATAATATTGTTTCAAAAAATTTAGATCGTGTATTATCTATTTTTCCTTCGAGCATTGATACGATAAAGGCGCCTGGAATTAAGAAAACGATTTTGCTTGCAACAGATACATCGAGCCGGATGCTAAGCTCGCCGGCGATTGTGAGTTTGAAAAAAATTATGGATGAAATAAGCCAGGATAATTTTTCAAGCTATGATCAACATTATATTCCTGTTGCTGTTTTGCTGGAAGGAAAATTTAATTCGCTTTATGCAAACCGTTTAACGCAGGATGTTAAAGATTCTGTGAACAAAGTATTGGGAAAACCTTTTGCAGCAAGTAATTCAACCGATACCAAACAAATTGTAATGAGTGATGCAGATATTGTAACAAACGAAGTAACTGAAACAGGTGGTCCATTGCCAATGGGAGAGTTGCCGTTTGAAAATTATCGTTTTGCAAACCGCGAGTTCTTTTTGAATTGTATTGATTATTTAACCAGCACCAGCGGAATATTCGAAAGTCGTAATAAAGATTTTACATTAAGATTGCTGGATAGAAAAAAAGTTGCAGATCAAAAATTAAACTGGCAACTCATCAATATTGTTATACCTGTTGTACTTATTATTTTATTTGGTGTGGTTTATCAGTGGAAAAGAAAAAATAGTTTTGGAACCTAATATTGCGCTGCATGTCTCAAGAAACAATTACCTATATCGTGTTTGGTGCAGCGTTATTATTAGCGCTCATTTTCGATCTTGGCTTATTAAGCAAAAAAAATAAAGAAGTCACTATTAAAAAAGCAATGCAGCAAACCATTTTTTGGGTTGTGCTTGCGTTGGCATTTTTTGTTTTTGTTTGGATTGAAGATGGCAAGCAACCTGCACTGGAATACATCAGCGCTTATTTAATGGAATGGAGTTTAAGCATCGATAACATTTTTGTTTTTATTCTCATCTTCACCTCGTTTGCTGTTAAAAAAGCATATTATTCGCGTGTGTTGCTCATCGGAATTTTAATGGCGATTGTGTTTCGTGTTATATTCATTACAGTTGGCGTTGCGTTGGTACACAAGTTTGAATGGATACTCTATATTTTCGGCGTGTTTCTTCTTTACACAGGTTATAAAATGTTTGTTTCAAAAGATGATGAACAATTCAATCCTGAAACATCGAAAGCGTACAAGTTTGTAAGAAAAATTTTTCCAATAACGATGAATGATGGCGGCGGTAAATTTTCCATTATTCAAAATGGCAAGCGTGTTTATACAACTTTATTTATTGTTGTAATGATGCTGGCAAGTATTGATCTTGTATTTGCTTTAGATTCTATTCCCGCAGTGATGGGAATTTCGAGAGATAAAATGGTGATCTATACTTCAAATATTTTTGCTGTGCTTGGATTAAGAAGTTTATTCTTTTTATTAAGAGGTGCGGTAACTAAGTTTGAATATTTGCAACAAGGCATTGCAATTGTTTTAATTTTTATCGGGTTAAAAATGCTTGCTGCAAAATGGTTTGATGAATGGTTCAACACAAACACGCAAATATTTATTTCGTTGGGTGTGATTGTAATTTGTATAACGGCATCTGTATTATTATCAATTGCAAAAAATAGGAAGACTGAAAAAATTTCAAACAAAAATCAGACTTCATAATAAACCCAAATAATGTAAGAAGATAATGCTGAGTTTACAATGAATTTAAAAATTTAATTAACCTGTCTCTATCTGTTTTACTAAGATTTATAAATTGATCTTTTGCGTTTTTCGCTTCACCACCATGCCATAAAATAGCTTCCTCAATTGTTCGCGCTCTGCCATCATGCAAATAAAAAGCAGTACCATTTGTTTTTGGAAATAAACCAATTCCCCAAAGCGGCATCGTGCGCCATTCACTGCCTGTTGCTAAAAAATCAGGACGGCCATCAGCCAACCCATCACCCATATCATGCAATAATAAATCTGTGTAAGGATGTATGCGCTGATTAGACAATTGTGGCATAGTTAAATCAACACCGGTTTGTATAGTTGGAATATGACATTTCGCACATTGAATTTTTGTGAATAATTTTTCACCTGCCTGCACATCAGGATCGGTAACATTTCTTCTTGCAGGCACCGCTAATGTTTTTACATAAAACGCAACTGCATTTAAAATAGTGTCAGGCAATTCAGGATCATCGTTGCGTTTATCATCCTGCAACTCACCATCGCTACTTTCTTTTGGTGCTACATAATTCGTTACACCCATGTCTTGCTGATAAGCAAACGCCGCCTGGTGTAAAATATTTATCGTGTTTGCTTTTAAACCAAATCTTCCTAAATCTTTTTTCTTGCTTAATGTATCATAGATATAATTAGGCTTGCCACTAATGCCGTCACCATTTTTATCATCAGGATCTGCAAAAGAAAGAATGGTGCCTTCAGGAATATCTTCCAACAAACCCAAGCCAAACACTGGCGGCGCCATGCGCGGCGAAATATTATACACTGCTGGCAAAGAAATATATGGATTGACGAGTGTGTATGTTGGCTTTCTTAGCGTAACGAGTGTGCCATCAGGATAGGTAACAGGCACATCAGTATATGTAATGTTTACATGCGCTTCAGGTGTTGAACTGAAAACAGATTGATCCTGCAACTGAAATCCAAAACCCGGAATACTAAGTGGTGCACCGGTTGCATCTTCGCCCGGCAAACTCACCCGAATTAAAAGCGAAGAATTGTTGAAACCCGCTGTGGGCGTGCCTTTGCCATCGTTGTGATGACAGGATATGCAACTAACATTATTAAAGATCGGACCAAGCCCGCTATGCACCGGCGCAGGTGCTGATACAAAAGTTTGTTCAAAAGATGCATCACCTAATTCATGCACTTGCAGGTCTCTTGTGCTTAATCCGTCAACAGGATGCGTAAATGCTTTTGATGTTGCATCAAAAATTGTTGCAGCCCCACCGCTTAAACGATCATCATATCCATCATCCGGAAAATCGTAAGCTTTATTGCAACGGATAATTGCAAATACAATAACACCAAGAAACAATATTATTTTTATTTTTTTCATAATTTAAAACTCAAAATCATTTTCAACTCATGCCAAATACTTTTACTCAATTGCATATTCAATTAATCTTTGCTGTTAGGTTTAGAAATGCGCTTATTAAAAAAGAATGGAATGAGAGGTTGCATCAATATATCACGGGTATTTTCCGGGCGAATAATCATAAGATGATTCAAATAAACAGTATGCCTGATCATATACATATGTTAATTGGTTTGAGACCACATCAATCTATTTCTTCCATTGTTCAAAATGTAAAAGCAGAAAGCACGAAATGGATAAAAGCAGAAAAGCTTTCTACCTCTTTTGCATGGCAGGAAGGCTATGGTGCATTTTCTTATTCTAAAAGTCATTTGCAAAACGTTATTCGTTATATACAAAATCAGGAAGCACATCATCAGAAACAAACATTCCTTGATGAATACCGGCGCTTTCTAAAAGGTTTTGCCATTGACTATGATGAGCAATATATTTTCAAAGAGCCTGAATAATTTTTGTTCCGTTAGGAACATTTCGCTGGTAGAAAATTAATCAGGTTAAACGAAGCGTTCCGAAGGAACGCGTGGTGCTTCATACATAATATTCTACCAACCCGATGCTTCAATGGAGCATTTGCTTAATCTCAATATTTTAATCTTTTACCTGTTGCTGAATAAACGGAATCAATTCTTCTTCCAATGTTTCATCTAACGTGTTCACCGCATCCATCGTTTGCTGTATTTGTGAACGCTGATCTATGATCGCTTTTTCGTAAGGTTCCGTAATGTTATCAAAGGAATTTATTGCAGCAGTTATCTGCGATCTGATTTTATTATCGAGCGATTTATTTCTAAGGCTTACAAGCGTTGAAATTCCGCTGCTTCCATTTCTTCCAACATAAACTGTTTGCAGACCAGTGATATTATTTTTAAAATCTGCAGTTGAGTTTCCGCTGTATGGCGATTCAACAATTTTAGGATCTCTTGCATCAAAAGGCTCTTTCATTTTTCCTTCACCCACTTCTTCGCAGATGCCTTGCATTGCACCAGCAATTGCAATAAATAAATCTTGTTTTGTTGAATAAACATTGCTTCCATCACCGGCAGTTTTTACTTGCTCCGCAAAATTGGTAGGCGCCTCTGTCCAGCTTGCATTAATCGAGTTGCAAATATTTACAACATCTATTGTTGCACTCACCATATATTTTTTTTCGCGTGCAGTTAAGTCCGCTGCTTTTTTACTTCCATTCTCACCAAAAATCAAATACTCAACAGGATGAAAACCTCTCATGTTATAGGGCAATGCTTCAATGTCTGAGAGCTTAAGTTCGTTGCTGCTTGCAAGCAAAGAATCAAATTGATTGGCATCTGTTGGCCATGTATCCATTTGCGGATCGAAGTCATTATCTTCAACAGGTCCAAACAGAAATCCTTCGCATTGTTCCCAAACTGTGCGCAAAGCCCTCCATGAATTTTGCGCTGCTGTGAGATTCGCATCTGTTGCATCATCATTCAACGTTGTAATTTTTGTATTAAGATCAGTAGCTGCATTTGTCAAATCAGCATATTGACTTAATGCAACATCATCTGTAAAATCATTTATTACTGTGTGCTCTGTTGCCGGAAATGTGTTTGGTGTATCTGTATCCGCTTTATGACATCCTGCAAAAAATATTGTTGCTATTATTAGGTTGAAGAAAATATTTTTCATGATTGATAATACATTGATGTTTAAAAATTTTATGGCTGAAATTTTTTTACATGAACTGTAACAAGATTATTATTAACTGAAGTTTCGAAATGATGCAGGGGTTCTTCTGCAGGACCTTTGCGCACATTACCTTGCTTATCGAAATCGCTTCCATGTAAACTACAGTGATAACCTGTGCCTGTTGGCGTTAACTGGTTTTGCTGATGGGTACATTGAAGTAGTAATGCAGTGTATGAATTGTCGTCGTTTTTTTGAACAGCAACATCATAATACCAACCAGCAGGGCGAACAATTTGCAATGAAGATTTTTCAAACAAATTCAACGGCACATTTAAATAACCGTTTGTAATATTTGTTTTATAAACAGAAGATGTTGCCGCACAACTCATCAATTGTGTTAATGAAAAACCCGCTGCACCAAGCAAGCAAATTTTACACGATGATGATATAAATTCTCTTCTTTCCATACCCGGATTTTATGCGATTGAACTGATTCTATTTTTCATTTTTATTTCTTAATCATATTTTAAGGCTAATCACATTAATCAGGTAAATCATAGTTTAGAATGAATAACCAATTCCAATATTTAAGAATTGATTATTTTGTTTATATGGCAATGCATTTGGTGCAGGATTAATTACCAGTTCAGGATTTTGCGCGCCTGTATGCAGAATGCGCGCATCAGCTTTTATTACAACATTTGGAATAGGCAAATAACTAAAGCCTGCAATAATATGCGTTTGCTTTTCTGTGCCATCATAAATACCTTTTGGTTCGGCAGGTAAACTTGAATTCAGATCAAGCATTTCACCGCGAACAAATGTTATAAACTGCGCTGTTTTTTGCTCATGATACAACCAATCAAAACCCAACTCTGCATAAGCACCATACATACCGCTTCCAATATTTTTTGCGTAAGCTACATTTACTTTGTCTGCATCAGGATAAGCAACATAAGCGGCAAGCGCTTTTGCACTTACACCATTTTTTGCAAACTGAACATCTGCTTCACCTAAATAAAGTGGCGTACCAAATGCACCATTATCTAAACTCAAACTATCTGCGCTGCGTTGATTTAAGCCAACTGTTCCGCCTGCATAACCTGAAATTTGAAATTTTAAATCTGAAATATTGTATTGAACAGCTGCTGTTACAGCAAGATTATTTGCAAATGCGTTACTGCCTAAGGCACGCCCATCTCTAAAACCTGATCCATGATTGAAATCTGCACTATTTAAACCATTCATAACTGCAACATCATAACTCAGCGGAAGATTATTGAGCGAGCCATAAAATCCAACACCTAATTCGCGCCATGTTGCAGGAATAATTAATTGCTCAGCAATTGGTCTTTCAACGCCATTAAAATTTACAGGTAAATGATTTTCGTTTAGTATGCCGATGCGCGGTGTAAATAATCCTGCAATTAAATATTGCTTTGCATTAAAATTGAATTTAAGAAAAGCCTGCTCCATTGAAATATCACCACCATTGCTGTTCTCATCTTCATCGCCGCCGCCGGCAACAACAGCATTTTCTAACTCTAATTCTGTGAACAAAGAAATCTTTTCGTTGAAACGATGACCAACAAACAGCACTACTCTTTCCAGGCTTGCTTTTGATTGTGCGAGATTGAAATTCCGTTGATAAAATGCATCACCATAACCGGAGATTACAGTTTTATTTTGATTGCTTCCATTGTTTAACGAATCTTCATTCGAAATAATTTTTTGTGCGCTCGTTTGATATTGCGCATTTAATTCTGATACCGAGATAATAGAAAATAGAATAGTTGCGGTTATAAAAATTTTCATCGCCGGCAAAACTACTTGCGCAATTAAGCAACGGTTTACGAAAACGGAAAAGCAGTTTACGAAAAGAGAAAAGAGAATTTAAATCAACCGTTCATTGCTGCTTCATCAACAAACCAATGCAG
>JBEHXR010000191.1:0-7424 GCA_048498595.1 Bacteroidota bacterium
GGCGAAATATGGAAGGCTGAATCGCTTTCAAACAATATAAATGAAGGAGAAAAAATTATTGTAAGAAAAATAAACAACCTTACATTATATGTAGAAAGATATGGTTGAGTAATATTTTTTTTTAGTGACTTATTATTTAAACAATTAATCATAATTAATAACGGTTTCCAAAGTTCTGCACATGCGGGATCGGGAGGCTTTAAATTTTAAAATATGCAACAATTTCCCGTAGCACTAATAATAGTAATTATAATTGGCTTATATATTCTTGCCAGCGCCATACGTATTCTTCGTGAATATGAACGTGGCGTAGTATTTAGATTAGGAAGAGTTTTAAGCGGAGGTGTAAAAGGTCCCGGTCTTATTTTATTAATACCGATTATAGACAAAATGGTAAAGGTAAGCTTGCGTACTGTGGTAATGGATGTACCACCGCAGGATGTAATTACACAGGATAACGTTTCTATAAAAGTAAATGCAGTAATTTATTTCAGGGTGATTGATCCGCAGAAAGCAATAATTGAAATTGAAAATTATCTCACCGGAACGTCACAACTTTCACAAACAACTTTACGCAGTGTGCTGGGTCAGTCGGAATTGGATGACCTTCTTTCGCAAAGAGAAAAAATAAATTTGCGCTTGCAGCAAATTATAGATGCACAAACAGAACCCTGGGGTGTAAAAGTTACGCATGTAGAAGTAAAGCAAATTGATTTGCCGCAGGAAATGCAGCGTGCTATGGCAAAGCAGGCAGAAGCAGAAAGAGAAAGAAGAAGTAAAGTAATTTCTGCCGAAGGTGAATACCAGGCATCACAACGATTGAGCGATGCTGCAAAAATTTTAAGCGAACAACCCAGTGCGCTCACGCTGCGATATCTTCAAACACTGCGTGAAATTGCAACAGAAAATAATTCAACAACTATTTTCCCTGTGCCGATTGACATATTAAAACCGTTTATGAAAATAAATGAAGATGAACAAAAGAAAAGAGAGGTTACAGGATAAAAAATATGCTTCTCAAAAAGCGAAGTTGAAGTGATGACATGCAAAATGCAATCTTCGTCGGTAAGTTGGCGCAATGGAAGTGAATATATGTGAGAGTGGGCTGTAATGGCAACTGGACACATTAAATCTCAAATCAATGCAACAAAAATGAAAAAGGTACTTAAAAGAATTTTTAAAATTTCATTGCTGGTATTTACAACTACCATTTTGACAATTGCTGTTATTATTTTTTCTCCTCAAAGTTTATTCGCCAACAAAATGGAGTATAAAAATTTTATAGTTTATTCAAATGGAAAAATTAATAGTGATATTAAAATTGTTTTGGATAATGCAATGAGCCTTGTTAAAAAATCAGAAATTAATGATTCTAATTATAAGTATAACATCATTCTTTCTTACAATTCATTATTCGATAAAATTGATGATAAATTAGCCGGGACAGGACCTGCTGCAAGGTCGAGAGGAAATAACATTATTATTAAAGTTAGAATTGATGCAAACAATGATTTGGCTTTTCCTACTTTTCATAAAGCGTGTGAGGAAAATTTGACTTGTTTGCTTGCACATGAAATGACCCATTGTCTCCAACTTAATAAATATGGAATAATGAAATTTAATCCGTTTAAACATCCAGAGCTTTGGAAATTAGAAGGCTACCCTGAATACGTTGCGAGAAAAACAGAGATGTCAAATAGAGGCTATAATTTGACAAGCGAAATTGACAGATACATTAATCTTGAGAACAAGGCAACCGATATATGGATTTCAGCAATTGATGAAGATGGTTGCGAAGTTCCTAATTATTACTACAAGGGCATGTTGATGATAGAATATTTGATAGACATCAAACACTTGTCTTATGACAAAATACTTAATAATACGGTTTCAGAAAATACTATTTATCAGGAAATGATAAGATGGAATGACAGTACTAAAGAGATTAAAAGTTAAGCATATTATCCTGCCCCAAAGAAATTAAATAACGTGAGTTCGGATAATAAAAAGATAGTTTGCAGTTTACTATTGCTTCATAGAAGCGTCCTGTTTATAGAATTGAAATTAGATTTGATATGAAGACTCCGTAGGAGTCGCCTGTTAAACAGGATGCTCCTACGGAGCATTAAAATTCCTATAGTTATTTGATTACTATAAACAGTTGTCTCCGATGGAGACTGGTAAAGCAGTTCTTAACTCGAACTCACGTTAAATAACAAGCCGCAAACAGCATTCAGTAACCTTACTTTGTGAAGTAGGACGTATTATTTTCGAGTTTAAACTGAGAATTAAAAACAGGATATTCATGCAACAAGCAGCTTGTAAAAATTGCAAAAAAAATCTCCCGATTAATCAGGAGATTTCAAAATTATATAAGCGCTTATACAATTATTTTGCTTTATCAAAATTCTCCTGCGCTTTTTTCCAGTTAATCACATTCCAGATTGCAGCTAAATAATCGGGACGTTTATTTTGATACTTTAAATAATAAGCATGTTCCCAAACATCAACACCAATTATTGGCGTACCTTTTACTTCAGCAACATCCATTAAAGGATTATCCTGGTTTGGTGTTGAAGTAACTTCTAATTTTCCATCGCGACTAATCAGCCAAGCCCAGCCACTTCCAAAACGTGTAGCACCTGCTGTATTAAATTTTGTTTTGAATTCATCAAAAGAACCAAAGGTGCTGTTGATAGCTTCACTTAAACTGCCTGAAGGTTGCCCGCCATCTTTCGATAAAATATCCCAGAAGAAAGTATGGTTCCAGTGACCGCCACCATTGTTCCGAACAGCAGGAGAAATTTTCCCGGCACTGGCAATTAATTCTTCCAGCGATTTTTTCTCATGCTCGGTTCCTGCAATTGCTTTATTCAAATTATCTACATAAGCCTGGTGATGTTTGTCGTGGTGTATTTTCATTGTTTGTTCATCAATGTGCGGCTCTAATGCATTGTATGCATAAGGCAGCGGAGGTAGTGTAAATGCCATAATTAAAAATTTTAGATTTCTGATTAATGATTTCTGATTGCAGAAATCAACTTGATTACTAAGGGCAACAAATTTAGTGCGAGTTAATGTAAAACAGGTTAATTCTTTCTTATATCGAAAATGATGATGGCGCGATTTATTGATTTAATTAACAAATATTCGCCAGGCAAATTCACTTTCATTGCAATGATGGTTCGCTTTAAAGTAATTTCATTTAACTGTCGTCTTCATTATAAACGGCAACATGGCTGAAATGGCCGCAGAACAAAATATCATACAGACTATAAAAGAATATGGCCGGCAATTATTCGGGTTTATTCGCAGCCGCGTACCCTCTAACGAAGATGCAGAAGATATTTTGCAGGATGTGTGGTACCAGTTGAGTAATCAATCTTCACCAGAAGAAATAAACAGTATGAGCGGCTGGCTGTATCGCGTAGCAAGAAATAAGATCACCGATAATTACAGAAAGAAAAAAAATGAACCGATTGATGAAAGTGATTATGAAGATGAAGAGAATTTGAATATTGCAGATGTTTTTTTGGATAAAGAAATTAATGCTGATGTAAAAGAACTGCAGCAATTATTTTGGGACACTTTATTTGATGCATTGCAAGAATTACCGAAAAATCAGCGCGAAGTTTTTGTATTAAATGAACTTGATGGCAAAACGCTTCAACAGATTGCAGACATGCAACGTGAGAAATTAAAAACAATTATTTCAAGAAAACGCTATGCAGTTAAATACCTGCGTAAACGGCTTGAAGATTTGTATAATGAATTTATGAATTACTAAACTTTGTTTTATGTATCGTAAAAGAAAAAGAATATTTTTTGCACTGCCGTTTATTATTATCGCAGTAACTTTTTTAGCGGGCTATATAGTTATGTTGTTGTGGAATTTTATTTTTCCTTCTGTATTGCACGCAGAAAAAATTGGATACTGGCAAGCGGTTGCTCTGTTTATACTTTGCAGGGTTTTGTTTTTCGGATTTAGAAGAAGAGATCATCGTCCGCGCATGTGGCGCGGTGGTGAAGCATGGCGACAAAAATGGATGAACATGAATGATGAAGAGCGTGCAAAGTTTCGTGAAGAATGGAAGAAGCGTTGTACGCCCGGTGATAAAAGTGAATAGTTTTCAAAATAAAAAACCGCTCAGCATGTGAACGGTTTGTGCCCAAGACTGGATTCGAACCAGCACACCGGTTAAGGCACTACCACCTCAAAGTAGCGTGTCTACCAATTTCACCACCTGGGCATTTAGGGCATGCAAATTACAAGCTATCAAATTCTTTGTCAAATAATATTCGCACTTAACTTCAAACATTTTTATTCAGCTCAATTCTAAATGTAGTGCCTTTTCCAACCTCGCTTAACTTTACATAAATTGAACCCTGGTGATATTGTTCGATGATGCGTTTACTTAACGTTAATCCTAAGCCCCAACCGCGTTTTTTGGTTGTAAAGCCGGGATTAAAAACTTTTGAAATATTATTTTTTGCGATGCCTTTTCCTTCATCGGTAACGTCAATCAAAACCTGTGAAGCCCCATCTGTAATATGAACAGTGATTGAGCCGCGACCTTCACTTGCATCAAGCGCATTCTTTAAGAGATTTTCTATAACCCAATCAAATAACGGCGGCGATATCATCACATTCACTGTGCGTTTATCATCTGCATTCAAAATAAATTTTACCTTACCTCCCGCCCTTCGTTTTATATAATCAATCATGTTGCTCACCTGCTCAACAATATTTTTTTCTTCGAGATGCGGCTTGCTTCCTATTTTTCCAAACCGGTCCGTTATCAGTTCAAGACGACTTACATCTTTTT
Organism: Bacteroidota bacterium; assembly: GCA_048498595.1. GTDB lineage: Bacteria > Bacteroidota > Bacteroidia > Chitinophagales > Chitinophagaceae > Parafilimonas. The sequence continues at coordinate 4,827 of JBEHXR010000191.1, forward strand.
CAATTTCGGTACTTAGTTTTTCATTGCCCGGCATTTCTTTTAGTACTTCAACCCATCCCTTTAAACTCGATACAGGTGTTCCTAACTGATGTGCTGTTTCTTTTGCCATGCCTGCCCACAACTGGTTTTGTGTGCTGATATAAGATGTGCGTTGCGCAATAATTGTTATTATAAGAAATAAGCCAACAATAATTAATTGAACGATGGGGTAATAACGAACTTCTCTTTGTAAAACACTATTACCATAATAGTATCGATTTACTTTGTAAGGATTTTCGCTTACAACAAGGGGAATAGGATCATGTTCCTTTTTAAACTCTTCAATTTTATTTAAAAGATAATTGCCATCTGATTTTACTTTATTCGTATCGAGATTTAAATAATTGTTGGTGATGCTGTCTTTCTCTCCGGCGAGTACTTCAATAATGGGAATGTCTTTATTTTCAGAAGATATTTTTACTGCCAGCGTTAAGTTTGCTGTGCCGCTTGTATCAGCAATAGCTCTTTGTGCTTCAACCCATGTTTCAACACGTTGCTTTTCATCGTTTGCAATTTTTTTAGCGAGATAAGAAGAATAAAAAATCGTTCCGCTTACAATTGCAACAGCAATCACAAATAATAAAGTTCTTCCGTTAAGCCATTGTTGTATCACGCTTCTAAAGTAGAAATTATATGCAAATAAAAATCCCGCAACATAGTCGCGGGATTTTTTTTCATGTTGATATATAAACGAATATTAACTAAACAAGCCGCCTTTCTTTAAAGACTTTGTGCCTTCGCCAATTTTATATCCGTTCTGATAGATTTGAATTTTATAATCACCTGCCTGGTATTTGCCATTTTCAGGTTTCCAGTCAAAACTTACCGGTGTGCGTTTGCCTTGTTCGTATTGAACATCTACTTTATTAGTAAAAACTTTTTCACCTTCATCTCTTGTTGTAAAAGTGCCGCTTCCGTTTGCAGGAATTGTTATTGGATGACCATCGGGTCCCGTAACGCAAACGTATAATTCTTTTGTGCCGCTTGGCGCAATACGATTTTCATCAAGATCAAAAGAAATTCTAAACACATCCGCTCTCTTTGCAGTTGTTGTTACTTTTTCTTTGCCGCTGCCTTTTATGTTTATTGCTGTGATGTTTATGTTTGATGCGTGCAATGTTGAACCTACATCCTGAATGTGTGCCTTTTCAGAATCGGTTTCAGCAAGGTTTTGTTCTACTCTTGATTTTTGCGCAGTAAGCGTATCACGTTGTGTTGTTAGATCTGCATTGGCAGTAGTTAGTGTTTGATTTTCTTGTTTTAACTGATCTATCTGTGTAAGTAAATCTGTAATCTTACCGTTAAGTTCTGCAATCATGTTGTGCGCTTTTTTCAGGTCGCCATTCTTTTTGCTTAACTCAACGCGAATCCTGTCTTTAAGACTATCGATACTTGCTTCACGTTGCGCTAAATCACCTTTTAGTTTTGTGTTGGTTCCTGTTAAAGAATCCATTCTTGCAAGCGCATCATTATATTCTCCTTCAACAGCACTGCGCGATGAATCTGCCGCAGTGTATTGTGTAGTTAATGTTTTAATTTGCTCACCAGATTTATTTTTATCGTAAATAATATAACCCCATGTGCCAACCAAAGCCGCTATTAAAATTCCGTAAACAAGTTTGCGATTATCTTTAGGTGGTTGTTGTGAAGGTTGATTTCCGGGCGATGCCGAAGGATAGTTACTGTAACTCATAATTTAATTTATATTTAATTTTTATTGATGACGAATTTGAATGCGAACACATCTATATACAATTTGTTGTTGCTGGATATAGAAACAGTACCGTGTTATGATTGTTATGACATGCTCTCTGATGATTGGAAAATACTCTGGGCGGAGAAAATTTCCAAAACCATGCCAGAAAACATTTCACCTGAGACCTCCTACTCCATGCGAGCAGGCATACTTGCTGAGTTTGGAAAAATAATTTGTATTTCAACGGGCTATTTTTATGAAAATATAAACAAACAGCTTTGTCTTAAAATTAAAAGTATTTATGGCGATGATGAAAAAATTTTATTAAGAAATTTTTTAGAGATGATAAATGGCTTTTATAAAACAAACCGTGATTACATGTTTGCAGGACATAATATAAGAGAATTTGACATACCCTATATATGCCGCAGATTATTAATCAATCACATTGAGTTGCCTAATTACCTGCATCTGCATGGGGCTAAACCATGGGATATAAATATGGTTGATACCTTGCAATGGTGGAAGTTTGGTGATTATAAAAATTATATCTCACTTAATTTATTGGCAAGCGTGCTTAATATTCCAACTTCAAAAACGGATATGGATGGAAGCATGGTGCGGGATGTATATTACGAACACAAAGATTTGGAACGCATAAAAACTTACTGCGAAAAAGATGTTGTTGTAACGGCCAATGTAATTCTGCGGTTTAAAAATTTGCCAATACTTGAAACAGAATGTGTTTCTATAGTAAACTAAAAGCCTATATATTTGCAGCCCAATAATGGTGCGGTAGCTCAGTCGGTAGAGCAAAGGACTGAAAATCCTTGTGTCGGCGGTTCGATCCCGCCCCACACCAC
>JBEHXR010000192.1:0-7406 GCA_048498595.1 Bacteroidota bacterium
CCTGAATTTAGGCGTGATTTTGAAAAGTATATGAAAAAGGCTTTATTGAATTAGCAGATAAGTATATTGATGTGGCGACCCAGTAATAAAATTATTTTGCAGCTTCCGGTAATTTTAAATATCAATTTTGTGTTAGCGAATAGTTTTAAAGTAAACCTGTTTCTTTCTGCATGGAAAAAATATATTCCTGTAATAAGAATTTTACTAAAGAAATCGGCTGAAGAAATACAAGTGCTTAATATGAACCGCACAGATTTTGAGCGGGATGCCAAACGAAAACTGGGCTATAGCTTCGCCGTAAGATTTAGTAATGCCAGGCCAGATATAATTGCCTCAAGAAGTGAAATTATCCAATCATTCACGCAATCTTTATTGAACGATGATGTAATAAGCAAAATGCTATTGAAACACGATTATACCTTTACATTAAACAATAAGTACCAGTTGGAAATAAAAAATAATTATGCAGATACAGAAAATATACAACCGAACTGAGAGAACAAATATTATCTGCTTAATTGCTGCTGGTTATTGCTCTGCTTTAAGTTAGCCTGTTTTATTTTATAACAGTTACGACACTAATTGTATAATATGAAGCCTGTGCAGTAGTTTCATTATAAGATATATGCAGAACTGTAAAAATGAGTGGGAGAACGAGGATAAAATCAATTGCTTAAAAGAAAATATAATAATTGCGAAATTATTAATGCAAGCTGGTAAAGCAGTTTCAGTGTTTTTAATGCTGGTTTAAAAAAAATAAAGAGAGTTATTAGCTCTCTTTATTTATCGTTTATTATTTCCAGAAATTATCAGATCTTTTAACTGTTGATCTTTCTTTAGGTCTTGCTATATTAACGTTCATAGATCTGCCCTGAACAGCAAATCCATTTAGTTTATCTATTGCAGTATTAGCTTCAGATTCATTGGGCATTTCAACAAAGCCAAAACCTTTGCTTTTACTTGTTTCTCTGTCAATAATTACTTTTGCTGAAGTTACTTCTCCGTAGGTTGCAAAAAAACCTTTTAAATCATCGTCTCCTACATGGAAGCCGAGATTTGAAACATAAATGTTCATTCTTTTTTTATTAATTAATTAGAAATTATTTGAGGAAGGACAAGGTAAAAAAATGAAGCTGATTGCAGTGTTGCTGTAGCCAGAAATCCTATCAATACTTATTGTAATAACTCAAACATGAAGGGTGAAGATAGACTATTAGTGGGTACTAAGTTTATTTCTTTAGTAATTGTTTGTTAATAATAAATTACAGCTTAATATGGTTTTCCTTTGTAGCTGCTCTTCAGATAGACTTGAAGGAAGTTTCGCGGCGTTATCTAATTTCCATCATAATAAAACACAATTCTTGCGTTCGTTTTCATATCAGTGTTAACTGTTAATTTATACACCTGTTTACCCGCAGTTATGCGCATCAATGCAGAATTTGGCGGAATACTTCCAAGATTTTCTGCTACCAATACAAATTCATGTTCACGATTGGCTGTATCTGCATGAATGTTTAGCGTAATAGCCTTTGTACCCAGTGTTTGATTGCTTACAATAATTGCATTGTTGTGATACACACTCACCCTGTCGCCATCAATTTCACCATTATCAAACAGTTCAATCAAAATATCCGGAGAAGTAATGTGATAAGTTCCCAGCAATACGCTGGTGCGGGAAGTGAGTGCTTTTGCATCAGATGAAGCGCTGTTGATAGCTTGCTTTTCGCTGGCTTTTGCCGTCGCTGCTTTTTGCAAAGAATCATCGTATTGTTGTTTTCGTGCAACCGCCAAAGAATCGGCTATTTCCTGTTGCCTTTTCATTGTCTGCACCTCAAGAAGTGAATCTGTTGTTCGTTTTCTCATTTGTTCGAGTCGCGCAACATTATCCAATGAATCTTTTATGCGTTGCTGTTCTCTTTGTTGTACAAGATTAAGCGAGTCGGTAATCTCTTGTAGCCGCTTCTTTTGCTGCGCAAGTTGTGTGGAATCATCAATTTGTTGCTGTCTTATTCTTGCAACGTTATCTAGTGAATCTTTTATGTGTTGCTCTTCTCTTTGTTGTACAAGATTAAGCGAGTCGGTAATCTCTTGTAGCCGCTTCTTTTGCTGCACAAGTTGTGTGGAATCGTCAATTTGTTGCTGTCTTATTCTTGCAACGTTATCCAGTGAATCTTGTATGCGTTGCTGTTCTCTTTGTTGTACAAGATTGAGTGAATCGGCTATCGCTTGTCCCCGCTTCTTTTGCTGCGCGAGTTGGGTTAAATCGTCAATTTGTTGCTGTCTTATTCTTGCAACTTTATCCAGCGAATCTTGTATACGTTGCTCTCGTTTTACAAGGTTGAGTGAATCAGTTATTTCTTGTTGCCGTTTTTTTTGTTGCGCAAGCCTGTTAGACTCATCTAATTGTTGTTGTGTTATTCTTGCAATGTTATCCAGTGAATCCTGATGGTTTTTTTCTGCTTGCTTTATTACTTCCGCGATAGAATCTTCATTGGAAGTAACTGTCTTATTTTCCTGGGGATGGAATGGACGAAACCCAATGATATCTGAAGGTCTGCCAAACCGGTCAAGAAGATGCCGTTGGGTGGCACTGTCATAGTCAGAAAGTAACCTGTAATAGAAGGTTTCACCATCACACCTGTTATTGCAGCCCGAAATGTTGTTCAGTAAAATAAGGCTGTCCCGGCTTATGGTCATTTTATTTTCCTGTGTGCAAGCAGAACAATCATCCCATTGCCTGTTTGCCGGTTCTTTATTTACTACAGCTCCATTCTGCAAATACAAGTCTTTCCCGCTAAAAAAGCCAGATATTGAAATGGTGATCTTAGCCTGCGAATTATCGTTGATTTCACTTGTTTTGGTACCGGTAAAACTTTCACCTGATACATCATCGATCTGTATGGTGTTAATAATATTGCCGGAAACCGTTGCTGCCCCGGTTGTACTTTTCCACGTGCCCCTCATAAAGCCGGCATCCTGGGCATGTATTATCGTATAAAAAATAATAAATAAAGAGAGCAGTATGATTTTTTTAGGCACAACGGCAAGGTTTCGCTGAATCTTTAAGAAAGGTTTCAAAATATACTATTGCAAAATGAATTAATTCTAAAGTACAGAATAAAGAAGCAATATTACAACCTTATGTTGTTTGTGCATACGCCAACGTTAGCAATTCGGAGATATTACTATAGCAAAAGTTTTAACCTGACTTAGTAGGCCCTTTACATCGTTTAATACTAGTTCAACAACTTGTAGTTTTCATTAACAATAAAACCTAAATATTTCAGTTATATAAGCATCAAAACTCTAAAGCTGTGAAAAAAATTATTGAACATGCTGCCCGTAGTATTTCTTTCTCTGTGGACGAATTAAAACCCTGGACGCCTGAAGACGAAAATTTAATAACTCTATATATATCGTTGCATGATGCGCAAATAAAGCTAAAAGCGGAAGGAAGCGAGCTATTAACACTTGCCGGCAATTTGAATAAACAAACAGAAAAAGTGCGGGATAAACTTATGGCTTTAAAGGAAAAGATTGCTGCATTAAGCAAACTTGCAGACAGGTTTGTTATAGTTGATCCAAACAGGCAATCGTGGGCCGAGGAACTAAACACGCAAACGGAAAAGGTGAGCAAACATATAGGGGCTTACCACGATGTGCTGGCATTAGCTGAGTCTGCAGCCACAGCTTGCGAAGAAAAAAACAGCCCATTTATAAAAGAAGTAGAAGATATAGTGCGATGGGAAAAATTTGATGATATAAAGAACGGCTATTTTCATGACTATGAGACAAAGGCTATTGATATTATAAGTTTTGGCGACGATGAAGATATGTTCAGGACGCTTGCCTCTTCCTTCACCCATCAAAACAACGGTATAATTGATATTGCTAACAACGCCATAGACAATTATAATAAGTTGCTCCTGGAAACTGAAATGCAATATGCATTATGGGAAGAATTTTTAAAACGTCTTTCAGTTATACGCATGGTTACAGAAAGCGAAGCCGGCGAAATATTTACTTCATCTAACTAAGTGCATCATCCAAAGAGTATTTTTATTGAAACTATTGTATGAAAAAATTATTACTGCTCATTTCGATTGTTTTTATTGTTACATCTTTCACACCTAAAAAAATAACATGGGTTGCCATTGGTGACTCAATTACTTATTTAAACGATCACCTAAATGAAACAGGCAACAGGTTAAAAAAAGGTTACCTCACACGCGTAACAGAACAACTGCCCAACATACAGTATATTAACCAGGGTCACAATGGGTGGACATCAGGCGGTATAGCTGATGCAATTGATAGTTTGGGCATTATTAAGGCCGACGTTTATTCTGTTTTTTTAGGTACAAACGATTGGTGGCAGGGAAGAAAGATTGGTATACTCGCAGACTATACAAACAATGCCGGCAATAACACAGTGTATGGTTCTTTCCGAATTATAATAGATAAGATAAAGACACTAAATGCTGAAGCAAAAATTATTTTGATTACACCGATGCAACGCACCGATTTTGTGTACGTGGCAGACTTTCATAACAATGCTTACGGTTGTTATAAAGAAAAAAATAACCAGTCACTCGCTGCATTTGCTACTGCCGTTGATAGTATTGCACAGTATGAACATTGTGCAGTTATTGACTTGTATAATAAAAGCGGTATTACCGTGAACAATGCAGTTAAATACAAACGTTTAAAAGATCCGCAAACGAATGAATATAAGAACTACACATATCCCGATTATATCAATATTCCATTTAATCCTGACACGGATGAATATCCTTATCCTGTTTATGCAATAGGTACAACATACGATGGATTGCATCCTTCAGATAAAGGTTGCGCCATCATTGCAGGAATGTTAGTGAAGACTATGAAACAATACCAATAAGAATTAAGAATAAGATTTATTCTGACGGGGATTCTTCATCTTTTATCTTTAGATCTATAATCCTTAAAACGTTCATTATATTCAGGTTAACAAGGCTTATTGGGTAACTCAGCATAATTGCTTATCTTCGTTTTAATTGAGCTGTACAAGCATATTTAAGAATTAATCTTTTCTTTACTTAACAAAGTAAATTTTAGCCTTCTCAATTCTGTTTTTACTCCTCTTAACATTTATTAATTAAACAAAAAGTTCTATGAACATTTATGTATCTAATCTAAGTTTTCACACGAGTGAAGAGGATTTAAAAGATTTATTTTCAAAGTTTGGTACAGTTACATCAGCAAAAATTATTTTAGACAGGGAAACCAATCGCCCACGTGGTTTTGCTTTTGTAGAAATGCCATCAGAAGAAGAAGGCAGTAATGCATTAAAAGGATTGAACAATAAAGAAATTGAAGGTCGCCCGCTTTCTGTAACTGTTGCAAGAGAAAAGGAAAAAACTTCATACAATAGGAATTCGTTTGACCGTTCAAATAAAAAACGCTTTTTCTAAATTGTACGTGCAAAAATCAATCAGTTAAATTAACACAGGTATTAATCATAATAAAAAATAACACAACGCATCGCCGCTTGTTTTACAAGATGAAAAGGCGCACATAAAAATGTTAGAACTACAAGATATAAGAACCGGTAATCAGGTATTACATTCTGCTTCAGGTGCAACAACAACCGTTATAAAAGTTGAAAATAAAAGAGTGTTGTTAGATACTTTTCCTGAAAGCAGCTATTATTCCAATACTGAAATATCAGGCATAGCGCTCACCACTTCTATATTGCAGCAGTTGTTGTTTACGAATGATGAAAATCAAAACACCTGGCAGGGACAAGGAATAAGTATTACTTTAAAACCGGATGGCTTTTTTTATGGTTTAAGAATTTCAAAAAGCAGGGCTAAAATTGAATACCTGCACCAGCTGCAGAATTATATTTCTGATTTTTATGCAATGTTCAGAGAAGAAAAATATTCATTAAATCTTAGCAGCTTATACAGCAAATAATAAAAACCTTTTTAAAAAAGCAGGCATTTATTCAATTATGGCAAAATCAAAAGAAACATTCAACAAAAAAGAAAAAGAAAAAAAAAGATTACAGCAAAAAAGGGAAAAGTTGGAGAAGATGCAGGAGCGTAAGGCAAATGCAAAAAAAGGAAAAAGCCTTGATGAAATGATGGCGTATATTGATGAGAATGGTAATCTTTCTTCTGAACCCCCAGACCCTAAAAAGAAAAAGTTTTTTAAGCAGGAAGATATGCAAACCAGTGTTCCTAAATATGTAGAAGAAGAACCCGGTGCCGTAAGAGAAGGAATAATTAGTTTTTTTAATGAAGCAAAAGGTTATGGGTTTATAAAAGATCTTAAAACACACGAAAGTATCTTTGTACATGTTAACCAGCTTACAGAACCTGTAAAAGAAAACAATAAAGTGAGTTTTAGCACAGAGCATGGTTTAAAAGGACCAAGTGCTACCAACGTAAAAAAAATCAGTTAACCAATTTTTATTTTATATGACAGTTGAACAAATAGAAAAATTCTTTTCATCAAACCCGGATGTAAATTCCGTTATTCGTATAAGCTTTAAAACACGCAATTCAGTTGCTGCTGTGTTTATTCAAACACCCGATGCACAAGAATTAAAGTTGAAAAATTTCTGGCGTGTAGTTTCAGAAGCTAATTTAAAACAGTGGCAAAAAACGCATGATTACAGTTTATGCCGCATGTTTAACGGTGCAGAGTTTACAAAGCTTGCAGTTGCTTAAAGCATCGGAAACTTAGTAGCTAATTAATTTCAGAACACTTAGTCGTTTACACAAAATTTAAGCTGCTCATATTTGAGCAGGTATCGCAGCATGCTATTACATGCTGCGTTTATTCGAATTAACTTAAGCATCAGGAATTTGAGGCTCAACCAGCTTCATTAGCTTTTCTAATGATTCCTGCCAGCCGAGGTAACACATTTCAGCGGGTATAACGGAAGGTATCCCTTCCTGCAAAATTTTTATTTCTGCTCCTATCATTACTTTTTTGAATGAAACAGAAGTCATCATTTCACCCGAAAGATTTGGATCATCAAATATGTCGGTATACTTTAAATACTCGTTCGGTTTAACCTCCACATATTTTCCACCAAATGAGTGACCGTTGCCGGTTGAAAAATTATGAAATGACATTTTAAAACTTCCGCCAACCTCAACATTCAATTCATGTACTGTGCATAGAAAACCATACGGTGGCAACCATGAAGCAATTGCTAACGCTTCGGTAAATGCTCTGTATACTTTTTCGGGAGAGGCTTTAATTACTCTGTGTAAGGAAACACTGTTGTTTGGCATATATTGATTTTGTTCCTACTCATTTGGCTTTTCGGATTCGCCCGTTTTTGTAGTGGTTGCTGCTCCACTAATGTTATATAGATTGATATTACAAAGGTGATGTTAATGGTTTAT
>JBEHXR010000193.1:0-7358 GCA_048498595.1 Bacteroidota bacterium
TTAAATTTTTTTCTTTGCGAATGATTTTTTCTTCCCCTGTTTTTACATTTTTCCATCCGCATAAAATATTTTCATCATTAAATAAAAAGTAGCGGGATGATTCCCGATTTGTTGTTGCTAATGTTGCTAAAGGTTTATTTTTTTTGTGAAAAGATATCATTTCATTTAAAGATAAATCTGTAAGTACATCACAATTCATCAGTACAAAATCATCTTCATCTTTAAAATACCAGCCTGCTCTTTTTAAACCACCACCGGTTTCTAATATGGCATCTGTTTCATCAGAGATCGTTATCTCACTTCCCCAGCCTTTATTTTGTTCAATCGCACTAATTATCTGCTCTGCGAAATGATGCACATTCACGATCACTTTGTAAATATCAAATCCCTGCAGGTATTCAATATTACGCTGCAATAAAGTTTTGCCATTTACAACGGCAAGCGCCTTCGGCTGTGTATTTGTGAATGGTTTTAAACGGGTGCCAAAACCGGCAGCAAGTAACATTGCTTTCATAGTGCAACTTCCTGTTTATAATTTCCGCTTCCCTTAACCCAATTCGCTTCATTCAAATGACGAATTATTACCTGCACTTTGTATTTATTTTTTAGACGTTTTGCTGTTTGCTCGGCAGCATATACACTTCTATGCTGTCCGCCGGTGCAACCGAAATTTATCATCAGGTTTGTAAATCCTCGCTTGATATAATCTTCAACAGAAATATCAATTACATCATAAACGCCATTTAAAAATTCGTTCATGCGGGTACGCAGTTCTAAAAAATTTATTACATTTTTATCGTTACCGGTTAGCGTTTTAAATTCTTCAAATCTTCCCGGGTTTAGCAAACCCCTGCAATCAAAAACAAAGCCACCGCCATTGCCACTTTCATCAAACGGTAAACCTTTTTTGTACGAAAAACTGTTTACAGTTACAACAAGACTTGTTTGGTCATCCGGCTGAAAAGGTTCAAATCTTTTAATAATTTCTGCACTTGTAATTATATTAAGCATACGATCGAGTTCAGGCGTTGCAATTCCCAGGTGACTGTTTTCTAAAAATTTTTTTAGATTTCTAATAGCAAATGGAATACTCGTTAAAAAAAATGCTTTTCGTTCAAACAAACCACGGAAACCATAAGCGCCAAGCACCTGCAACAAGCGTATCAAAACATAACCATTATACTGTCCAATAAAAATATTTCTGTCAACAGGCTTTACAAGCAACCCATCAATTTCATCAAGATAATAGTTAAGCAAATTTTCTTTCCATTCATCATTTAACTGCGCCTTTGCCTGCCATAATAAACTCGCTACATCGTACTGCAATGCCCCTTTCATTCCGCCCTGGAAATCTATAAAATATACTTCATTGTTATCAATGATGATGTTGCGACTTTGAAAATCCCGAAACATAAAATATTTGTATTCTGTTTTGGTTAGATAGATCGAAAGCGCATCAAAATCGTCCATCATTGCCTGCTTATCATAAGGCAGTTGAAGTGTGTCTAAAAAATAATATTTAAAATATAACAGGTCGCTAAGTATTGCCTGCTTGCCAAATTCTTTTGCTGTTAAGCAAAGATCATAGTCCAGATTTTTATCACCCTTTATCTGCAGTTTGGCTAAACTATGAAGACATTTTTTATACAATGCAAAAACATAATCATCTTGCCCGTTCTTTTCTAAAACGTCAAGTAATGAAACCGTTCCTAAATCTTGCTGCAGGTAAATCGTTCCTTCATCATTCATAAATAAAATTTCAGGAACAGGTAATTTTTTTTGTTTGAAATGTTTGCTGAAAGCGATGAATGTTTTATTCTCCTTTATATTCAAATTATAAGTAGCAATAAAACTTTTATTATCATGAAATATTCTAAAATAAATTCTGTCGCTGCCGGTGCGTGGCAACTGTTCAATATGTTGCGGCAGCTGGTTTGCATAAGCCACAAACAGTTCTTGTATATAATCAATAAGTACTTTCATTTACCACAATTAGTTGCTGAAATTCAGAAACGCTAAATGTACTTCCAAATTTCTTTACAAAGAATTTATAACTTGAGCTTAAGAATTTTTTAATTGACATATACATGGCGCAGCAAGATTCACAAGTAAGCCTCTTTAATCAGTTGCAATTGATGAGAGAATATTATAAAACAAATGCAACAAAAGGTTTTGCTTTCAGGAAAGAAAAATTGAAGCAGCTTAAAAAATCTATTCTTAAACATGAAGAAGATTTATACAATTGCTTATACACAGATCTTAAAAAAAATAAAGAAGAAAGCTGGGTTACAGAAATCGGATTTGTTGTTGCTGAAATAAGTAACGCAATAAAAAATTTGCATGCGTGGATGAAAACAGAAAAAGTTTCAACCAATTTATTAAACCTTCCTTCATCAAGTTTTGTAATGCCGCAACCATTAGGTGTTGTGCTTATAATCGGTCCATGGAATTATCCGTTTCAATTATTATTTACGCCTTTGGTTGGTGCAATTGCTGCAGGAAATTGTGTTGTATTAAAGCCAAGTGAATTTGCGCCTGCAACATCTTCAGTAATGAAAAAAATTATTGAAGACGTTTTTGATAAAGAATATATTTTTTATATGGAAGGTGAAGGTCATATTGTAATTCCGCAGATGATGAACAACTTCATTTTCGATCATGTTTTTTATACGGGCAGTACATCAACCGGGAAAATTATTTATAAAATGGCTGCTGAAAATTTAATTCCTGTTACACTTGAACTTGGCGGAAAATCTCCTTGTATTATTGAAGATGATGCAAACATTAAAGTAGCAGCAAAACGCATTGCGGTAACAAAATTTTCAAACGCAGGACAAATGTGTGTTGCGCCGGATTATTTGCTCGTTCATTCAAAAATTAAAAATGAATTTGTTGATTATTTAATCTTTACTATAAAAAAGTTTTTTACAGAGAACGTTTCAAGCAATAATGAGTATGCAAAAATTATTAACGATAAAAATTTTGATCGATTAATCAGTTACCTGAATAATCAAAAAATTATTTATGGCGGAAAATATAACAGGGAAAAGCTTTTTATCGAACCAACAATTGTTGAAACACATTCACTGAAGAACGATTTAATGCAGGAAGAAATCTTTGGACCGATTCTTCCCGTTATTATTTTTAACTCGGAAGAAGAAGCAAAAAAGATTATCGAACAAAATCCAAATCCGCTGGCGCTGTATGTTTATACATCATCAAAACAAAAAGAAAATTACTGGCTCAATAACATTGCTTTTGGTGGCGGATGCATAAATAATTCAAGCTGGCATCTCACGAATTATAATTTACCGTTTGGCGGAATTGGCAACAGCGGCGTAGGAAAATATCATGGCAAATATTCTTTCGAAACTTTTAGTCATTACAAAGCAATTATGAAAACGCCAACCTGGTTCGATCCGGCATTACGCTATCCACCATTAAAAGGAAAGTTGAAATTGTTTAAGCGAATAATTAGATAAACATCGCGATTCTTTAATATTTTTTAAGCATATGTCTGTTAGTTTTGTTGCAATATTTACCGTATGAATAAGCTTGAAAATTTTGTTGAAGGAAATTGGGTTAAGGGTGATGGCGATGGGCAAATTTTATATAATGCAGTTACGGGCGAAACAATTGCAACAGCAACCACACAAGGTTTAGATTTTAAAGCCATGATTAATTATGCGCATAAAGTTGGCAATCCAAATTTGCGCAGACTAACTTTTCATGAACGCGGCAGAATGTTACGTGCATTAGCCATGCATTTGCGCGATCATCTTGAAAAATTTTATGCGCTTTCTTATAAAACAGGAGCAACAAAAGCAGATAGCTGGATCGATATTGAAGGTGGCATCGGAAATCTTTTTTCTTATGCCTCGTTAAGAAAAAAATTTAGTGATGAAATTTTTGCTGTTGATGGCGAAGGTTTAAACTTAAGCAAAAACAATACGTTCATGGCACATCATATTTTGGTGCCGAAAGAAGGTGTTGCAATTCACATCAACGCATTTAATTTTCCGGTGTGGGGCATGTTAGAAAAAGTGGCCGTCAACTGGCTTGCTGGTGTTCCTGCTATTGTAAAACCTGCAACTATTACAAGTTTCTTAACTGAAGCGGTTGTTAAAGAAATCATCTCTTCAAATATTTTGCCTGAAGGTGCTTTGCAATTAATTTGTGGTAATGTTGGCGATTTGTTAGATCATGTAACATCGCAGGATGTTATAACATTTACCGGTTCAAAATCAACTGCGTTAAAACTAAAAAAGCATGACAGAATTTTAAACGAATCGGTTCCATTCAATATGGAAGCCGATAGTTTAAATTGTATTGTGTTGGGTGATGATGTAACGCCGCAAGATGCAGAATGGGATATTTTTATTAAAGAGATCAGAAAAGAAATGACGGTGAAAGCGGGACAAAAATGTACAGCCATTCGCAGAATTTTTGTGCCTGAAAATAAAATGGAAGATGTATGGAAAAGTTTGACGCAATCTCTATCACAAACGGTTATTGGCAATCCGTTAAATGATAAAGTAAGAATGGGTTCACTGGTTGGAAAATCGCAACGCGAAGAAGTGAAACAACAAGTGCAAAAATTACTCGCATCATCACAAATAATTTATGGTTCATTAGATAGCGTTGATGTTGTAGATGCTGATGCTAATAAAGGCGCATTTCTTTCTCCGTTATTATTATTGAATGAAAAACCATTTGCATCAACAACTGTTCATGAAACAGAAGCATTCGGACCTGTAAGCACCATCATGCCATATAAAAATATGGATGAAGTGATTGCTTTGAGCAAAATGGGCAAAGGTTCTTTGTGTTCATCTATTGTAACAACAGATGATGAAATTGCAAAGCAATATGTGTTGGGTGCAGGCACACATCATGGAAGAATTTTAGTGCTGAATAAAGATTGTGCAAAAGAAAGTACAGGCCATGGTTCACCATTACCAATGTTGGTGCATGGTGGTCCGGGCAGAGCAGGCGGCGGCGAAGAAATGGGCGGCGTTCGTGGTGTAAAACATTATATGCAACGTGTGGCAGTTCAAGGTTCACCAACATCAATTACAAATATTACAAACATTTATCAGCAACATGCAAAAGGAATAGAAACAGATGTTCATCCTTTTAAAAAATATTTTGAAGAATTGAACATCGGCGATCAGATCATTACACAAAAAAGAACTATAACAAGTGAAGACATAAACAACTTTGCGGATTTAAGCGGCGACCATTTTTATGCGCATATTAAAGCAACTGATTTTAACGGAACTATGTTTGAGCAACAGGTTGCGCATGGTTATTTTATTATGAGTATTGCTGCGGGTTTGTTTGTTGATAGTTATGAAAAAAATCCCGTTCTATTAAATTATGGAATTGATGAATTGCGGTTTACAAAACCAGTTTATCCCGGCGCAGAGATTTATATAAAATTTACCTGTAAAGAAAAATTACCAAACGATAAAAGAATAATTAATAAACCGGAAGATTTTAAGCGCGGCGATGATATTGAAAAAGGAATTGTAAAGTGGCTGGTTGAAATATTTGATGAAACAAACGAGCAGGTTGGCATTGCAACAATCTTAACAATGGTAGCTAAAAAAAATTAGTGATATGATACACCAATTTAACGACGGTTATGTAAAAACCGAAACACATAATGGAGTAACAACGATTGAATTTTTTCATCCGCAAAGCAATTCGCTGCCAGGAAAAATTTTAGAAGAGTTAGCCCAGGAAATCCATTTTGCAGGAGAGAATGATAACTGCAAACTGATCTTGTTGCGCAGTGGTGGTGACAGGGCATTTTGTGCCGGCGCTTCTTTTGATGAACTTGCTTCGATAAGCAACGAAACAGAAGGCACAAGATTCTTTCTTGGTTTCGCAAACGTAATAAACGCCATTCGCAAATGCCCAAAATTTGTTATTGGCAGAATTCATGGTAAATGTGTGGGCGGCGGCGTTGGTATTGCTGCAGCATGTGATTATTCTTTTGCGCTTGAAGGAGCAGATATTAAACTAAGTGAACTTGCTTTGGGCATTGGACCTTTTGTTGTTGGTCCTGCAATTGAAAGGAAAATCGGCACAGCATTTTTTAGTCAATTAAGTATTGATGCATCATCATGGCATAGTTCAGATTGGGCACATCGCAAAGGTTTATATTTAGAATTACACCATTCTGTCGAAAGCCTTGATGAATCCATTCAAAGTTTAATTACCTCTTTACTACATACTACGTCAGCTGCAATGGTTGCATTAAAAAAAGTTTTATGGCAAGGCACCGAAAATTGGGATAAACTTTTGCATGACCGCGCAACCATTAGCGGCAAACTTGTTTTAAGCGAGTTCACAAAAAACTATATAAAGACTTTCAAAGAAAAGCAAGCCGCAAAAAAATAAAATAAAAGTTAGTTTCTTAGTCACAAAAATCCCTTTAATATCAAGCCTTACATTTGCAGCAAACGATAATGCATGGAAAAATTAAGTGAGTTAGCAGAAGCAATGGTGGGAAGTGAGATTGTAAAACTCGGAAACGCCATTAGTGAACGCAAAAGAAAGGGTGAGCAGATTTATAATTTTACAATAGGCGATTTTGATCCTGAAATTTTTCCAATACCAAAAAGATTAGAAGAACATATTATTGAAAGTTATCAGCATCATAACACCAGTTATCCTCCCGCTGAAGGTGTTTTTGAATTGCGTGAATCAATTTCAATCTTTATAAAAGAATGGGAGAATTTAGAATACACGCTGCCTGAAATTCTTGTTGCATCCGGTGGAAGACCGTTGATCTATTCGCTATTTAAAGCTTTGGTTAATGAAGACGATAAAGTAATCTACGCTGTTCCATCATGGAATAATAATCATTACACCAATCTTAACAAGGCTTCTCATGCAGTAATTGAAGCTACCCCGGAAAATAATTTCATGCCTACAGCAGAAGACATTGCAAAGCATATTAGTGGTGCTTCTCTTATCTGTCTTTGCACACCGCAAAATCCAACCGGAACAACATTAAATAAAGAAACGCTTTCAGAAATTTGTGATTTAGTTGTCGCGGAGAATAAAAAGCGCAAAGAAGGTGAAAAAAAACTATACTTAATGTTTGACCAGATGTACTGGACCTTAACTTATGGTGACATCAAACATTATAACCCTGTTTCTTTAAATCCGCACATGCGTAATTACACAATTTTTATTGATGGCATTTCGAAGGCATTTGCAGCAACCGGTGTGCGTGTAGGATGGGCACTTGGGCCTGAAAAAGTAATTGCAAAGATGAAAGCATTTTTGAGTCATATTGGTGCGTGGGCGCCTATGGCTGAACAAAAAGCCACAGCTAAATACTT
>JBEHXR010000194.1:0-7293 GCA_048498595.1 Bacteroidota bacterium
CTATAAACCTGAAAGAAAAAGCCGGTACTTTTTCAAGACCGGCTTTTTAAATCTGCAAACCGCTTTTCAAAAGCTAGTTCTTCAATTTATATCCTTCTGATTCTTTTTTCTGATCAATGTTTCTTATCGTAACCTCTACACGCCTGTTGCACTGTCTTCCTTCATCCGTTTTATTATCGCATTTTGGATTTTCTTCTCCAAGTCCTCTTGCCATAATACGATTTTTATCAATGCCTGCAGCAATCAATGCATTGGCAACTGCCTGCGCTCTTTTTTTAGATAGAGACTTGTTAGCCGCAGTACTTCCTACATTGTCTGTATAACCATCAATATAAAACGAAGAATTGGGAATTTGTTCGTTCATGGTTTTTGTAGCATTCACTATAATATTCATTGATTCAGGACGAATAGTTGCTTTGCCGAAATCAAACAAAATGTTTTTAAAATCAGCCGTGATCTCAACAGCTACTTTTTCTGCGGGACATCCTTTTGAAGATGCAGGGCCGGCTTCGGTTGGACAAAGATCCTCAGGATCAATTACACCATCACTATCCGTATCAGGACAGCCGTTATATTTTGCAGGACCAGCCAACGTTGGGCATTTATCCTGTTCATCGTTTACACCATCACTATCTGTATCAGGAACAGGGCAACCATTATATTTCTCAATCCCGGTAACTGTGGGGCATTTATCCTGTTCATCATTTATGCCATCTCCATCCGTATCAGGAATCGGGCAGCCATTATATCTTGCCAAACCAAATACGGTTGGACATTTATCTTCCTCATCATTTATACTGTCGCCATCCGTATCAGGAATAGGACAACCATCATATCTTGCTAAACCAAACACGGCAGGACATTTATCAACATCATCAAAGAGTCCATCGCCATCTGTATCGGGTTTCATTTTCTTTTTGTAAGGAATGCCTATATGCACACCGGCATGAAAATCTGCCTGTTTGCTTTTACCTAAAAGTGCTGTAAAAGCACTGCCTGATCCTACAAAAACGGGCCCGGCACGCAATGAAAGACCTGCATTGAATTTCGTTAGATTGTTATAATTGAAAGGAACAGATACGCCAAAGCTTTTAGTTTCAAAACGGGGCGTTATGGAATATGAATTATAAGCGAATAAATTCAGATCCTTTTTTTCGTTGAAAGCAAACTGCCCGTTGAAATTTACAAAAAAGCTATTGTTGATATTATAATCAATATTTGCCTGCACAGTTGTAGGTAATGAAACATTGTATGTATTATGATCATTTGCGCCTTTGGCACCTCTTGAGAAAAATGCAGAACTATCTAAAACGGATACATAATTATTTATTGGCTGATTCTTAAATTGATTCACAGAAAATTGCTGACCATCCGGTATATCAACCGTATAGTTTCCCGAAGAGGCGTCTGTTTTATTAAACTTTATTTTACCAACGTCCAGTACTGCAAGTCCAACTTTAAATTTGTATTTATTGGCGAAGCGGTCATCCTGGTATTTATAATTGTCATGCGTCATCGATCCAGGTCTGTATTCATATATCAAACCAAAATCTGCCCCCACGCCATGACCATTAAATTTAAAGAAGTCTTTAAACTTATAGTTGCTAAAATTTGCATCCGTGGTATTTAAAGAAATATCACCTTTTGTATTTGTAAGGTAGGTACCATCTGCTGCATTATAATTTATAGTGCCGCTGGTATTATTCATGTTTAAATACGCATCAGCAGTGCCTGCAAGGTATTTAACTGTAAGACCTGCCTTAAAAAAATTCGTGCTTTTATCCGGGCTTAATACAGTTGAGTAAGACAGTCCATACTCACTCCATGCTGCTGCATTTATATTTGAATTTGAAGCGGTAAAGTTTGCAGGATATGTTACACCTGTACTTGCCGCGCCGCCATCAATAAATGTTTGCGCTAATGTTCCGTCTATATTTCTTGCATTTGAAAAAACACGTGCCCTGGTAGTGATCGCCATTGCTGAACGGCGCCCCAGGTTAAACATTACCGAAGGACCGTACACATCCGCATTAATAAGGCTGCTGATATGACCATTATTTCTGCCGAACAAAAAGCTTTTTAAAGAATCTGAATTAAACGTTTTTGTAAGGTCTTTTACACCAAGCGAACCCTGGTTGTTACCAACAAATCCATTTATTGAAAACAGGTTTATATCTAATTGGTAACGGCTGTCTGCAATATTTGCCGGATTAAAAAATACGCCGTTTACACCTGTATAATTTCCCGTTCGATAGCCCGGAAAAGTTTGTGCCTGGAGAAACAAAGGCGTAATAATACCCGCAAGGAGTATTCCTAAATAAAGTTTTTTCATGATAATGTTTTGTGGAAAGTTTTCTTGTGAAGGAAAAATTTTTCCTTTGTCTTGTCTGCGAATTGCAGTGTCCCTGAATTGAAAACAGGGGTTTTAATCTTCTATGAAGTGTAATAAATTATTACACATACAAAGGTGGCGCGGGTTTGCTTATAAAGCATTACACAATTAAATAAGTATGTTACACAATTCACGCCTGCACAATATCCGGCTTTAGTATGCTGTATTTCGAAAAGGAACAACAGAAAACTTTAAAAGTAGTTTTGTTGAATTAAAAGTTCGTGTATTTAAGAATAAAACGGAGCCATACTTTCCGTTTTAATTTTAAATTGTGCAACGTTATTTCTTCAATCACTTTTTGTATGGATAACAAAGAAATTGATCAGCTATTATTTGATGAGAACGAACATCTTAATAAGTTGCATAAAATAGTAAAGGATACGCTTGAAGAAGAAGAACTCATTATTCACAATCTTTTACATCCCACCCTGGATGTATTAACGCCGGGGCAAAAAATTTCTGATAAGGTTGCACGTTTTGGCGGAAGCTGGAAATTTATTATTTTATTTGGTATAGTATTAACGGGTTGGATTATTTTTAATGTGGTAGCCATGGGGCATTATAAATTTGATCCTTATCCTTTTATTTTAATGAACCTGATACTATCCTGTATTGCAGCATTGCAGGCTCCGGTAATTATGATGAGCCAAAACAGGCTGGAGGAAAAGGACAGGATGAGAAACGAAAACGATTACCTTATAAATCTTAAAGCAGAAATGCAAATCAGAAGCCTGCATCAAAAGATGGACTTATTATTAAAAGAACAAATTAAAACCCTTTTCGATACACAGGAAAAGCAATTTAATTTGCTGAAAGAGATAAATTTAAAACTTGATAATCTTCTGAATAAATAATAATTGCAAAGCCCGGATTAATAGCTTATATTCACTGTTATGCATATGAATATTCATTGGGGTGAATTTTGTGGTCCGGTTGAACGAACAGAAATAATCTTTTCTCCCCAAAACAAACAACATCAACCAAACTATCCGGCCTTCAGATACGATATGAAATTGCGGGGCTATCTGCCGTTTTCGCTTTTTAAAAATATAGATACTAAAACATGGGTTACCGGCTGCATAATTAATTCTTCAATTTCTAACCAGGTAATTTTTTATACCAAAAAAATTATAGATGAATTCGAATTAAAAACTAAAACTGTTGCGTAATTTAACAGGTAGTTGTAAAATTTATTTTACTGAAAAAGATAGTTCTTTATTTTGGGTTGGAATAAGGCGTATTTATACTTATTACACCATGAAGTTCTTTAGCATTTAATGCAGTTTCAAAACCGGTATTTTTTATTTGCTGCTGTTTTTTGTGGCCGGTATCTGCAATTGCATTTTCAGGATATAAGACATATACTTTAAAATCCCCGCTTCCCCGTTTATTTATGACAATTTTTTTTTGATTTTTTTTCATGACCTGTTTTTTATAATGGAAGGTGATTTAGTTTGATCTGTAATTATATAATTAACCGTAATACCCAGGTTAATTATCCTATCCAGTTCTTTTCGAAGTACTGTAATATCATCAGATTTTTTAATAAACCCTTTCGCGCCAAGTTCTCTGCTAAATTCTGCCTGTTCAATTGCACCCGAAAGCATAATAACAGGGATATCTTTGGTGCGTGAAAGTTTCTTTATCCCGCGCAAACATTCTATGCCGTTCATTAATGGCATATCGAAATCAAGAAAAACAAAATCAGGAAGTAAAGCGCAATTATTAAGCAGATCGAGCGCTTCCGCGCCGTTATTTGCTACGCCAGATAAACTAATATTTTTAAGCCCGCTTATTGCTTCAACAAAAAATGCCTGGTCGTCTGTATCATCATCAACTAAAAATATATTTTTTACAATACCCATAGCACCAGGCAAGTTGAGAAAATTTTCATTAAAAAGATTACATAATCGCAATTAAAAATTATATAATTCACAGGTTATTATTATTGGCAAATGAATAATTTATGGTGGAGATGTAATGGGTATATGAATCAACTTAATCTTCGTAACCGCTTTTTATAACGGTAGAGATCATTTTAAACCGTTTGTTTGCATTAAAGCAATGCTGTGTGTGGGCCGGTATTATAATTCCTGCACCTAATTCAAGCTGGTATTTCTTTTCATCAATAATAAGTTCTGCACTGCCATCAACAATCTGAACGAAAGTATCAAATGGCGTTATTTTTAAACCTAATTCTTCGCCTTCTGCAAAAGACATGGCAGTAATATTTCCTGTTGATTTTTTAATAATGGTTTTACTCACCACCGCATTAGGCACATATTCTATTATTTCAACAATAATGTGAGAAACCGATTTTTTTAATTCTGTGTTATCCTTATTTCTATTCTTATTTTCCATCTATTGTCTGTTAATGTAAAGATGCTTAAACTTTATCCGTTATTCTTACACAAATGTTTATAAAACTTGCATGATTCACACATCTTCCAGCGGAGAACGTCTTTTATCTTTAAGCTTTTTAAAAAAGGTCGGCGTTAAACCTGTTATTTTTTTAAATTGATTTGAAAGATGCGCCACGCTGCTGTAATTTAATTTATAAGCAATCCCGGTAAGGTTTAACTCATCATAAATAATAAGTTCTTTTACTTTTTCAATTTTATGAATAATAATGTAATGCTCTATTGTAATGCCTTTTACTTCTGAAAAAAGATTGGAGAGATAAGTATAATTATGCTGCAGCTTTTCACTTAAGTAATCGGAAAAATTTGTTTGCGGCAATTCATCGGCATAATGTACCATTTCAATAACTACATTTTTAATTTTTTCTACCAGCATGGCTTTTTTATCATCCATTAATTCAAGCCCGGCCTTTAACAGTGATGTTTTTAATTCATCACGCTGTTTAGCAGAAATGGGTTCCCCTAATTCTGCTTCGCCCAGCTCTATAACTTTATAGGGCAAATGCATTTTTTCCAATTCGGCTTTTACTAACATCTTGCAACGCAAACTGACCATATTTTTTATAAAAAGTTTCATTGGTTCGTGATATCAGGGTACAGAAAAAATTAAACCGGGAAGCAATTACGCTTTAAAGCCCGCAATTGAATACTAAAATGCTATAAACTTTTTTTGATCAGGTGAGTTCCGCATACCTGTCGGTCGTATGTTTTATATTAAAAAGTGTCGCCATTATACAATACCTAAACTTAAGTAAAAAATAGTAATGCAGTATGAAAATTAAAGCCAGTGTTAACCCGGGAGCTGAAGAACATCCTTCCTTTAAGATTATCAATGGCAGTTTGTCACAGCCTGTAATGCAGCTTTTGCAAAATGTGTGACTTCATGTAATTCTATAGGATATGATGTTTAAGTGATCGTTGCGCCACAGGGTCAATTTAACTCAGATGTTGCATCAATAATAAATCTACTAATATTTCAGGAATCTTTTCAGGCAGGGGTATAGCATCTGTTATCATACTATTATGGACGAACAAAATTCAAATAAGATAACAAACCTGCGAATTATGTAAATTCTGTAAAGAAATGTGTAAGAATTATAGCAGTATTTAATGCCGTAGCTTATCAGCAAAAAGGTTCACAAATTCTTTCACCTGGTTCCAATCGGTATATTCATAATCGTGCGAAGTATCAGTAGGGCGTCCTTCCCGCCTTGCTATCGGAGGTATTATTTTTGGACTGGCAATCGCACCGCTTGGAGACTATCTTAATGCTTTGTACCAGCACCATGCAACCCACAGCACCGGATCCGTAATAGAAA
Source organism: Bacteroidota bacterium (assembly GCA_048498595.1). Lineage (GTDB taxonomy): Bacteria > Bacteroidota > Bacteroidia > Chitinophagales > Chitinophagaceae > Parafilimonas. Next base: position 6,132 of record JBEHXR010000194.1, read on the forward strand.
AAGCCGGTACTCTTTCAAGACCGGCTCTTTATTGCAAACAGCTTCAAAAGCTTAGTTTTTCAATTTATATCCTTCTGATTGTTTATTCTGATCAATATTTCTTATCGTAACTTGTTTTGTGGAAAGTTTTCTTGTGAAGGAAAATTTTTTCCGTTGTCTTGTCTGTAAATGCAGTGTCCCTGAATTGAAAACAAAGATTTTAATCTTCTATGAAGTATAATAAATTATTACACATATAAAGGTGGCACGGGTTTGCTTATAAAGCATTACACAATTAAATAAGTATGTTACACAATTCACACCTGCCGGATACCTGGCTTTACGGGCTGTGTTTCAAAATGCCACTGGCAGCCGTGCTTCATCAAATAAATATATTAAAAAAGGCTACAAATAAAGCCTTAAAAGTATAGATAACCATTTGATTTATTCTTTACCGGTTAACCTGTTAAAATGTATCTGTTTGCGGATGAAATGTTTTCCAGGAATGCCAGAATTCCTGGTAAGCCCGAACTGTTTGTAAACGGTCGCCTTTCATTACACCATCAATACAAACACCATTCATACTCCAGGTTGATTGTGTTTTATCATCCCGCAAAACCTGCGTTGTGGTGTCGTAAGTAAAATGTAAAGTGCCGTTGAATGTAATTCTGCTGAATGCATAAAAACTTCGTTCGCTTCTGCTTAACGTTAATAACAAAGGCGTGCCTGCGCAAGAATCTTCTATCATTTTTTTGTTTGCTAATTCATTCCAGTCGTAAGCTTTAAAATGATTATTTATATTCACGCCAACCACCCAGGATTTCAATTTCCATGAAGCACTGTCTCTTTTTTCCAAACTGCTTTTTAATGTATCAACATCATAACCTTTTAAGTCTGCATATTCTTTTTTAAAGTTTGAATCGGGTTGCAACACGTAACTGTCCGGATGCAATGCCAGCCAGTCACCCAATGCCATTTGCTGTGATGGAATTTCTTTTAGTGAAGTTCCTTTTAATGCACCGGCAATGGCAGTTCCGGATTCCTGCCGCCACCAGCTTTTTGTTGTTGCATCTTCAAACATCGCGTTGAAATGATCCATGCCAACCAATCTGAAATTTTCAAGTTTTCCATTTACGTACGGACTATATGCTCTGCCTGTTCTGCATACGGTGCAATAGGTAAT
>JBEHXR010000195.1:0-7261 GCA_048498595.1 Bacteroidota bacterium
GGTTTTAAAAGAAGTAAAATAAAAATTATAAAAAATAGCAACGAGGCAATTCCATAACTTTTATAATGTTCAGCATAAGCTAATGTGCTATCAACGGCTTTCGACCTTGATGACAGCAACAAATTAACGCCATATATTAAGGAGCTTATCACGCAAAGAAACCAACCTGTTTTATCTTTGAACAATAACATCCAACTGCCAAATAAACAAAGAATGCTTATGATGATTACGAGATGATTTTTTATCGCGATCGAACTGAGCGAAGTGTTGCCTGCCGCGATATAACCGTAACGAAGCATACCTGAAACAACAGATAGTATACTCGCTAAAACAAATACAGACCACAACAAAAGAATACAGCCAATAATTTTTTCTATAATCAGCCAATAATTAAAACGTAGTTTAGCATTCGCTTGTAAATTTTTCATTCAGGCAATCAGTTTAGATATGAGTGTAAATAAAAACATTTAGATTGATCTGAAATGAAATTTTTAATTTTCTTCCCGGTATTTGTATAAAAATAAAATTAAGTTGTTGTTATTACCTGCTCATCATCCAATCTTTAAAATCATCAAACGAAGCATTCATTACAATGCTTTGTTTTTTTTGATTGAATAAATATTGAATGTTCTTCGGTATTTCAATTTTTTTACCGGTTGCTGCTTCAACAGTTTCAGGAAATTTTACCGGATGTGCAGTTTCTAAAAATATACCGCCCCCATCCCCTGAAGGGGAGTTAATGGTATCACCTAAATAATCAATCAATGCATAATAAGCAACAGCACCATGCGGATCTAATGTATAATTATATTGATAGAACACTTCGCCGATAGTTGCTTTTGTTGCCGCATCGCTAATGCTATAACTGGTTAACACTTTTTTTAAATCGCCAACATGTTGATGAAATAATTCAAGCACACGAACAAAGTTGCTTGGATTGCCAACATCCATCGCATTTGAAATTGTTGCTATTGTTTTTTTAGGTTGATAATTTCCTGTTTGCAAAAACGCCGGCACTACATCATTTGAATTACATGCTGCGATAAAATGTTTAACGGGCAAACCTGAAACATGCGCTAAAATTCCTGCACAAATATTTCCAAAGTTGCCTGAAGGAACACTGATAACCGGCGGTTCATCATGTTGCCATTGCTGATACGCATAAAAGTAATATAACTGTTGCGGCAGCCATCTTGCAACGTTGATTGAGTTCGCAGAAGTAAGCGAAAATTTATTATTCAAATCAGTATCTGTAAATGCTTGTTTAACGATTGCCTGGCAATCATCAAAGCTGCCACTAACTTCCAACGCTGAAATATTTTTACCTAAAGTTGTTAGTTGCAACTCTTGAACAGTGCTTACTTTTTTTGACGGATATAGTATAATGACATCAACACCTTCAACACCTAAAAAACCATTGGCAACAGCGCCGCCGGTATCGCCAGATGTTGCCACCAAAACAGTTGTATGATGATTTTTATTTCGATTAAAATAACCTAAACAGCGGCTCATGAATCTTGCGCCAACATCTTTAAACGCCAATGTTGGTCCGTGAAATAATTCCAGCGCATAAACACCTTCATGCACTTTCACCAAAGGAAAATCAAAGCTGATTGTTTCATTAACGATGTTATGTAAAACACTATCCGGAATGCTTTCACCAACAAAAGGTTTCATTACTTCAAAACCAATTTCTTCTTTTGATTTTGTTTTGATGTTGGCGATAAACTCTTTTGATAATGTTGGAATGAACTCTGGAAAGTATAAACCTTTATCAGGCGCTTGTCCGCGAACAGTTGCTTCTTCGAAAGTTACGTTTGGTGATATCTTATTTAAGCTGTAGTAATTCATTTTTTAAGTCTAATATTTTTCAGTTCACTTTGGCTAAAGCCAATTCTATATCCTGTTTTTTCCCAAGCCTAAAGGCTTGGGTTAGTTTGAAAGCCAAATATTTTTTAGTTCTTTATCAACGCTACGGTAGTTGTTTTTATTAACCCAAGGCTTTAGCCTTGGGATGATGACGACTAAGACTAACTGGCTTTAGCCAAAGTCTACTTTCTCATATCCTAAACTCTGAATAAATTTTTTATATTCTTCGGTAAAATTTATTTTTCTATGATGTTCTTGCTGATTATCTATATAAGCTCTTACGGCGTCAATCTTATCATCACTCACTGATGCGGCAAAATATTTATCAGCCCATTCAAACTTGCCTTTAAGTAACCCAGATTTATTAATCCAAAAAGCACTTTCGCCTTTTAGTAATTGCATTTGTTTGAATATGCTATTATCGTGTTTCAAAAGCATCAACACATGCATATGTTCATCATAGCCATTAACTCTATCGATGTAAATGCCTTTCTCTTTTGCGTTCGAAAAAATATGATTACATACTTGTTTTAAAATATCGGGTTTTAAAACAGGCTCTCGGTCTTTAGTTGACCAAACAGCATGTATCCAAATCTTTATATAAGACATAAAACTTTTTATTAACCCAAGGTTTCAACCTTGGGAAAAAAGATGTTGAATAATAATTGGCTTTAGCCAAAGTTTCTTTTTAAAGTATCTAAGTTTATTAGCGCTTTGGCTAAAGCCAATTATCTATTTCATCCATAGTCCCAAGACTAAAGTCTTGGGTTATGTTGATTCAGCTTCTTATAATCCTTAATTTATTAATCCTCTAAATCCACGTTCAGACAATCTTCACACCTTCTTTATTAATTGTTGTTACATGCGTGTGGTAAGCGATGCTCATTGAATCATAAATGTGTTTCATCGCGGCTTCAACATGCTTTGCAGTTTGCGCATCTCTGCTCAACATAAAAATTGAAGGACCTGAACCTGAAATGCCACCACCCAATGCACCTGCTTCTTTGCTTGCTTTTTTTATATCATCAAAACCCGGAATTAAAATACTTCGTACAGGTTCGATGATCACATCTTCCAGCGAACGACCAATGAGATCGTAATCGTGATGGATTAAACCCGCAACGAGTCCGGCAATATTTCCCCATTGTTTGATGGCATCTTTTAACTGCACCTGTTGTTTTAAAATTTGTCGCGCATCAGATGTCTTCACTTCAATCTGCGGATGCACAACCGTTACATGCAACTCGGGCGCTTCAATGCTTACAATATCCAAAGGAAAAACAGAACGTATCAACGTTACACCACCATAAATACAAGGCGCAATATTGTCTGCATGTTTTACACCACAAGCAACCTTTTCTCCATTCATGGCGAAGCGCACTAAATCCTGTTTTGTAAAACGATTATTTAAAAGATGATTCGCTGCAACAACAACGCCCGCAGCACTTGCAGCACTTGAACCAATGCCGCTGCCGGGCATAATATTTTTTTTGCTTGTAATGGTGAAACCTTTTACATCTTTAGCTTCTTCCAATAATGCTAACAATGCAGCACCGCTTACGTTTTTTTCTGCTTGCGTTGGTAAATTAAAATCATCTTTGTTGATGATGTGCACGCCGGGCTCATCTGTTATTTCAACGGTTAGTTCATCGCATGGTTCATTCAAGCACAAACCTAAAATATCAAAACCGCAAACAAGATTTGCGACAGTTGCAGGAGCTAAAGCCCCCACCCGCTCCCCCGGAGGGGGAGAGTTTGTGACCTGTTTCTTTTTTACTAACTCGCTCATTTATGAAGTTCTTAATAAGCCCCTCCACCGGAGGGGTTTGGGGAGGCTTACACTCTTGCAACACGAATAATATCTGCAAATACGCCACTGGCTGTAACTTCTGCACCAGCGCCAGCACCTTTAACTACCAATGGTTGCTCGGGATAACGTGTTGTATAAAATAAAACGATGTTATCTTTTCCATATAAATGATAAAAGTCTGAATCATTTGGAATGTGTTGTAAGCCGACATGCGCTTTACCATTTGAATACTCTGCAACAAATTTTAGTTTGCAATTTTTATCGGCAGCAGCCTTGTATATTTTTTTGAAATGATCTTCGTGCTTCAGCATCGTTTTATAAAAATCATCAACACTTCCTTCAAAACATTCTGCCGGCAAAAACCCGTTGTTGGTGATGTCATCCATTTCAATTTTTTCGCCGGCTTCACGTGCAAGAATTAAGATCTTACGCATTACATCTGTACCACCTAAATCCAAACGCGGATCTGGTTCTGTATAACCTTCATCCTGCGCTTGTTTTACTACTTCTGCAAATGGTTTTGTTGCATTATAATTATTGAAAACAAAATTTAATGTGCCTGATAAAACAGCCTGAATTTTTGTAACTGTATCACCGCTTCTTCTTAAATCATTCAATGTGCCAATTACCGGCAAACCTGCGCCCACATTGGTTTCGAACAAGAACAACGCACTGTACTCTTTCGCCAAAGATTTTAAGTTGCAATAATGGTTGTAAGATGATGAAGCTGCTATCTTGTTACATGCAACAACCGAAACCGCTTTCGATAATAATTTTTCATACACTTCAGCAACAGAACTGTTTGCCGTTACATCTGCAAAAACAGAATTGCGCAGATTCTTCTGAATAATTATGTCAACAAATTTTTTTAACTGCATGTTTTCACTTTGTTGCAGTTGTTCTTTCCAATTGCTTAAGTCAATATCATTTCCATTATCGGCAAACAACATTTTTTTACTGTTGGCAATGCCGTTAATTCTTATCTGCAAATTCAAATGGTCTTCTAAAAATTTTTGCTGTTGTTTAATTTGATTCAACAACTTGCTTCCCACATTTCCAACGCCAATTATAAATACGTTGAGTTGTTTGTAAACAGATTCAAAGAACGCTTCATGCAAAACATTCACTGCTTTCTTTATATCAGCGTTTGCAATAACTGCAGAAATATTTCTTTCAGATGAACCTTGTGCAATCGCACGAACATTGATACCATTTCTTCCCAAAGCATCAAACATTTTTCCACTAATGCCAGGGTGACTTTTCATTTTATCACCCACCAATGCAATGATAGATTGATCTGTTTCAATGATCAATGGCTCAACTCTTTTTTGAGCGATCTCAATTTCAAATGCTTTATCAACCGCAAGTTTTGCTTTGACAACGTTGCTGGTATTTATTGCAACGCAAATAGAATGTTCAGATGAACTTTGCGTGATAAGTATCACATTGATTTTCTCATTGGCCAGTGCTTCAAACAAACGTTTTGAAAAACCGGGAATGCCAATCATACCGCTGCCTTCAAGACTTAATAACGCAACTTCATTAATGCTTGAAATGCCTGTAATAATATCGGCGTGATGATGAGATTCGGCTGTGATAATTGTTCCATGATCATCGGGCGCGAAAGTGTTTTTAATAAGTGTTGCAATATTTTTTTGCATCACCGGTTGAATGGTTGGCGGATAGATCACTTTTGCACCGAAGTGTGAAAGTTCCATCGCTTCTAAATAAGATATTGATGTAATCGGTTTTGCATTAGTAACCCAACGTGGATCAGCGGTCATCATGCCGCTAACATCTGTCCATATTTCTAACGAAGACGCGTTAACAGCAGCCGCATAAATTGCAGCAGTATAATCGCTGCCGCCACGACCTAATGTTGTTGTATTTCCATGTTCATCACTTGCAACAAAGCCGGGAGCAATAAATATTTTTTTGTTGGATGATTTGATGTGATTTAAAATAAGTTGATTCGTGATGTCGAAATCAACAGCAGCAAAACCATAATTGCTGTTTGTTTTTATTAGTTGACGTGAATCGAGCCATTCATGTGCAATATTTTTTGATTGTATGAAAGCCGAAATGATTTTTGATGATAACAGCTCACCAAAACTTACGATGCGATCTTTTGTACGAAGCGATAATTCTTTAAGATAAAAAACACTGTTACAAATTTCTTCCAGTTCATTAAACTGTTGTTTGATCATGCTCAAACAACTGCTTTGGTGTGTTACCGGCAACAACGAACGCGCTGCATCCAAATGTTTTTTTTCAAGCTGCTGCAAAATTTCTTTGTAGGCTTCATCTGTTTGTTCGGCGAGTGTTCCGGCTTTAATTAATGTATCTGTAACGCCACCTAAAGCGCTTACTACAACAATCTGCGCTTCATCATTTTTAGAAACAATATTTACAACCTTGTTTATATTTTCTGCATTGGCTACCGATGTGCCGCCAAACTTTAAAACTTTCATACTATTTGAAAAGTTTTAAAGAACGAATTTTTTTATGAATGAATGAAATTTAGTTTACTTATGATTGTTAGCTTTTGTTGTGATATAAATTTTAAACTGTGTGTATATAAGCAACGCTATCTTTAAGATTATTCAACTCCATCTCTACAAAAAAGTTTTTCACGCCGCCTGTTTTTGCAGCCGCAAAAAATTCTGTCCAGTCAATTATGCCTTTACCAACCGGCACTTCTTTTTTATCTGCAGTCCAGTCTGAAAGATGCGATGAAATAAACCTGCCAGGATATTTTTTAAAATAATCAGCTGCTTTGTAACCAAGATTAATTACTTCTGTTTGAAACTGCATTTTTACAAGATCAGAATCAAAGCGTTTCATCAAAGCATCGTATATAAGTTGTCCATCCAACATTGCAAATTCAAAATCATGATTATGAAAACCTGTTTGCATGCCCGCTGCTTTTATTTTTTCTGCAGCCGCATTTAATTTATCAGCCGCGGAATAATAGTCGTCTAACGTTGCATTTTTCGGTAGCCAAAATGTTGAACATATCATTTGTGTAAGACCTAAATCATGCGACCACTGAATGCGGCCATCAAGATCATCCGTTAATTCACCAAAACCAAAATGACAACTCGGGCATTGAAGTCCTGCATCGTTTATTGTTTGTTTTATGTCTGATGTTTTCATATCTACAAAAGCACCGAACCCAATTTGCGCATATCCTTTGGGCGAGCACATTTCAATCAACTTATAACCCATTCCATTCATCATTTTTAATGTGCCTGCAAAATCTTTGCTCAGCATATCTTTAACAGCCCACGACTGAAAACCGATGGGCATATCATTCGCTTTTGCCGCTGCAAATATTTCCTTTGGTAACTGCGAAAGAGCAAGCAATGCTCCTGTTCCTAAAGTTGTTTTTTTTATAAATACTCGTCTGTTTATTGATTTCATGAAAACAGTTTTTGATTATTTCAAAATATATTTCGCGTGCACCAGGCAGGCAAGAAAAACTTTTTCAACTTTCTTGAAAAAATCCTTCAATCATTTAATCTACCCAAATCCGGGTTCATACAATTATATAGTATCGGGATTCCATCCGTCTCTGTATTC
>JBEHXR010000196.1:0-7188 GCA_048498595.1 Bacteroidota bacterium
CGTTTTTTACAATTACAACTGGTTCAAACATGGGGTGTTTATTTATTTCAAAATTAAAATAAAATAACTATCACAATAAAACTGTTGTTTTCATCATACAAAAACATTAACTAAAAAAATAGTTGTATAACTAAATATTTAGTTGTAGGTTTGAGTTGTTAAATTTTTTGATATTTCAGGACGCATCATTTTCAACAATGGTTAGAATTTATCTTAAATCTGCATTCAACTACCTGTATCATCATAAGATATTTTCACTCATTAATATTATTGGACTTGCCATTTCCCTATCCCTATGTTTTTTTATTATACAGTATATAAAATTTGAGCTGAGTTATGATACCTATAATAAAAATGCTAAAAATATTTATCGTGTTGTAACTGATGTTACAACTGGTACTGGTATCGATTATGAAAGTGCACCTATGCCACTGGCACCGGCTATGCTGCAGGAATTTCCTGAAGTAAAAGCCGCTACAAGAATTTTGCTTGATAATATAATTGTACAAAAAGATGAAAATACTTACCAGGAAGAAGAAATAGCTTACGCCGATTCATCATTGTTTTCTGTTTTTACAATTTCATTGATTGAAGGAAATGCAGCAACAGCATTGAATGCGCCGTATAAAGTTGTCTTGTCGCAAACTGCTTCTAAGAAATATTTCGGCTCTGAAAACCCGTTAGGTAAAACAGTAACACTTGATGGAAAATTTCCTGCGGTAGTTACAGGCGTAATGGAAGATATTCCTTACAACTCGCAGTTTAGAACTGATGTTTTAATTTCATTATCAACCTTGCTTGAAGAATGGAATCCGTCAAGACAAACAAACTGGAAAAGATTTGGTGTATATACCTATTTGTTATTACCTGATAATTATAACAGCGATAAATTAACCAGCAAATTGTCTGCGTTTGTAAATGAACATTTCGACCAAACAAATGCAAAATATAAAGTTTCAATTGATCCATTATTAAGTGTGTATCTGCATGGCAAACCACGCGGCACAAGAACTGGTACTATTACAACGGGCAATCTTAATGATATTTTTATTTTGAGTTTGATTTCAGTTTTTGTGTTAATTATTGCAGCCATAAATTTTATAAATCTTGCCACAGCATTTTCATTGTACCGTGCAAAAGAAATTGCAATACGAAAAGTAAATGGCGCAACAAAAACCCAGCTGGTAATTCAATTTTTATCAGATGCAATAGTAATCAGCTTAATCGCATTTTTTATTTCGGTAATATTAATTTTTTGTCTTGTACCTGCATTCAACAGTTTGGCAAATAATACTATCATTACTTATAAAACATTGTTTAGCGTTCAATTGTTGCTGCTTTTTGCAATTGCTTTTTCTGTTGGGTTGCTTTCAGGATTATACCCTGCTTTTTTTCTTGCATCTTTAAAACCAACCGCGAGTTTAAAAGGAAATTATATAACAAATGCAGCAGGTGCACTAACACGAAAAGCATTAGTGGTTACGCAATTTTCTATTTCTATAATAATGATTATTGCAACTATTGTTGTGTACACGCAATTAAACAATATGCAGAACCGGAATTTGGGGTTCAAAAAAAATAATCTTCTTGTTATAGATTTTCATTTTGATGAGCGGATAGTTAATCATATTGATCTAGTAAAACAAGAGTTGAAAAAAATTCCCGGCGTTAATGAAGTAAGTATGTCTTTTTATACGCCGGGTAAAGCAAATTTTAAAGTTTTAACAGCGCTTGAAAACAAAAACGGGCAACTGCAAACATCTTTAATGGATGCTTATTTTGTTGATTATGATTTTTTAAAACAATATGATATAAAATTAGTTGCCGGAAGAGCTTTTTCAACCCTTATTCCATCAGATTCTACGCAGGCGATGTTGATTAATGAAGCTGCTGTAAAAAGTATGGGTTTTAAAAATCCGAATGATGCAGTCGGCAAATATTATAAACAAGCAGGCGATAGTGGATTCGTGATTGGTGTTGTGAAAGATTTTCATTTTCATTCGTACAAAGAAGAAGTGCAGCCGCTTACTTTTCAGCTTGGTCATTCTGCAACATTTCTTAGTTTAAGTTATACGTCAAAAAATATTAATCAAACTGTTTCAAATATTCAATCCGTTTGGAAAACCTTAGCGCCGGGATTGCCATTAATTTATTTTTTTGAAAACGATGCGTACAATCATCAATATGCAGATGATGAAAGATTCGGAAGGTTATTTATCTGCTTTGCTTCATTGTTAATCGGCATTTCATGTATGGGATTATTAGGATTATGCGCGTTCTCTACTTATCAAAGAACAAAAGAAATGGGCATTCGAAAAGTTTTGGGTGCTAATAGTTTTCATGTTGCATGGGCTTTATCAATAAATTTTTTTAAACCGATAATTATTGCAATGATTATTGCTTGCCCTGTTGCATGGATTTTAATGAATCAATGGCTTCAAAATAATTACGCGTACAGAATTTCTGTTGATTGGTGGATGTTGATTGCTGCAAATGCAATCGCACTAGTTATTGCGACGCTAACCATTAGTTATTATATAATTAAATCCTTAAAAACAAATCCTATTAAAAGTTTAAGACAAGAATAAATAAAATAAAAAAAATGAAAACACTTACAAAAGCAGAAGAACAGGTAATGCAGGCACTTTGGAGAATTGACAAAGGATTTTTAAAAGACATTGTTGAAGCAATGCCAAATCCCAAGCCGCATTCAAATACTGTTGCAACCCTGCTAAAAATTTTGATTGATAAAAAATTTGTTGAAACAGAAACGTTTGGCAGAATGAACCAGTATTCGCCAGCGATATCTAAACAAGCGTATTCGAAAAACACAATGAATAGCTTGGTGAAAGGATATTTTGGCGGTTCTTACAGTAAAGCTGTTTCGTTTTTGGTAGAAGAAAATAAATTAAACATAGAAGACCTTGAACTTTTACTTCAACAATTAAAAAAGAAATAATATGCTGCAAACAATTGCCATATACCTGCTAAAAGTAACATGCATAAGCGGTTTACTTTTTTTATACTACCTGCTGGCGTTGCGCAATAAACAATTTCATTTTTATAACAGGTTTTATTTATTAATGAGTTTTATACTCAGCGCAATATTGCCGGTGCTGAAACTGCAGTGGTTTACGTTTGGTGATGATTCAAACAAAACGATTCATTTACTAAAAATAATTAGCGGCAACGGCGAGCCAGACGTAATCGTAAACGGAAGTGCAGCTTTAAACTGGCAACAAATTATTTTGTATGGATTAGTGTTGACCTGTTTTTCCCTGCTCGTGTTTTTTATTTTTAGAATTGTTCGCATTCTTCATCTAAAGAAAAAATTTCCTGTTCAATCATCATTAGAATTCGATTTTATAAATACTGATGTTTCGGCTGCACCTTTTTCATTTTTGAAAAATATTTTCTGGCGTAATGATATTTCGCTGCAGGAAGAAACGGGTAAACAAATTTTGCAACACGAAATAACACACATCAAACAAAAACATAGCTGGGATAAAATATTTGTGCAAATGATGATGTGCTTTTACTGGGCAAATCCTTTCTATCATTTCATGAAACGCGAGTTGTACTTAATACATGAATTTATTGCTGATGAAAAAGCCATTGAACAATCTGATGCAAATGCGTTTGCCAAAATGTTGCTCACCGCACAGTTTGGAAAATTCAACTTCTTACCCGCACAACCATTTTTTTATTCATCAATTAAAAGAAGATTATCTATGCTTACTCAATCGAAAAATCCAAAGTTTAATTACCTGCGCCGCATTTTGGTGTTGCCATTAATTGCCTGCGTAGTGTGCCTGTTTGCATTTACGGTAAAAAATGAAACGGCGAAATCATCAGCAAAAAAAGTTATTGCAGCAAAGCCATTTGTTTTGGTTGTTGATGCCGGGCATGGCGGGAAAGACAATGGTGCTGTTGATAATGGTCTTACTGAAAAAAATGTTGCACTAAAGATTGCAAAAGAAATAAAAGACTTGTCGTCTCAATATGGAATTGATGTTGTGCTGACAAGAGATGATGATGTATTTATGTCACCAAGGGAAAAATCAGATTTTGCTAATGCGCAAAATGCAGATGCTTTTATTTCTGTTCACGTTAATACGAATGATGCAACACATCCTAATCAATCTGGTTTTGAAGTTTATGTACCTAAAAAGAATACAAGGTTCTTAGATAAAAACAAGGCTTTGGGTTCTGCTATTTTGCAGAATTTAGGTACTGATTTTAAGGCGCAGCAAGCGTTGGGACAAAGAAATGTTGGCGTTTGGATATTAGATAACAGCAATATTCCATCTGCACTAATTGAATGTGGTTACATTACTAATACAGAGGATGCAAATAATTTAAAAGATGATGCGAAAATTGAATTGATGGCAAAAAATATTTTGCAGGGTGTTGCTATGTATGCAAATGATAAGGTGGATAAATCTTCTTTATATCAAATAAAAAATGAAAATGCAGATACCACTTCCAGCACAACAATTAAAAGAGATACGGCGCAGCCTATATACGTGTTAAATGGTAAGATTGTTCCAAAATCTGTTGTTGATAAAACAGCCCCTTCATCTATTGAAAGTGTAAATGTTTTAAAAGGTAATAATGCAACAGATAAATACGGCGATAAAGGAAAAAACGGTGTAATTGAAATAACATTAAAAAAGGGAATTCCGCCACCGCCTCCTCCTGCACCCGAAGAACCTAATACTGCACCTAATCCTCCAACGTTACAAACCGACACGTTGACAAGCACTAAACCAATATTTACACAGGCAGAACAAGAGCCGCAATTTCCGGGAGGCGCAAAAGGCTGGCTAACGTATCTTCAAAATAACTTACAGGCAGATGTACCTGCAAAAAATAACGCACCAAAAGGTATTTATACTGTTACTGTTTCTTTTTTAGTTGATGAAAACGGAAAAGTATCTGAAGTAAAAGCAATAAAAGATCCGGGTTATGGAACTGCTGCTGAAGCAGTGCGTGTGATTGCGCAAGGACCTAATTGGATTCCTGCAACGCAAGATGGTCATAAGGTAACATACAGACAAAAACAAAATATATCTTTTCAGATTACTCAGATGTAATCATTCAGATACTTAGATGAATTGATAAAACTGCAGCTCAATCAGGGCTGCAGTTTTTATTTTATAAATACACTAACTATTTTTGTTTAAAGCGAAACAATAAAACATAAAACTATTTGTTTGAACTAGTATGAAATATCTTTCTCTCATCATCATCGCTATTATTTTTTCTCTAAATACACGTGCACAGGTAATGCAGGCAAAACCGGTGTGGGCAACTATAAATGTTCCGCAATTAAAATGTTGGGAATGCCAGCAAAGATTGAATCAATATTTAATCCGTGAAAAAGGACCAAACACGGATGCCGGAATTATTCAATGGAAAATGGATTTAAGAAATGGCATTTTAAAAATTCAATATTTTCCGGATAGAATGAATGTGCCTTATTTAGAAACCGCAATTGCCAATGCAGGTTTTGATGCAGATACTGTAACCGCAGAGCCCGATTCATATAAACGTCTTCCTAATGCTTGTAAAAAACCAACAGATGGAAGCGGCTTTGGACCTTTTAAATATTGCAATCTCGATCCGGCGGATAGACCGAAAGATTAATTTAGTTTCAAGTTGCCGGTTTCAAGATGCAAGTTGGATCGACCTGTAACAAGCAACCTGAATCCTGCAACATGTTTACATTCTCTCCGGCACTTTTATTCCCAACAAATGCATGGATGTTTTAATAGTGTTTGCAGTAAACTCTGATAACATATAACGCAAATATTTTTTTTCTTCATTTTCTGCGTTTGCAATAGAATGCTCTGTATAAAAAGAATTGAATGTTTTTGCAAGATTGAAAATATATACTGCAATTTTTGAAGGGTCAAAAAATGTTGCAGCTTCTTCAATGATTGATGGAAATAATTCGAGTTGTGTAATGATTTGTTTTTCGAGAGGAAGCAATTCAGTTTCCGGTTTCCGGTTTCCGGTTTCCGGTTTTGTAATCACGTTTGCCGATTCGCGATTCACATCAGTCATCTTTCTCAACACACTCTTAATTCTCGCATAAGTATATTGAACAAACGGTCCGGTGAAACCGTGAAAGTCTATGCTTTCTTCCGGATTAAAAACCATTTTCTTTTTCGGGTCAACTCTTAATAAGAAAAATTTCAAAGCACCCAAACCAATGGTTTCATACAATTCTTTTAATTCGTCTTCTGTAAAATCTTTCACCTTTCCCAGTTCTTCTGTTTTTTGCTGCGCGATAGAAATCATTTCATCAACAATATCATCCGCATCAACAACAGTTCCTTCGCGACTCTTCATTTTTCCCGAGGGCAATTCCACCATTCCATAACTTAAATGATGCATTCCTTTCGCATAAGGCAAATCTAATTTTTCGCAAATAAGCTTTAATACTTTGAAATGATAATTCTGTTCATCGCCAACAACGTAAATGCTTTCATCAATTTTAAACTCTTCATATTTATTAACCGCAAGTCCGATGTCTTGTGTTATATAAACAGCAGTTCCATCTTTACGGCGAACAATTTTTTTATCCAATCCATCAGCCGTTAAATCAATCCAAACGCTGCCATCTTCTTCTTTATAAAAAATCCCTTTTTGCAAACCGGCTTCCACTAAATTTTTACCAAGAATGTACGTGTTGCTTTCATAATAAATTTTATCAAAGTCAGCACCGATGCGTTTGTACGTTTCATCAAAACCTTTATATACCCAATGATTCATCATGCTCCACAACTCAATCACATCGGGCTTTCCCGCTTCCCAATCAACAAGCATTTGTTGAGCAGCCTTCATAATCGGCGCTTCTTTTTCTGCCTGCTCTTTTGTTGAGCCTTTTGTAATTAATTCTTCAACCTGCTTTTTATATTCGTCATTAAACTTCACATAATAATCGCCAACAAAATGGTCGCCTTTTGTATTGGTTGATTGTGGCGCTGCACCATTTGCAAACATTTTCCATGCAATCATGCTTTTACAAATATGAATGCCGCGATCGTTTACGATGCAACTTTTAATAACGTTGTTGCCAACTTCTTTTGATATTTCGGCTGTGCTCCATCCTAAGAAAATATTTCTTAAATGACCGAGATGTAAAGGCTTGTTTGTGTTGGGTGAAGAATATTCAACCAT
>JBEHXR010000197.1:0-7150 GCA_048498595.1 Bacteroidota bacterium
CCAGCCCAATCGCAAATACGTCCAACGTTATGTGCCATTTTATCGCCGGTTCAACCTTCTGCTAGAGAAGTCAACTAGCATGACATTAAATTTCTTTATGACCGACTTTTTGCAAAAAAACATTAATATATCTGAAGAACTTTCAATAAGTGAATATTTAAAACACTTTGAAAAGGAAATTAAAAAGAGCTTTAATTTAGAAACTCTGACAAGGCATTTTGTAACTGACAATAATTATTACACTGAAAAGCCTTTTTTATACCGTAGAAAAATTAAATCAGCAGACAAAAGATTTGAAAGTTTTGAAATTGTTTACGATGAATCTAAAACAATTTATGCGGTCATATTCGATTTGAAAATTAAACTAAGGCAATTGGAAGCGATATTCGGACAAGCATTAATAAATAATGAGCCTTATAGTGACACAACTTCTTTTGCTTTTAAAGCAAAAAATCCTGAGATTGAAATAATTAAAACGAGATATTCAGCATGGTTAAAAAGAGAAAAAGGGTATGATTTTATAATTGAAGATACTTCCAAAAGAATTTTTGACCCAGAATTCAGTTTTGTTCAATTCGACATAAAAAAATAGCACATACGCCCAACAATGGGTTTTGCGCAAGTGGGGCAGACGGAATAAACATCAGCATTTGTGCTGCTATCATCAGCAGTCCGGGCTGACGGAATGCTATCAGCAGACGAACAAATAATCAACTTTTTTATTTTACATTCGGCTGACGGTTCGGGCAGACAGGAATTCTAATTTCCCACCTGCGCAAAGCCCTGGACGTAAGCTGTAACATGTACTGACAACTTCAATATCAAATAAACTAAATGCGACATCTACTTATTATTTTAATTGTTATTTGTTCATTACAATTATTTGCACAAAATGATACAAGTTTTCCGTTATCTGTTTTTATAAAAATTGACAAGGAATATGAAGTAAAATATCCAAAAGATTATTTTAATTATCAAATGAGTAGAGGTATGTATAATATAAAGACAGATTCAGTAAAGCAAAAGCAATATGATATTGAAGTAACACTTAAAAACAATTCACAACAGCCAATATATATTTGGTTAATGTCATGTTCTTGGGAAGACAATTTCAAAATCAATAATAACTATATTAATTTTTATACACTTGGTTGTGACAAAAATGTTCCAGAACTTGTAAAAATTAATGAAGGAGAAAATAAAATCTATAAGATTACTCTTGCTAAATCTATAAAATTTGAAAATCCTTGCGAGAACTGCATTTATGGACCTCAAGTTGAAACAACAAAATTAGGACTCATCATTATTGACGACATATTTAAGCCAAAACTAAATCCTTTTTTAGATTATAATTTAGCAATGGAAGATGAAAGCTTATGGAAAATAATTTGGAGCAATTCTTTATATCTATTATCTAAAGATGAAGCACATCCAAAGCCTAAGCAAATACCAGTTTATCAAAATGGACAAAATTAATTTGAGTAGCGTTATAAACAAGAATGCTGCAGCCAACATGAACTGTGTAAAAAACCAAGAAAATCAGTAACTATTTTTCTGCCGCAGCACGGTCTGCTTAAGCTTTGTGCGTTGCCGCGACCCTGCGTTTGTAAATGAATGCATAAACTTTTTTTATATTGCATGTATCATTAATCCAGCGTTACTGGCAAAGCACTTGAATCAATTCAAAGTTTAATCATTCAAAATAAAACATAATACCATGATTAAAGTTTCAGAAATCGCTCCAGATGTTTACAGAATTTCGGTATTTGTGCAAGAAATTAATTTGCAGTTCAATCATTTTTTGATTAAAGACGATGAACCTATGCTTTATCATGCCGGATTAAAGCAAATGTTTCCTATGTTACGGGAAGCTGTAAGTACAATCATTTCCCCTTCTCAAATAAGATGGATCGGCTTTAGTCATTTTGAGGTAGATGAGTGCGGCGCACTTAATGAATGGCTACAGGCAGCGCCAAATGCTAAGGCTGTGTGCAGTGAGGCAGGAGCTATTGTTAACATGACTGACTTTGCCATAAGACCGGCATACGCAATGGCAGGTAATGCTGTTTTAAATACAGGAAAATACAATTATCGATTTATTAGAACCCCTCATTTGCCACACGGCTGGGATGCAGGTGTGTTGTTCGAGGAAACAAATAAAACGCTGTTATGCTCTGATTTATTCCATCAAAACGGAAATGTGGCAGACATAACAGATAAAGACATTTTAAGCTCACATAAAAATTCAATGATTGAATATGAACACGGGCCTTTAATGGAATATACACCTTATACACATAATACTTCTAAGCTACTTTATTCATTGGCAGACCTTAAACCAAAAACTCTGGCAACCATGCATGGCTCTTCTTTTTATGGCGATTGCAGTCAGGCATTAATAGATCTCAATTTAGTTATGAAAGAAATCTGGGGGAGTGAGGATAAGTAGAGATAGAAAGTTTTCAGAAACTTTCTGTCGCGGCAGGGTCTGCTTAAGCCTGTGCGTAGCCCGCAACCCTGCATTTGGATATGAGTGCATAAACTTTTTTTATATTGCAGGTATCATTAATCCCTGCGTTATGTGTAACCCCAGATGAGCACCCGTGCAACTTTTAAGAATACCTTTTAAGACCTTTACTGTATGGATACAATCAAAAAACATTGGGAGACAGTTTACGAAACTAAAAATCCGGACCAAGTTAGCTGGACACAAGACGTTCCAAAGACTTCATTAGATTTCATTCATTCATTCGGGTTGGCAAAAACTGCAAAGGTCATTGACATCGGTGGTGGTGACAGCAAACTCGTTGATTTTCTCTTAGACGAAGGCTTTGAAAATGTGACTGTGCTTGACATTTCAGCAAAAGCTCTTGAAAAAGCAAAACAACGCTTAGGTGACAAAGCCGACAAAGTACATTGGGTTGTTAGCGACATTACAGAATTTCAGCCGGACACGACCTATGATGTCTGGCACGACAGAGCCACATTTCATTTTCTTACGACCAAAGAACAAGTTGCAAAGTATATGGACACAGCACGAAAAGCTGTTGCAGGCTTTTTGACAATCGGAACATTTTCTAACGAAGGACCGGGAAAATGCAGTGGACTTGAAATCAAACAATACACAGAAGAAACTTTGACTGCCGAACTTCAAAACGGTTTCGACAAAATCCGTTGTGTGACAGAAGACCATGTGACACCGTTTGACACCAAACAGAATTTTTTGTTTTGCAGTTTTAGGAGACACATTAATTGACGAAGAAGGGTATGCACATAACAATGCAGTTTGGCATTATGGCGGATTGAAGTAAGAAGCTTCAACTTTTGTTTCGCTAATCTTCTACATATTCAGCTTGACGAAACACTATTAAACAGCAGAACAAAACTTGTAAATTCTTCATCCGGCTTCAGTTGTCGGCGGACGGAACAGAGAATATCGCCACAACGCCAAGCCGCCCAACGTTGTGCGTTATGTTTTGTGACAACTCTAACAACATAATAAGTCTTCTAACATTACATTCGATACAAATTAAACTGTAAATGATTAAATGGCTTGCTGTTGTTTCACTTTTGTTCTTTGAGAATTGTTCACAAACAAAAAATGAAACTTCTCAATCTTATAAAGCCGGGTTTACAATAATACATGCAACCGATACATCAAGGTTATATAAACCAAAAACTGAAACATCAGATTATCTTCATTACAGACCAATTGATATAGATATTTGGTATCCTGCTGATGCATCTTTTGCCGACACACAGCTTTTAGTACGCGACTTTTTAAACTTATTGGAAACCCGTGCTAATTATTACAGTGCTTCACATATTGGCAATGGAGTTACCGCACAATTAGCACAATTTTTTTGTGAAGCTTTTAAATGTTCCGACACAACTAAACTACTTAACTTCAAAACCAATAGTTTTAGAAATGCAAAAGCTGCCAATGGTAAATTTCCTTTAGTAATTTACATGACTGCTTTCAACGGAATGAGCTATGAAAATTTTTCACTGTTTGAAGAATTGTCAAAGAAAGGTTTTGTTGTAGTTTCAGTAAGTTCAATCGGACGTTTCCCGGGCGACATGACTATGAAAAAAGAAGATTTGATGGAGCAGGTTAATGATGCAATTATTACTTTAAACGTATTAAAACAAAATCCGAATATTGATTTTAATAAAATTGGTATAGTTGGCTATAGTTGGGGTGGATTAGCCGGCGCTATTCTGGCAAATGAAATAGTTAATGTTCGTTGTTTAATTTCTTATGAAGGTTCAGAGTTTCATCACTATGGAAATGCAAAAGATGAAAACGATGATTTCAACATAATCAGAAACAGCAAAGAATTTAAAGACATGCATCTTACAGTTCCATATCTCCGTTTAGAAAGTTCTCCTTCAACGCAGCCAGCTAAAATAGATTCAGTTTATAACTTTTATCCAAATAACATTAATAATGCTCAAGTTTTTGCTATTGATTCAATGCAACATGAAGACTTTGATTGTTTTTCATCAGTTGTGAAAAAATCTGGTAATTGTGCAATTAATCAACGTTATAATACAGCTTTAAATTTAGGTGTTAGCTTTTTAGAAGCCAATCTTAAAAATGAAAATCACTTTTCAACCACTGTTAAAGAAATGAAGAACATAACTGAAAAGAAATAAAACTACTACCAACAATTGTATTCATGCAAGTATAAAGGCCACTACGTTTTTCTATCGGTTGGTGTCGCACAACCGAAATAGCAGGTATAAACAAACGAACATAACATCATTAAAAACCTTCACCAGGTGCAGCATTAAAACATAACCGCTATATTTAAATAATCTGCGCAATCAGAAAGATCAGCTAAATCTCTGCCACTGCATCTGTGTTCAACATAATTACCTTTGGGGTAAGTAAAGATGTGCCTGGGAGAGCGATTGCAAAAATTAATTCCAGCATTTGTAACACTAACATACATGCTTTAAAATAATCCGCGCAATCAGAAAAATCAGCTAAATCCTGGTTTAACAGGAAGTGTGTAAAAACCCAATAAGGCGATATTTTTTGCGTAGTTGTTATTGAACATTGTTTGATTATGTACAACAGCAAATACCTGTTTTATAAGGTTCACGCATGTGTGGTCGCTGACCAACGGCGGCGGTGCACGAAAGGTTAATAGTGCGCAGCAAAAAAACGTCGTTTGACCCCGGAGAAAAACCGAATCGTATTTTATTCCTTCCGGATATTTGTTATTGACGGAAATTAAGAAGCACTGAATGGTGGCCGTTTTCAGCAATAAATTGTGGCTGCGGATAAATCGCATTGTTTTTGTGGTGCAAACAAAACCCCGCGATATGACTGTACACACATTTTGCACCCTCCTTTACCCCAACGCAACTGATTTGCTATACCGGGAAGGTGTTTATATTGGCAAACGGAAACTTAATGGCTCCACTATATTACTTTTTCAACTTTACGACTTCTATGTGGAGATCACTTACCTGACATACAGGGACCAGGTTTCCTCCATTAATGTTACCAATAACATGGCGATCCTTAATCCTTATTTGTCGCAAATTGACATTAAAGAAATAAACATAACCTGAAATATTATTTCTATTTTGCAGGCTGTTGCTAACAACATTTTTTAGCCTATGCGTGAAACGTTATCCCCGAAATATAAGATCCTGTATGCAGACGATGATGAAGATGACCGGCAGTTATTGCAGGAGGTATTTGCGGACTATTCACCATATGTAGAAATAATAAGTTTTGTAAACGGAGCAGCAATTATTGCCTACCTGCACGCCTTACCACCGCACGCGCAAACGCCCTGCCTGGTTATACTTGATATTAATATGCCATTGGTTAATGGAAAGGACGTATTAAAAAACATGCGCAATATTGAAAGGTTTGCAAACACGCCGGTGGTTTTATTCACCACTTCAGGCCAGTTAAAAGATAAGCAATTTGCAGAACAGCACCGTGCAGGGTTTATTACCAAACCTATTGATGCGGAACAACTGCGGACCATCGCTGAAATTTTCGTTGATCATTGTGCAGACGAAGTGAAGAAAAATATCCTCGCTATTAACAGTTAATATTATTGCTGATGTTTTTCTACCGGTTGGTGTCGCACCAACCGAAATATCCAAATTTGCACATCAACGCCGGTGCGCAGTTTCCCGAACAGACTTTTCAACAATTTATGCAATGGCAACTACTTATATTTTCCATTTCATACTTTAACGCCGTGAAACTAACTCAGTTTAATCTTTTGGATCAAAAAGAACAGCGGTATTATTTAAACGCAAATAAAGTTTTCCTCAACGATACAAGAACCAGGAAGTACTTATTTAAACTGTTCCAGGCAGGAGAGTTTTACGTGGAAGAGATATGGCAACGTCCTGTAAATATTTTATTAAGCGTTCACTGCTTTACATCGGTTGCCCGGTTGCAGCGATATATAGAAGTGATCGATGTTTCCGGTCTGGTTATGTTTGCCTGATGCACCCGGCTATTTCATTGCCTCTGTAATGTGTTCTTCTGCACCGGTAACTATTTAAACTGGCTTGCATTATAGTTTAGGCAATAATATTAGATTGAAATTCTTTTTACCTTTAATAAAAGTAAAGACATGCATCTAAGTGAATACAAAGACGCTATTAAAAGTTTGGTAGATGCTACCAATAATGAAGCACTTTTAAAGCATTGGAAAAAGCAGCTTGAGTGGGACGTTGAAAATCAAAATGAAATTGAATTGTCTTCTGAAGAATGGAGTTTAGTGCAGGAAGGCATGGCAGATTATAAAAACGGAGAAGTAATATCACTCGAAGAATTTATCAGCAAAAGAAAATGATAAAATACAGTTTACGCTTCACAAGAAAAGCTGATGAAGATGAGGCTGACATTTATAAATATATTGCAGAACAATTCGGAGAAATATATGCTGATTAGTTTCGTGCAAGCTTCATCCAGTTTTGTGAGCTCCTGAGAAAACAACCTTTTATTGGCAGACCTGCAAAAAATGACACATCACTAAGGATTTTTATTTTTAATAAGCAAAATAAGATTGTGTATAAAGCAGAAGACAATAGCATGGTCGTTATCCGCATCTTAAACACCAGAACAAATCTTTCTTCAAAATTTTAAACTAAGTTTCTATCAACT
>JBEHXR010000198.1:0-7022 GCA_048498595.1 Bacteroidota bacterium
CGCATATTTGTTGTGTGAAAAAGATTACGCCATAACTGTTTTTGCAAAAGCGTTTTCACCAAACATAACATCCAATCGTGCAGCCGCATTTTGGTTTCCGTATCACATAAGAAATGATAAACGCGGCATTAGCTGGGCGCAAAAAAGTTATAGCTTTTATGAAAGACTTTCTGCTGATGCATCAACTGGTATCAGCATGAAACAACTGATAAAAGTGCTGCGTGAAAATGAAATTGAAGAAGAACCGATATGGGTTGATTTCATTCCAAATGGCGCGTGCAAAAAAGTTCCTGAAAAAGATTTAGCAGCAGATGTTGCAGAAGCATACGATGTAACCGTTCCGCTTATTGAAACACAAATTTTTCTTCCTTACTTAAAAAATTATGTAGCAGCAAAAAATGTAAAGTTTGTTGAGCGCGAAATAAATTTTTTTGATGAACTGAAAAACGATTTTGATTTTATCATTAATTGTTCTGCACTTGGTTCACAAAAATTATGTAATGATGATTCGATCATTCCTGTTCGCGGGCAAGTGGGTTTAATTGAAACAAGAACAGATTTTCCTATTTATCTTGATAATGAAAAACCGCTTTATCTTGTTCCGAGAAAAGATGCGATGATCGTTGGCGGCACTTATGAAGAATATATCTATGAAGAAAAAACGGAGCCATCAACCATACAAAAATTACTCAATAATGCTTATGCAGTTTTTCCTGAATTAAAACAACAAAAAGTTATTGGCAGTTGGGCAGGCTTAAGACCTTACAGACCAACCGTAAGAGTTGAAAAAGAAAATAACATCATTCATAATTATGGACACGGCGGCAGCGGTTTTACCATTGCGTTTGGTTGTGCGGATGAAGTGGTGAATTTGTTACAATAGACCTCATCGCAACCCTTCTATCCCGTGTATGTATGTTTTTGATGCCTCGATGAATGCTTTGCATTTCCAAAGGAGAAGGGCAAGAAACACGTTGAGTAAATAAAGCAGTATTAAAATTTCATGCTCCAAGAAGTCCTCTCCTTTGGAGAGGATTTAAGTGAGGTCTAAACATTACCCGTTGCAATTTTATATGCATAGTTGATAGAATAACTATCAACACAAAAACTGCATACTGTTTTAAAAATTTTGCTTTGATGATTGAAGGAAAAATCAAATAGGCAACTGCAAAAAATATAAGCGCTAATACAAACACAAGCGGCGGATACATTTTAAAACTTGCTGTAAAATTTCCCTGCATTAAAAATATTAATGCACGTTGCGAACCGCATACCGGGCAGTCACTAAATGACTGAAATAAAAAAATTCATGTAAAAAATCGCGAGCAGTTCGTTTTAAATCATTAATATTATTTTTTAGAAACGAGCTTATGAAAATTGAAGAAATAAAAGTTTTGCGTGGACCAAATTATTGGAGCGTTCGCCGTCCCAAATTAATCCAGATGAGATTGAATCTTGAAGATTTAGAAGAACGTCCAACAAATGATATAGCAGGTTTTTCACAACGCATAGAAGAAATGCTTCCCACATTATATGAGCATCGTTGCAGTGAAGAAGAAAAAGGCGGATTTTTTCTGCGTGTGAAGGAAGGCACATGGATGGGTCATGTGATAGAACACATCGCCTTAGAATTACAAACGCTTGCAGGTATGGATTGCGGTTTTGGCAGAACAAGAGGTACGGGTAAACATGCAGAATATTTTGTAGTGTTTGATTACATGGAAGAAGATGCCGGCGTGTATGCAGCAAGAGCTGCCGTGCGTATTGCGCAGGCATTGGTTGATGCAACAGAAAAAGATTATGATCTTGACGCAGATATTCAAAAGCTGCGTGAGATAAGGGAAGACACGCGGCTTGGTCCGTCAACAGGTTCTATTGTTGATGAAGCGGTGAAGCGCGGCATTCCTTTTATTCGTTTGAACAAACAAAGTCTTGTGCAGTTAGGTTATGGCGTGCATCAAAAAAGAATTCGCGCAACCATTGCAAGCACTACTTCTACCATTGCCGTTGATATTGCAGGTGATAAAGAAGAAACAAAAAATTTATTGGATGCTGCACAGATTCCTGTTCCAAAAGGAACAACGATCAGCGATGAAGAAGATTTGAGATATGCGATTGATAAATTTGGTTATCCGTTGGTAATAAAACCGATTGACGGCAATCATGGCAAAGGCAATACAACAAATATTACAACCTGGGAACAGGCAACAAGAGCGTTAGAGGCGGCGCAGAAATATGGCCGCACTGTTATTGTTGAAAAATTTATAACCGGTTTTGATTTTCGCGTGCTTGTGATCAATTACAAATTTATTTGTGCTGCATTAAGAACACCCGCGAGTGTTATTGGTGATGGCGAACATACTATTCAATGGCTGATCGATGAAACCAATAAAGATCCACGGCGCGGTTACGGTCATGAAAAAGTTTTAACGCAGATCACGATCGATCAGTTCACGCAAAAAATGCTCGATGAAAAAGGTTATACATTAGAAACAGTTCCGCAAAAGGATGAACTTGTTTTATTAAAACCAACTGCAAATCTTTCAACCGGCGGCACGTCGACTGATGTTACAGATGAAGTGCACCCGGTAAATATTTTTATGGCTGAACGCATTGCGCGCATCATCGGTTTAGATATTTGCGGTATTGATATTATGGCGCCTGATCTTAAAAAACCCATCACAGAAAATGGCGGCGCTGTGCTTGAAGTAAATGCTGCGCCCGGTTTTCGCATGCATGTTGAACCTGCATTTGGTTTAGCACGCAATGCGGCAGAACCTGTAATTGATATGCTGTTTCCAAAAGGCAGCAACGGCAGAATTCCCATCATCGCCATCACAGGTACAAATGGCAAAACAACTACAACAAGGTTAACGGCGCATCTCTGCAAAACGGCAGGTAAAAAAGTGGGTTACACCACAAGCGATGGCGTGTATATTCAAAACCAAATGATGATGAAAGGCGATTGCACAGGACCTGTTAGTGCAACTTTTGTTTTGAGTGATCCGACTGTTGATTTTGCTGTGCTTGAATGTGCACGTGGTGGTTTATTGAAATCGGGTTTAGCGTTTGATAAATGCGATGTAGCCATTGTTACCAATGTTACTGCAGATCACATGGGGCTTGGCGGTATTCAAACATTAGAACAAATGGCAAGAGTAAAAAGTGTGCTACCTGAAACAGTACGTGAAGATGGCTTTGCTATTTTAAATGCAGATGATGATCTTGTTTATAAAATGCATGAAACGCTTGATTGCAATGTTGCATTTTTTAGCATGGATGAAAATAATCCGCGCATAAAAAAACATTGCAAAAAGGGTGGCTATGCTGCGGTGTATGAAAACGGTTATGTTACCATTTTAAAAGGCACATGGAAAATCCGCGTTTCAAAAGTGATAGACATCCCGATAACCTATGATGGCAAAGCGCTGCACAATGTAATGAACGCTTTACCTTCTGTGTTGGCTGCCTATTTGTTTCGCGATATTTCTATTGAAGATATCAGAACAGGTTTGGGCACATTTGTTCCTTCGCCTGCGCAAACACCGGGGCGCTTAAATATGTTTGAATTTAAAAAGTGTAAATTTCTTGCAGACTTTGCGCACAATCCTGCCGGGCTTGAATTGCTTGGTAATTTTATAAGCAAGATAGATGGCTCACCAAAAGTTGGCATCATCAGCGGAACAGGCGACCGCCGTGATGAAGATATTCGTGAGCTGGGAAGATTATCTGCAAAATATTTTGATGAGATCATTATTCGTTGCGATAAAAATTTACGCGGCAGAACTGCAGAGGAAATTGTGAATTTGCTTGTAGAAGGAATCAACGAAGCAAAAACAAAAGACATTCCGGTTGAAATAATTTATAATGAAGAGGATGCAATAATGCATGCATACAATAATGCAAAACAAGGTTCGCTTATAACAATAATGTGCGATGTTGTTTCCGAAGCTTTAGACTTTATAAAAAATCTGAAAGAGAAAGAAGATGCGGTGGTTACGGGATAAAAAAATTAATATGGTGTCTGACACTTTTGAAGTGTCTGACACCTAAAAAAACGGAAAGCTATTTATTAAACCGCTTCATATCCGGATGCAGCATAATGTAAATATCATTCACACTTTTATTTTTTGGATGAATGATGATTCCCGTGCAAATATTTTGTGTGCTGGCTGATGCCATTTCAAAAGCAATTCCATTTTTCTTATCATCATAAACAGTGATTGTTCTGCCATCGCTGTTGTATTGCGCAGATTTTTTTACTGTGTATTTGTTTTTAATTTCATCGAGCGAACTGTAAACGTGCACACTATCATTCGTTTTAAAAAAAGATGAAGTGGTTCTTATTTGCTGCACTGTTTTTTCGCGCATGCTGGTGTCTTTATAAGCAGTATAAATATTCAGTTCTGTTTTATTATTGTGTTCATCCCGTTGTTTGCCATACCATGTTTCCCATGCCTTTCCCATTGCTGCATCGCTCATATCCGGCTTGCCTAAAATGCTTTGCAATGTTGCCGCGTCAGCGCCCAAAGAAATTTTACCAACGCTTTCGCCGGCCACAATTAAAGGATTGCTTTCAGAAGCAGTTGTATCCGTTTGCGATTGATCATTATTTACAATAACCGTATCGTGTTTAACTATTGTATCTGTTGTTGTAATTGTTGATGTATCGCTTTTTGAAGAAGTGGTGTTCGAACTATTATTGCAAGCGACTGAGAGAAATACAATGCCATAAAAAAATATTTTCCGCATAATTTTTTTGTGTGATGTGCAAAGATTATTCCACTACATCATAAAAGCAAAATTGGTTTTATAAAGCATCGAGCTTTTTCTTTATCGTTTGTTTGTCTGCCTGCGTTTTTGCCAATGCATAAGCCTGCTCAAAATTATTTTTTGCTTTTACCACATCAACATCGGCATACAAAACACCTAACAAGGTATGATAATAGTGATTGTTGTTGAGCTGAAGCTTCTCTGCTTCAACAATTGCATTTTCTTTTCCATACACTTTTGAAAAAGCGTAGGTTCTGTTAAGCGCCGCCACTGGTGAATATTGCCATTGCAGCAAGCGATTATACAATTGCAAGATGCTCTCCCACTTTTCTTTTGTATCTGCTTTAAACGTATGCCAGTAAGCAATGCCGGCTTCTAAATGATATTTGGAAATTATATCGCCGCGTGAAGATTGCTTCATAAAAAAAATGCCTTTTTCAATCAGCTCTTTGTTCCAGAGATTTTCATCCTGGTCTTCATATAAAATAATTTCACCGTTCTCATTTTTTCTTGCTGCAAAACGCGAAGCATGAAAACACATCAATGCAAACAAAGCATTTACTTCCGGCAAATTCGTTTGCTCATTTTCAATCAGCAAATAATTCAACCGCATCGCTTCCAAACAAAGATCTTCACGCAAAACATTATCACTGCTTTCAGAAAAATATCCTTCATTAAAAAGCAAATACAATGTAGTAAGCACCGTTTGCAACCGCTTTGTAATTTCTGATGATGGCGGAAATTCAACCTGCACATTTTCTGTTCTTAATTTTTCTTTTGCCCTGAACAATCTTTTATTGATCGTTTCTTTATTGGTTAAAAAAGCATTCGCAATTTCATCAATACCAAAGCCGCAAAGAATGCGCAGTGATAAACCTATTTGCGCTTCAACAGGAATGGAAGGATGACAAAGCGCAAACAGCATTTGCAACTGGCTGTCGGTAATATTTTTTTCTGAAAGATCAATCTCATCTTCCTGCATTATTGCCGAACTATTTTTTAACTGCGGTGCAATTTTTTGTGTGAAGATGGCATTGTGATGCAGCTGATTTTTTGCTTTGTTTTTTGCAACGGCATATAACCATGCTACGGGATTTGGCGGCAAGCCTTTATAACTCCATGTTTCAACTGCAGATAAAAAAGTATCGCTGGCAATATCTTCTGCAATTTCTATATGTTCAATGCCAAACAGTTTGCAGAGCACAGAAGTTATCTTACTAAATTCTGTTCTGAATAAATGTGGTATGAGCTGCTGTTCCGACATAATTTTAAAAGCCTCTTGCGAGGCTTTACAACTATCACATTAAAGCTACCTCTCTTACTTCAACACTGCCACCTGTGGCATGAACAGGACAGCCTTTCGCCATTTCCACAGCTTCATCATAAGATTCCGCTTTTACATAAGAATATCCGCCGATGCTTTCTTTTACTTCAGCATAAGGACCGTTTGTTACCAGATCTTTTTTTACAACTCTGCCGGAATTTTCCAAACGATTACCTTTATCAACCAATTTATTTTGCGCTGCAATTGAACCTAACCAATCCATCCATTTTTGTAAACTTGCCTGCATCTGTTCCGGTGTTGCCTGCTGGTGCATTTGATCGTAGTCGGTTCTGTATAAAAACAAAAACTCTTTCATCATTTTAAATTTTGTGGTTTACAATATTGTTAGTGTGTTCCATCCCTCCTGGCAATTTTTCTTACTTCAACCGTATTGCCTTCACCTTGCAAAACAGGGCTGCCTTTTGCAAATTCAATTGCTTCTTCCATTGAATCCGCCCGTACGGTTAAAAAGCCACCAATGGTTTCTTTAATATCACCAAAAGGTCCGTTGGTTACAATGCCGTTATGACCAACAACACTTGCATCATCCATTGGCAAACCTGTGCCGCTAACAAATTTGTTTTTAGCGGAGATGGTTCCAATCCAATCCATGGTTTGTTTCATCCAGATCTGCATCTGTTCCGGCGAGGCAATTTTGGTGCCGTCTTCGTGCCGCATAATTAATAAGTATTCATCCATTTTGTTTAAGTTTTATATTCCCCCGCAGGGAAATGTTATTAAATATTTTTATCACTATCAATAACAAATAATATTTATGCAATTGGACATTAAATCAAAAAAAACAGGGCATAAATTTATTATTTAAAACCGCGTGAAAAATAAATTATGCCATATACATAACTTTATTAACAGCTTTTAAAATGCGACAGAAAATATTTTATACATTGAATAAATTTTCCAACAG
>JBEHXR010000199.1:0-7017 GCA_048498595.1 Bacteroidota bacterium
AGCTCAATTCTTTTGCCAGTCGCTGCAGATCTTTTTGCAGCATCTAATATCTGCATCACGATCATATTATATTGAAGCGATGATTGATCGTTAGTTCCAGAAACCTGATGATGCAAAACTGCAGTGAGATAATTTATCGGATCATCAATGGGTGACTGCAATGAAGCCGCTTGTTTTGAACTTAAAATTTTTTCTCTTTTGCGACTTGAAATGTTGATGTTATCAAACGCATGCAGGTAACCTGTTTCGCAAAAAACTTCCATATCTTTTATAGAGAAAGGCCAGTTCCACGAAGCTTCAATTAAACCTGTGCAGCTTGGATACTCAACAACAATTGTTGCATCATCATCTACTTTGGGGTACTCATCAGTTTTATAATGTCGCGTAACAGCGGTTACAGCAATTGGCTTTTTGCCATGCATTAACCATGTCATCAAATCGGCACCGTAACAACCAAAATCATTCAATGCGCCTGCACCATTTTTTACAGAATCTGTGAGCCATGCTAAAAATTCTTTACTGCAACCAATTTCTTTTGGTCCCTGGTGGCCGTCATGAAAAACCATTTTTTTAATTTTACCTAAACTATCTGTTTCAATTGTGTTATATACATCCTGGCAAGATGGATACCATGTGGTTTCATAGTTTACAAGCACCATGTCGTTATATTTTTTTGAAAGCGCTTCTATTTGCTGCGCCTGTTGCAATGTTGCCGCAAGCGGCTTTTCAACCATTACGGGAATGTGTAACGGCGCGCAAACCTGCACAACAGATAAATGACCCGATACTTCATTGTAACCTAACACTGCATCAGGCTTTCTTGATTTTACGAGGCTTTCAAGGTTGTTGCTGAACAATGAATCAGGCAACTGGTATAGATCTCCATATTTTTTCCATAATTGTTTATTCGGTTCTGCAATACCAATAATCATTATCCTGCCATCTTTATATGCATGCAAAATGTTGTGCACATGATCATGATTTAAACCGGCAACAATCACTCTTAATTTATCTTGTGCTTTACACGCGCAAGTGCACAGGAAAAATATTAATGCAAGAAAAAATTTTGTAGAATGATGCTTCCATAATTTAGTTATGGCAAGTTTCATAAATAGTATTTTAAATTAAAGGTAATGTTTGCAGTATTGATAAGTGAACATGTTTCATTCAAAAATTAAATTCAATTTTTATTTCAATAATTGAAAACATTTCAACTGCAAAAAATACAATTCACTACGCGCTAATTGCATTTCAATAAGCTTACTGTTTTCTACTTATATCATCAACATGAGCTTTGTATGATCATTTAAAAATTTACAACCAAAGTTTATGAAACAATACTCATTATTCCCTTTAGTTCGTGTAGCATTTAGTGCATTGCTATTTACGACGGCATGTACAAAAGACATCAACAAAACTTCGCAAATCAGCAGCGGGCAAGTAAGCGATGCAACACAAAAAACATTTATAGTGAACGTTAAAACAATTGCCGGTAAATATGCAACACAAGGCGATGCCGATGGCAACGGCAGCAATGCACGTTTCTGGAATCCAACAAAAATGGTTTATGATAATCGCAACAAAACATTGTATGTAGCAGATGGAACTGTTATACGCAGTGTAGATGCAAACAACAACGTAAAAACTTATTTGCCTTTTGGAAAGATCAACAATTTCGATGAGATTTTGGATATTGATATAGCACCAGATTCTGTTGGGGGTTCATTATATTTTATTACGGAACAAAACAGCTTATATAAAATTGCAAAACAAGGATCATCTTACAAATTAACTACTATCGCCAGCAGAATTTATGGCGGTGATCAATTAGGAAAGCTGAATACAAAAGACCATTTTGATCTTGCATATGGTTTGGCAACAGGCAAAAACGGCGATATCTTTTTCTTTAATCAATCTTGGTACACCATACATCACATTAAGTTTAGTTCTACTTCTCCTTTTGCAGGCGACGTATTAAAATTTGCTGGCAAAGCATCAGCAACAAGAGGTGGTGACACATGGCCGTTTGCTGATGGAACCGGTGATGGCGCCACATTTAATTCCGCTGTTTGGGATATGTGTGCCGACGGAAAAGGAAATTTATATGTAGCAGATTATCGCGATGATCTTGTACGTAAAGTGAATACTTCCGGCACTGTAAAATCTTTGTTTCAATATAAAGACGGTTTGGGTATTGATGTCGATGGAGACGTTTCAGTTGCACAGGCGAATAAAGTTGATCATGTTAGTGCAAACAGCGATGGCACTAAAATATTTTTTACTACTTATGGAAGATATGGTTATCACTCGCCTGCTTTGCGCGTAGTAAGACCAAATATTGATGTAACAACTTTAGTTGGAAAAAATCCAACTGCGTGGGGTGATGGTTCTGGTGATGTTGCCGGCTTTGGAGAAATTGGCGGCATTGCTGCAACACCGGATGGTAAATCAGTTTACGTTTCTGAAGTAGCTAACAAAGTAATTCGTAAAGTAACAATTCAATAAAGCAGTTATCAATTTCGATTTGATGGTTCGCGCAATTGCGCGAACCATTTTTTATTACCGCATTATCAATTTTTTAAAATAGTCGCTGGTTATTTCGTTCGCGATAACTTCATTTAAGCCTTCGTGATGTTGCAATTTTATTGCAAGTTCCTTCATCGCTTTTATTGCATACCTCAAAAAGCCGGGACCGAGACTTACTCTTGCAACGCCTATTGCTTGCAGCTCATTTAAATCAGGAATACCTGGCGCCATCAGAATATTTACAGGCATTTTTACTGCTTCAACAATTGCTTTTATATCTTCTTGCTTACTAAAAAGTATTGGATAAAAACAATCTGCACCTGCATCTTTATACGCACTGCCTCTTTGTATCGTTTCTTCTAATTGTTGTTGTGGTGAAGAAAAATTTTTTGCATGAATAAATGTATCTGTTCTTGCATTTATGAATAAAGGCACATTCATCTCTTCTGAAACTTTTTTGATGCGTTTTATTCTTTCACACTGAACTTCTGCGGGTAATAAACTTTTTGTTTTCTTATCTGTGTCTTCTATGTTGATGCCTGCAACTCCTGTTTTAATTAATGAACAAATATTTTTTTCAAATTGAATTTCATCTTGAGCATAACCGCTTTCAATGTCTGCGGTTACAGGAACGTTTACACTTTTTGCAATACTTTTCAAATTATGCAGCACATCATCAAACGGAATATTTTCTCCATCATTATAACCTTTCGTATAAGCAACTGCAGCGCTGGCTGTAGCAATCGCAGGATAGCCAATATCTTCTAACAACAAGGCACCCAAAACATCCCAAATATTTGGTAATACCAAAAGCTTGTTTGAATAATGCAGTTCATACAACTGCTTTGCTTTTTCTTGCTGGGTAAACTTTATTGCAGCCATATATTCTTTTAATTTTTACAAATTAATTAAACATAACTTTTATTTCGTATGGCAAATGAAAATAGACGCAACATCAATGATACATTTTAAAAACAGATTCCTAATTCGCGGTAATATTTTCCCTGTACAAGTGCTTTAAATCGACCTTCAGTTGTTTAATTTATGCTTTCTGCAAATTGCCGTTTAATTTTATTTACATCTTAAAATAAAGATCGTGCATCATATAAAAATATTTGTTCTAACATTTTGTGTATTCGTATTATACATACAACTAAATGCGC
The DNA here is from genome assembly GCA_048498595.1 of Bacteroidota bacterium. Classification (GTDB taxonomy): domain Bacteria; phylum Bacteroidota; class Bacteroidia; order Chitinophagales; family Chitinophagaceae; genus Parafilimonas. The sequence continues at coordinate 3,690 of JBEHXR010000199.1, forward strand.
AAAAAAATAAATGGACAGTGCATGCAGGTGAAAGCATTAAAGATGTTTTGGGAGATAGCGTTATATACCGTTATTCTCAATTTAAGGATGGTGTAGTTTTTTATAAGGACGGAAAATTTTCACGTGCGCCTTTAAATTTTAATTTAATAACCGGTGATATGGAATTTATCTCTTCATCAAAAGACACACTTGCTATTGCCAATGAAGCCAGCATTAAATATCTAACTATACAAGCTGATACTTTTTATTTTGATAAAGTTTTTATCGAAGTAATACATAGTAATGCAACAGCTAAATTGGGCAGACTTGAAATAATAAAACTGACAGACATTAAAAAGGAAGGTGCTTTTGGTCAAATGTCGTCCACCTCATCAATTAGCACTGTAAGTAATTTATACAACGATAATAAATCTTTTTACAGCAACAGTCAATCGTATACACTCACAGAAAGAACCGATCTTTCTTTACAGAAAGAAAGCTTCTTTTTTATTGGAGATGATATGAATAATTTTTTACCTGCTGCAAAAAGGAATGTCGACAAGTTGTTCAGCAAAAAAACTTCAACCCTTCAACCTTTTATAAAAGAAAATAAAATTGCCTTTAATAAAGAAGACGACCTTGTTGAACTAATTAACTTCTTAGGCAAAATTTAAAATGCAGCCTATTTTTGCATCGCTGATTTAGCATAAAAACTTAATCGTACTCACTAAAGACATAAAGATTTTCAGTTTGCAGCATTTTGAATTTAAAATTTGTCTAACTTGGTGGGTAATAATCTACAAATTACCTGCATGACGGAGCAATCAATCATAGCCGGCTGCCTAAATAACGATCCTGTTGCACAACGGGAGTTATATAACCGGTATAGCCCAAAAATGCTATCTGTTTGTTACCGTTTCGCACAAAACCGCGAAGATGCAGAAGACATGTTGCAGGAAGGTTTTATTAGAGTATTTACCCAAATAAGCTCTTTTCGTAATTCTGGTTCTTTTGAGGGATGGATTAGAAGGATAATTGTTCATACCTGCATTAATTTTTTAAAGAAGTATAAGAAGTTTAATGAAAGTCTTGACCTGGCTTATGTAACAAATGTGCAGGTAAAAGAAGAAACAATTCCATCAATAATGTTTGCAAGGCAAGTAATAGAATGCATTCGATTATTACCGGTGGGATACAGAACAGTTTTAAACCTTTATGCAATTGACGGGTACAGCCACAAAGAAATTGCGGTGATGCTTGAAATTGAAGAAAGCACAAGCCGCAGCCAATATACGAGAGCAAAAGCAATGCTTGAAGCAATTTTAATTAAAAAGAAAATTATTGAAAAACCAGGAGAGGTGTTAACATGGACTGCTGCGGTACAATAGCTTCAATTGAGATGTAGAATGAACGAAAAAAGCCATACAAATGATTTTGAAAGATACCTGAAGGATCAAGCAGGTGAGCACAGAATGTATCCTTCAGATCATGTATGGAAAAACATTCGTAAAAAAATTCAACCACCTAAAAAATGGCCTGCACTTTCTGCTTTCACTGTTTTAATTATCTCGGCACTTGTTGTAGGCACAGTATTGAATAAACCGGTACCTGATGCTATTACAGCAAACTTTCATTTCTCATCACAAAGCGCGGCCAACATAACTGCCGAAAAAACAAAATCTGTTGCAGGTAATTCAAAGGTTGATGTAACTGATGAACATTATTCAGTTGATCAAATAACATCAAACACAATAACTACTGCAATAGAAAATATAAAAATTAATGATGCTGTTGCAAGGCAGTTAATAGAACCGGCTATAACTGTAAGCGATGAAACATATCTTACTTCAGTTGCTACCCCTCTTAAACAAGCTATTGATAAAAATATGGTTGTTGAAAAAAACAGTGACATTACAAGTATTCAAAAAAGAAGTTTTGCTAAAGCTTCAACAATAAATAATATTAATTATTACTTGTTTGATGTTGAATCAAGACTGAGAAGTATTTTAAATGCACCGCCTTCAGAAAATAGATCCGGTGGTGTAGCATTTTTTCAATCGCCCTATAATAATAATAACGACATAAACTATTTTAAAGGCAGTGATTTTAAGGTAGAGCCAAGGCATTCTGATTTGTTTCCGCAAGCATTGGAACAATTCAGTAAAAATTCAAGCCGTTTAGATTTTCGCTTTTATATTACGCCATCTATAAGCTATCGTCATTTGCATGAACAAAATCAAAGTACACCGCAGGATGTAAATACTGTTTCTTTACAATCAGGTTCTACAGTAAAACCTTCTGCAGCAATACATCAGAATCCTGCAATTGGTTATGAAACAGGATTTGGAATAGGATATGCATTGACCAAGAAATTTACTTTAACCGGAGGATTTCAGTTTAATATAAGTCAGTATAAGATTGATGCATTCCTTTACAAAGATGAACCTGTAGTACTTACTTTGGATGAGGGTAAATTTTTAAGTAATATAAATACCGTTTCAAATTTAAGAAGCACACCTGGCAGTAAACCACTTACAATTAAGAACAGGTATTATCAAATATCAATGCCTATCGGTTTAGATTGGATGGCATGGAATAACGATAAATTAAGCTGGGGCATTGCAGGTTCTTTACAACCCACTTATACATTCGATAAACAGCCACTGATAATGTCTTCTAACTTTAAAAACTATGCTGATGGATCTGCATACGTTCGCAACTGGAATGTGAATGCAAACCTTGAAAGTTATTTCGGTTATTCAACCGGCAGTTATCGTTGGCAGATAGGTCCGCAAATTCGTTATCAATTACTTCCTTCTTTGGTTGATAAATATCCCAATAGAGAATACCTCCTCAATTACGGTTTAAAAATTGGTGTTGTTAAGCAACTGAAATAATTCCTTAAATATTTTGAAAAAAGCTTTGCAAAATAATTGCATCGCTAAAAACTATTTTTGCTATGTATGACTTCATCAGGATTTCAAGATTACGCAACGTCAATTCCGCATGAGCCTGGCATCTATAAGTATTACGATGAAAACGGCGAACTTCTATATGTAGGCAAGGCAAAAGATTTACGAAAAAGAGTTAGTTCTTATTTTACAAAAACATTTACGAGTTATAAAACACATGAGCTTGTTCAGCGTATTTATCGCATAGACTTTACCATTGTCAACTCTGAACAAGATGCATTTCTTTTAGAAAACTCATTAATAAAAGAATTTCAACCGAGATTTAATATAAATCTTAAAGATGATAAATCTTACCCTTTTATCATTATAAAAAAAGAACCATTTCCCCGCATTTTTCTTACAAGAAAAAAAATTAACGACGGTTCTGAATATTTAGG
>JBEHXR010000200.1:0-6998 GCA_048498595.1 Bacteroidota bacterium
AGAATATCTGCAACAGAATGGGTGGAAGGCGGATGGAGCATTGAAGACTCGGTGCAACTCGCAAGGCTTTTAAAAGATAAAGCAGTTGATATGATAGATTGTTCTTCCGGGGGTAATGCGCATCATCAGCAAATACCGGTAAAGCCTTTATACCAGGTGCCCTTTGCTGAAACGATTAAGAAGGAAGCCGGCATACCAACTGCTGCTGTCGGATTAATAACAACTGCAGCAGAATGTGAAGAAATATTGCAGCGCGGGCAGGCAGATCTTATCGTTATGGCAAGGCAGTTTTTGCGTGAGCCTTATTTTCCATTGCATGCAGCAAAACAACTTAATACAGATGTGTTATGGCCCGTTCAATATGAAAGAGCAAAACCAAGATAGAAAGAAACATGACAAGGATCGGGTTAATATCAGACACGCATAATTATCTTGACGATGCTGTATTAAAACATTTGGAAAGTTGTGATGAGATATGGCACGCGGGTGATTTTGGAACAATAGATATTGCAAACAGGTTACGTGCAGTAAAACCATTAAGAGGTGTGTATGGAAATATAGATGGCTACGACATACGCAGTGAATTTAGTGAGCAGCTTTTGTTTTATTGTGAGGAAGTAAAAGTGTTCATGAAACATATCGGTGGTTATCCCGGCAGATATGCACCTGGTGTAAAAGATGTAATTATAAAAGAGCAGCCGCAACTATTTATATCGGGTCATTCGCACATACTTAAAATAATTTATGATGATAAATTACACTGCCTGCACATGAATGCCGGCGCTGCGGGATTACAAGGCTGGCATAAAGTAAGAACCTTAATAAGGTTTGTAATTGATGGGAAAAAAATAATGAACTGCGAAGTAGTGGAACTTGGGGACAGAGCAATAAAAGTTAAGAGTTAAGCAAAACAACAATTAATCTTTCACTATAATATTCGGCATCAAATAAAATTCATACGTATTTAATCCAGATGTTATTGAAGGATCATTTTCACCCAATGCTTTTGCTTCGGCTTCATCATCCACTTGTATAATACCCATACCGAAAGTTCCATCAGGATGCAGTACCGGTCCAAATGCAATTACTTTTCCTTCATCCATATTCTTTTTCCAGTAAGCAATATGTTGTAACATGATGTTTCTTTCATCAGTTGTCATGTCCTGCGCAAAACTTGCCCGAGGCGGAATGAGTTTAAAGAAGTATGTCTTTTTCATGATAGTTAATTTAATAATTAAAGAGACGTCATTGCGAGAAGGAACGACGAAGCAATCTGTACTTTTTATCTATTCAAAAGAAGATTGCTTCGTGCCTCGCAACAACGATACATCAAATTTTTATACGCTTCCATTTATTACTTCTTATATATAAATAAGATGGAACAAGCAATGCAATCCAGTAAATCCATTCACTCATCCAGCCAATACTGATAGATAAATTAAAATATTCCATCACCGTATACACATAAATGCAATAAATAGTGATGGCAATTATTTCAACAATAAGATTGCGCCGCGTATTACCAACGCCAACAACTGCATTCAGCCAAACAACAGAAACAGATTGCAACACCAGCGCCAGTGAAATAATTCTTGTAACAGGCATTGCAGCAAGAATAAAACTTTCGCTTTGCCCATAAATACTTAAAAATGGTTTTGTAAAAATGTTGATGAGTAAAGCAATGCTTATAGAAAACAGCAATGCGATCTTCATTATTTTAAACACGAGTTCTTTAACGCGATGCTGTAACTGCTGACCAATAACATTACTTACCATGCTGTTGGATGCCGATGCAAACGACCAGGCAAAACATCCGAAAATGCCAAACATGTTACGCATGATATTAGAGATAGCAAGCGGCTCTGTACCGTGATGCTCGATCAGTATATAAAAGAATTCCCAGCTTGCCACACTTATTGCAAACTGAACCATCATAGGTGAAGATTGTTTGAGAATAAGTTTTATTGAATTGCGATGCAAAGCCGCGCTTTTATACATGTGCAGTTGCTTGCTGATACCTTTAAAATGTATCACAGAAAAAATAGTAATCAATCCTGTAAACTCTGCAATAATGGAAGCATAAGCAGCACCGTTAAAACCTAAATCAGGAAAACCAAAATGACCAAAAATAAATGCATAATCAAAAAATATATTGGCAATCGTTTCTGCCAGCGTACCAATAATTAAATATTTGCTTTGATTAATGCTTATGAGCAAAGCATTGCGCATTTGATAGATGTATAAAAAAAATAATCCCCATATACGAATGCGTAAAAATGAAATCGCCATTTCAATATCCTGCTCGTTATGCAGCGCAGTTTTTAAAATAGCGGGCGCAATAAAATAAGTAATTAAAATGCTGCCAATCGCAAACGCAATAGCTATGCGCACTGCCTGTAAAAAAAGTAAACCAATTTCTTCAATGCGGTTCTCTCCTGCCCTTCTGCTCATCAGCGATTGTAGTCCGCTGCTCAATCCAAAACCAATTACACCAAACACTAAATAATAAATGCCGGTAATGCCCGCAATGCCCAACGCCTGCTCGCTTAAATGTCCAAGAAAAATATTATTCGTAACAAAATTAATGTTCGGCACAAGAATAGAAAGCGCAACCGGCAATGCGATATGCAATATTTGTTTGTTGCTTATTTCTACCTGCAGTTTCATCCGGATGTTTTTCGTCTTTTATTTGCCAGATGGAATTCGCCATATGTATGGCTCATTTCATAATGGGCGGCAAAGCTAATGAAGTTGCAGATGGTTCATAGTTCATTGTTCATAGTTTTTATTAACGCTTCAACCATGTACTATTACCTATTACCTATTACCTATGAACTATTACCTATTTTTATGCTCATGGAGCCGCTTAAAGAAGAGATAAACATAGAACTGCCGCAACCGGAGCCTGTAAAAGAAAAAGCCAGCAGGCTGCGTTTTGCATTCAGGTTTGCATTTATCTGTAACATTTTTTTTATTGTTTGCATGATATTGCGGTATACAACGCTGCCTAAATACTTACCACAACCAATAATTGAATTTTCTATTATTTTAGGATGGCCGGCGATACTTATCAATCTTATCAATTTTATTCTCGCATTAATTTTAATTTCACGCATCCGGCGCAGGCAAATTCCGCTCTGGCTTTTATACGCAAACATTATTTGTTTTATTCTCGAAATTTATTTTTTCTTTATACTGCATGATTAATCAAATATTAAAAGACAAACCAACCAAACTGTTTCTTGGCTTTACTGCTTTTTTTGTTGCGAACGCTTTGATAGCAGAATGCATCGGCACAAAAATATTTTCGCTTGAAAAACTGTTTGGTTTAACACCATCGAACATTACATTGTTTGGCGAAAAAGGATTATCATTTAATCTTACCTGCGGTGTTTTATTATGGCCGTTAGAATTTGTAATGACAGATATTGTAAATGAATTCTACGGACCAAAAGCTGTTCGCCGCATTAGTTACACGGCTGTTATTTTAATCAGTTATGCTTTTATAATGTTTTATGGAAGCATTCATGTGCCGCCTGCAGATTTTTGGATCACCACTAATAAAACGAAAGGTATTGATAACATGCAGACTGCTTTCAATGGAATTTTTGGACAAGGCATGTGGATCATCCTTGGAAGTCTTACTGCATTTCTCGTAAGCCAGATTGTTGACGTAACCGTTTTTCATCACATAAAAAGAAGAACAGGTGAAAAATATGTTTGGCTGCGCTCAACAGGATCAACATTGGTTTCGCAATTGGTAGATAGTTATATTGTGCTGACCATTGCATTTAAGTTTGGCAGCAACTGGACGTGGCCTGAAATATTTGCGGTAGGCACAATGAACTACATTTATAAATTCACACTCGCTATAATTCTAACACCTGTAATTGTTATTGCTGAAAAAAGAATTGAAAAATATGTTGGTCATAAAACAGCCATGCAAATGAAAAAAGCAGCGATGGGTCAAGTGCCTGATGCGTTTGAAAACATTCCAACAGCAGGATAGAACAGTTTACAGTTTACAGTTTATAGTTTATAGTTTGTAGTTATGCATTCTTATCTTCTTGCTTTAGAAAAAACTTTTCAGCAACATGCCAATAAAACAAAAGCAGCCGGTGCGAAAGCTTATCTTTTAAACCAGTTTGAATTTTATGGTATTGCAATGACTGAACGCAGAAAAATTTGCAAAGACTTTATCAAAGCAAATCCATTATCATCCATAACAGAAGTTGAGAAAATCGTAAAACAAACATGGCAGTTACCCGAAAGAGAATGGCAATATCTTGCGCTTGAATTATTAGCGCATTATAAAAAACAATGGAAAATATCAACCATAAAAATTATTGAATATTGCATTACACACAAAAGCTGGTGGGATACAGTTGACAGTATTGCAGATGCATGGGCAGGTGAATATTTCAAATTATTTCCGGAACAAATGATAAGTATTACAGGCAACTGGAATCAATCAGAAAATATGTGGCTGCAGCGTTGCAGTTTATTGTTTCAAAAAAAATATAAAGACAAAACCGATACTAAATTATTTTCGAAATACATCAAACATCTCGCTTCCTCGAAAGAATTTTTTATTCGTAAAGCAATCGGCTGGTCGTTGAGAGAATATGCGAAAACAAATCCATCGTGGGTAAAAAAATTTGTTGAATCGAATGAACTTTCTCCACTCAGTAAACGCGAGGCACTAAAACATTTTTAATTCACCATTCACATTTAATGATTTACAATTGACGCTTCACTACTTACTAATTTCTTATTTCTCATTTCTTATTATTCATTTTTCATTACTAATTCTTCATTGTCAATTGTCCGCTGTCAACTATTCATTGCCTTCAGCATTTTCACCACAATCTTATCAATCGGCAACGATACAGATTCCTCATTCAACTCATTCCATTCAATCCATCTCAACACTTCGCTTTGCCCGTTTGGATCTGCAATTTGATGCAATTCAAAATCGAAAACTTTTGTTTTAATATTCAAACTGCTTACATCTGCTGCATGCACAAAATAATAGATAGAAACAATTTGGTCGTTCGGATTAAAAGCAGATTGCTGGTAATAATCGGTTGTATAAATATGTTCGCCAACAATAACATCCAAACCTGTTTCTTCTTTAAACTCACGCTTTAAACAATCGCGTGTGCCTTCGCCCAATTCCATTCCGCCGCCGGGAAATTTTGTAAAATAATCACCGCGAATAAATTCATCGCTCACTAAAACTCTTTTGTTTTCGTCCATTAAAATTCCGTAAACACGGATCGTAAATTTTGTAATTGCCATGCTGCAAGATTAATAAATAACATTTACGTTCATAATGACCTCACCTAAATCCCTGTCTGCCTGCTGGCAGACTCTTAAAGGAGAGGACTTTTGAGAACATGATAATTTAAAGTTGTTGTAATAAATCAAAACGGCTTTCTTGCCCCTCTCCTTCGGAGAGGGGTTGGGGTGAGGTCAAAATAAGAACTAAAACCTGTACTTAAATTCATTTATATTTATGGCTTGTCAAAAACTTTTATGAGAACAATTTTAATTCTGCTCATCGCAATTACCTGCTTTTATAATTCTTCATTCGCACAACAATCTCCATTCGATACAACTATTTACGGACGCAATGATGCAGCGGGTCATTGGTTGCAAACACGTGGCTTTAAAATGTATTATGAAACTTACGGAGAAGGCGAGCCGTTGTTAATCATTCATGGCAATGGTGGTTCCATCAATAATTTTCTTTACCAGATTCCATATTTCGCAAAAGAATATAAAGTGATATTGGCTGATAGCAGGTCGCAGGGAAAATCTGTTGATAATAGTGACTCGTTAAGCTATGAAATGATGACGGATGATCTGAATGCACTGCTCGATTCTTTGCATCTCGATTCATGTTATGTAATTGGCTGGAGCGATGGCGGCATTGAAGGTTTAATGTTGGCTATCCGTCATCCGGACAAAGTAAAAAAGCTCGCAGTAACCGGTGCAAATCTTACACCCGATACAAGTGCCGTTGATCCATTCGTTTATAACTGGGCAATGAATTATAATAAACAACTCGCTGCAATGCCAACAACAGATACGGTTAAAATTATGCGCAAGCTGGCACACCTGCTTTCTTATGAACCGCATATTTCTTTAGAGCAATTACACACGATTAAATGCCCAACACTTGTTATTGGTGGCGACCATGATGTGTTGTTACCAAAACATACAATGCTCATCGCAGATAATATTCCAAAGTCTTATTTATGGATCATTCCCAACTCAGGTCATTCAACACCTGTATTTAAAAAAGACCAGTTTAATGCTGTGGTGGATGATTTCTTTAAAACACCTTACAGAAAAATAGAAGGCTTTGGCAGATTTGAATGATTAACGGTTACACTTATTTAAGAGACTATAGAACAAAAGCATAAGTAAGGGTTCGTTTGATTGACCTTCAATTCATACGTAAGAAAATATATTCTTCCATAAGCGTTAAAGTATTCAATCTGTAAATTATATAAACATTCTTCAGGATTATGTAAAGGTTCGTCAATCATTTCTGTGCACCTTTATTTTATAAATATATATTTCATATTTCCCGGGTAGAAATATGGATACCTTCAAATTACAACTCCTAAAACAGGAACTTAAAAACGAACAGCGTTTATACTATTACGAATTAGAGACAAGTCAAAAAATTGGAAGTTTTAAAAGCAATTCGTATTAAAATAAATGGTTTAAACAAACAAATAGCAGAAGCGCTGTTTAGAGGAAACAACAAGTAATGAAAATTATATTATTGATTGAAGACAATGCTGAACTTCGTGAAAATACTTGTGAAATGCTTGAACTGGAAGGATACGAAGTAATATTTGCTGCAAATGGCAAGAATGGAATTGCTTTGGCAAAAGAAAAAAACCCTGACATGATTATATGCGATATTATGATGCCGGAAATGAATGGCTATGAAGTATTCAATGAATTAAGAAATGATATTA
>JBEHXR010000201.1:0-6984 GCA_048498595.1 Bacteroidota bacterium
GACAGGTTAAGACTGAATCATGAAGTAACGGCAATTAAGCATGATGCAAACAGTGCAACTGTAAGCTATAAACCTTTTGGCGCAGATGAAGAAAAAGAAATGACTGCAGATTACCTGGTGAATTGCATTACGATGCCGGTGTTTAAAAACATTGCCATTACGCCGGCGTTATCTGCAGAAAAACAATATGTGGTAGATAACCTTGCTTATTCCTCGCATCCTTTTTTTGTGTTTGAATGCAGCACAAAATTTTGGGAAGATGATGGCTTTAAAAGCATCAACATGCAGTTTGAACATCCTGATATTTCTTCTGTATGGATGGAAACAAATAATGTGGATACAACAAGAATTATTTTAAAAGCATACGGACCAAGCGGTGTTTCGGCACAACGTGTGCTCGCGGCATTCAGAGAAGTTTACCCGGGTAAACATGATACAATTGTGCAGGCATTAACCCACGACTGGAGTAAAGACAAATATGCGCCGGTGTGTGAGATGGAACCAATTCCTGTTGGTGAAATGCATAAGTTTTGGCCACAGATAATGCTGCCTGAAGGAAGAATTTATTTTGCAGGAACATATGCAGATAATATGAGCCGGGGAATGGAATCTTGTATTCGTTCTGCACAACGGGTGGCTAATGAAATTGATAAGGCTTAAAATTTTCAACAACAATACATGATAAAAGCAAAGCAAATTATTTCCATCATTATTTTATTTGCATTTCTTTTTTGTGTGATCAGAAATTTTGCAGCAGGAAGTAAAATTGTACATCAACAAAATCATGCGCCGGTTGTAAAAATTATTGCTCCGTCAAATAACAGCACTTATACTGCAGGCACACAAGTTCACTATGAAATTAGTGTTTCAGATAAGGAAGATGGCGAATCAAAATATGATGAAATAGAGCCAAAGCAGGTTTTGCTTGAAGTAAAATATTTTAGCGATCTGTCAAAAATAAATATGGCTTCAAATACAACCGATGCGCCGGGGCTCGCCGCTATAAAAACTTCTAATTGTTTTAACTGTCATGCTTTTGATAATAAAGAAACCGGTCCTTCATTTAACGACATCAATAAAAAATATAAACCAACTGATGCAAATATTGCTTTGCTTGCAAAAAGAATTAAAGAAGGCTCAACAGGTGTTTGGGGTAAAACAGCTATGCCCACACATCCTGAATTAACTGATGCACAAATAAAAAATATGGTGCAGTGGATTATGCATAATGCATCTGCACCCAATGTGCATTATTATATAGGCCCCGAAGGAAATATTCATTTGCAAACAGTGGACAATGCAAATAAAAATGGTGCTTATGTTTTAACGGCGAGTTATATTGATCGTGGAATAAATAATGTTGAACGATTGGAAGGTAAAGATGCTGTTGTTATAAAAACAAAATAAACAAGCTGTTTATTTGCATACTTCAAATGCAAAATCAAGCCTGGAAGAAATGCGCGTATGGAAAAAAATAATTTCATTGATTATATAAGAATTTTTTGCAGAAGCGGTCATGGCGGTGCGGGCAGTAAACATTTTATGCGCACTAAGTTCAATCCCAAAGCCGGACCTGATGGTGGCAATGGTGGCAGGGGTGGTCACATAATTCTTCGCGGTAACAAACAATTATGGACGTTGTTGCATTTACGTTATTATAAAAATGTTTTGGCAGAGAATGGTCATGGTGGCGATAAGGACAACAGAACCGGGGCGAATGGAAAAGATGTAATTATTGAAGTGCCCCTTGGTACCATTGCACGTGATGAAGAAACGGGAAAACAGGAAGCAGAGATCTTAGAAGATAAGCAAGAAGTGATCTGGTTGCATGGTGGTAAAGGCGGATTGGGAAATGCAAACTTTGCAACGGCAACCAACCAGGCGCCGGAATATGCACAGCCCGGACAAGAAGGAATTGAAGGATGGAAAACACTTGAATTAAAAGTGCTTGCTGATGTGGGCTTAGTGGGCTTTCCAAACGCAGGGAAATCTACTTTGCTTTCTGTGTTAAGTGCAGCAAAACCAAAGATTGCAGACTATGCATTTACAACACTCACACCGCAGTTGGGTATTGTTGAATACAGGGAGGGAAGATCTTTTTGTATTGCAGATTTACCAGGCATTATTGAAGGTGCTGCGGAAGGCAAAGGATTAGGTCACCGTTTTTTGCGGCATATTGAACGCAATGCTGTCTTGCTTTTTTTAATTCCGGCAGACAGTGAGGATCATAAAAAAGAATTTGACATTTTAGTGAACGAATTAAAAGAATACAATCCTGAAATGTTGCACAAAGATTTTATAATTGCTATCAGCAAATCAGATTTGTTAGATGATGAATTAAAAAATTCTATCGAACAGGAATTACCAAAAAATGTCCCGCATATTTTTATCTCTTCAGCTACAAACAAAGGCTTATCAGAATTAAAAGATTTGCTCTGGAATTCTATTAATAAAGAAACGCCCCCATCAAAAGCTAATTAATGTTAGTTTATTAATTTAATATTAAAAGGTTACCTATTGCTGAAATGAGTATTAATGTGTAAAAAGTACATAATATCTTTGCGAAGATTATAAGATTGCTTCCTTAATGATTGTTAGCCGCCGATTGATTGCAGTGTGATAAAATTTTTAATTAAAAAAACAATTATTATGAAGCAATCATTTTTAAAATTCACCGGAAAAAAATTTGTAACTGCAGCTTTTATTTCAGCATCACTGCTTTTAGCAGCTTCTAATGTTCATGCAACAAACAATACAGCGAACATTGAAATCATTTCAAATGATAAACCAAGCGTAGAATTTACAGGCAGCACTTCAGATGCACTGGTTTTTAAAGTACATATCAACAATCAAAATGCCGATAACTTTACATTAACCATAAAAAATGATGACGGTGTTGTGTTGTTCTCAAAATCTTTTGATGATGCAAATTTTGAAAAACAAATTAAGATCTTGAAAGGCGATGAATACAATAATTCAAGCCGCTATTATTTTACGGTTTCATCAGCAAACAAAAACCTCGATGAAACTTATGTAATAAGTGCTAAAGTGCAAACAGTAGACGATGTTACAATAAACAGGTTATAAATTCTTTCATTTGTTAATAAAAAGCTTCCTTTAACAGGAAGCTTTTTTATTTTAAAATCATTATAACACTTATAATAAAAACACTTTAGGCAGCGTTAGTTATCTTTGCAATCCCACAATATTTTTTATTTTTCCAGGTCTGGAAATTTAAAATTTAATATCCCGTAAATCGTAAAAAATCATATAACCTAATGAAAAAATTATTATTAATTGGATCAGTATGTATTTGTGTTTTTACCTCAATTATCGCAGCAAAGAATCCTGGTGACGTTTCAGGAACCGTTAATAAAACGCGTTATAGTACAATGTCAGGTACCGATAATTCTCCCGAAGTAAATTATTGGATTGATTCTTTATATTCTGAAATGAATTTGGCTGCGTCAGGCTTAACACGTACCGCATTTTTTGATGCATGCAAAGGCTATGAATACCTGCTTACTAAAAATGCTATTCAAAAACCAGGTCTTTTAACAATATGCGACTATTCTCAAAGCAGCAATAAAAAGAGATTATATGTGCTGAATTTAAATGCCGGTAAAATTCTTTTTAATACCTATGTTGCTCATGGCCGCAATTCGGGTAAAGATTATGCTACGAGTTTTTCAAACAGCGTTAATTCCAATAAAAGTTCTTTAGGTTTTTTAACCACCGCAGAAACATATTTAGGCGATAATGGCTACAGCTTACGCCTGGACGGTTTAGAAAAAGGAGTTAATGATAATGTAAGAAACCGCGCTATTGTAATGCATGGCAGTAATTATGTAAACGGCGAACGCGCCGAAGACGGAATAATGATGGGACGCAGCTTTGGTTGCCCTGCCGTGCCCGCTACAGAAGTTAGAGATATTGTAGATTGCATTAAAGGCGGCAGTTGCGTTTTCAATTATTATCCTGATAAAAGTTACACCCAGGTCTCAAAAATTCTTAATGCGAATTTTGTTTGGCCAATAGCTCAATCAATGCAACAAATTGCTTCAGCAAAAATGCCGGATTCAATAAGGATGATGGATTCAGGCATTTCACTTAACTAAATTCTTTTGATAGTGATTTAAATTTTTTGCCTACTTTTGCCGACTTAATAAAAGAAGAATAAATCTGGATGCTTTTAAATTAAATTGAGATGTCTTATTTAACTACTGAAAAGAAAACAAAAATTTTTACTGAATTTGGCGGTAAAGCCACAAATACGGGCTCTGTTGAAGCACAAATTGCATTACTTACAGAACGTATAAAAAGTATTTCCCAGCATTTGCAGAGTAACAAAAAAGATTTTGATACTAATAGTGGTTTAATGCAGATGGTTGGTCAGCGCAAGCGATTGCTTACCTATTTGCAGAAACACAATCTCGAAGGTTATCGCGCATTAATTGAAAAGCTCGGTCTCAGAAAATAATAAATGAATGTACATCCCAACTTCACAGAGGTTGGGATTATTTTTTTGGATTTCTTAAATCCGTTTTAGCATTTATTTCGCTCAATATCCAATTTAATAGTCTCCACTTTATCTCTTCGGATTTTTTAAATTTTAATTCGATTTTTTATGTTATCACAACCAATACAAGTAAGTTTTAAACTTCCTGATGGTGAAGAAGTTTTTATAGAAACAGGAAGACTTGCACGCCAGGCAGATGGCGCTGTTACAGTCCGCCAGGGCAAATGCATTATTCTTGCAACAGTAGTTGCTTCAAAAGAACCAAAAGAAGGACAAGACTGGTTTCCACTGAGTGTTGATTATAATGAAAAGTTTGCTTCTGCAGGAAGAATTCCCGGTTCATTTTTTAAACGCGAAGGAAGACTGAGCGATTATGAAGTGCTCATCAGCCGCTTAATTGATCGTGCACTGCGCCCCTTATTTCCTGAAGATTATTTCTGCGACGTACAGGTACTTATTACACTTGTTTCTTCTGATCCTGAAATAATGCCCGATTCATTGGCTTGTTTGGCGGCAAGCGCTGCATTAGCTGTTTCAGATATTCCCATTAAAGAAATTATTTCTGAAGTAAGAGCTGCAAGAGTAGATGGTGAAATGATCATTAATCCTACAAGGTCTCAGCTTGCAAAAGCAGATATGGATTTTATGATCGGTGCTACTGAGAAAAACCTGATGATGGTGGAAGGTGAAAGTACAGAGTGCAGCGAAGAGGATTTAATTAATGCATTACAGGCTGCGCATGATGTAATTTGTGTACAAATAAAAGCGCAACAGGAATTGCGTGAAAAAGTTGGTGATAATGATAAACGTGATTATGCGAAACAGGAGCAGAATGAAGAGCTGAAAAATAAAGTCTCTGATTTTTGTAAACAACGCTTGTATGAAGTTGCATCTGGCGCCAGCGCAAAAACTGAAAGAAGTGAAGCATTTAAACTGATAAAAGATGAAATGCTTTTAAGTTTAGGTGAAGATGTAACGGAAGAGCACATCAAACTTGCAAAAAAATATTATGAAGACTTGCAATGGGAAGTTGTAAGAAATATGATTTTGGATGACCGCAAACGTTTGGATGGAAGAAAGCTTGATGAAGTTCGCCAGTTAAATATGGAAGTTGATATACTTCCTTCACCGCATGGCTCTGCATTATTTACACGCGGCGAAACACAATCTTTAACTACGGTAACATTAGGAACTCCGTTAGATGAATTATTGGTTGAAAGTGCTGCAGTAAGTAATTACAGCCGCTTCATTTTACATTATAATTTTCCGCCATTCTCAACAGGTGAAGTAAAAATGATGCGCGGTCCGGGCAGAAGAGAAGTTGGTCATGGCAATCTTGCCATGCGCAGTTTAAAACAAATGATGCCTGGCAATGAATATCCTTATACTGTTCGTATAGTGAGTGATATTTTAGAAAGCAATGGTTCTTCATCCATGGCAACTGTTTGTGCAGGTTCACTTGCATTAATGGATGCAGGTGTTCCCATTCCAAAACATGTTGGCGGTGTTGCAATGGGATTAATCACCCGCACCAGCGATAACAAATACGCCATTCTTACAGATATTTTGGGTGATGAAGATCATCTCGGTGATATGGATTTTAAAGTTACCGGAACGCGTGAAGGAATTTGTGGCGTACAAATGGATATTAAAATTGATGGCTTAAGCATGGAAGTTATGCGCGAAGCTTTAGAGCAGGCACGCAAAGGAAGATTACATATTCTTGAAGCAATGTATGAAGCAATGCCCGCTGCGAGAAGTGAAGTGAAATCGCATGCACCAAGAATGGAAAAATTAATCATCGACAAAGAATTTATTGGTGCTGTTATAGGACCCGGTGGAAAAGTAATACAGGAAATTCAGAAAGAAACAGGAACAACCATCAATATAGAAGAAGTTGGAAACTTTGGTGAAGTAAGCATTTTCTCAACCAATAAAGAAGGCGTTGAAAAGGCATTGAAATGGGTGAAGGGAATTGTTGCTGTGCCGCAGGTTGGTGAGGTGTATGAAGCAAGAGTAAAAACTATTCAACCATATGGCGCCTTTGTTGAATTCCTGCCAAAAAAAGAAGGTTTGTTGCACATCAGCGAAATAAGCTGGAAGCGTTTGGAAAATATGGAAGGTGTGTTGAATGAGGGCGACATAGTGAAGGTTAAATTAATTGGTATCGATCACAAAACAGGCAAGTTTAAACTAAGCCGCAAAGCATTAATGCCGAAGCCTGAAGTAAGACCTAAACCACAGGAATCGCAAGATTAAATTGAATTTATATAAACTTAAAAGCCACTTAAGCAAGTGGCTTTTTTATTTTAGGCAAGTTCTTTTTCTGCTGCTTCAAATAATTTTTTTTCTTTCCAGCTATACCATTTTTGCGGCATTGCTTTTTTCATCAGCGTATCTATGTTGCGCATACCTGCAATATTCCACAAGCCTTTTAATTTTCCGGTGATTGAATTATTTAATGC
>JBEHXR010000202.1:0-6979 GCA_048498595.1 Bacteroidota bacterium
TATTACTTCTTTGCTGTCTTCTATTACAGGTAAATCTTTAAAAAACCCTTTTTGATGCGGGTACATTAACACAGTTTGCCTGTGCTCCGGCGGAACAATATCTCTCAACTTTGTTCCGTGCAATTTTTCTCTTGAGATTGTTACGCCAAAATCTCTTTCATACCATTCTAAAAAGCGTGCAACAGCGTCTGCCATTACATCATCCATATCTATTAAAATGCGCATTGTATTTTTTTTAAACTGATTTTACAACAGCTCTTTGTTTTTAAGCTCAATATTTTCAAACAACTTATAAAAACTTTTTTTTGAAGCAAGACTTTTCAGTGCATTTAGATGATTATTGTGATGCATATCTGTACCCACAAAACTCACCATGTTTTTTTTAATAAGATCCTGCGCAATATTTTTTGCAGGCTCTCCATAATAACCCAGCAGCGATAAAATATTTATTTGAAGCAAGCAACCTAAATCAATAAACCGCTGGTATTTTTCTATGCCTGAAAGATAACCATACCTTTCAGGGTGGGCAAGTATGGGTTGCAAACCTTTAAGCCGCAATTGAAAAATCACTTGTTCAATATTATTTGATGCAGCCGCGTACGACATTTCAATAAGAATTAAATTCTGGCCAAACGTAAGCAGTTGCTTTCCTTCATTTATATAATTTTCGAAATCTGCATCTACCATATATTCAGCTGCAGCTTCAACCGGCATATCAATATTATGTTCTTTAAATGCGTTGCGGACAAGCTCGAGCTTAGGTAAAATCGTTTCAGGAGAATTGTCATATACACCCGAAAGAATATGCGGTGTACAAATAAGTTTTTTATAACCAAGCTGCTGCAGCTCTCTTGCATATTCGATGGTTTGTTCTATTTCTTGTAAACCATCATCAAGTCCGGGCAATAAATGCGAATGCATATCTGCAGATATAAAAGAAAGATCCGGTGTTGCTTTTGCTGAACGAAAAAAAGAAAACATAGGCAAATTTACAGCAGATGAATTACTCTTGTTTACAAGCTTAGTTTATGTTGAAGATGATCTGCAGGAAACTCTACAGTCATTACCTGGTCTAAACTTTCAAGGCGAACGTACACTCTTCTTTTACCGCCTTTTATTACAACACCTTCACTATCCATAAACACACCTTTGCTTATTACAACCAGGTCTTTCTCTTCAAATTGCTTTAAATTTTGCACGGAAATCTGTACATCTTTTTCAAGCAGGTATGTTTTTATTAATTGAATTTCTTCATTACGAATAACAGCAGGCTTTTTTAAATAATATACAAATTGAATAATGCCTTCTGTATTCAACACTTTTGATTTTTCGGCGTCGCTGATATGCACAAACACATACGATTTAAATAAAGGATCTTCAATTATTTTTTTTCTATCGCTCCATTGCCTTTGTAATTTTTGAACCGGGCACCAGCTTTCAATACCCTTATTTAAAAGCTTGGAGTTTACTTTTTTTTCCCATCGCGGTCTAGTATATACCGCGTACCAGCTTTTATTATTTTCTGCCATATCGTTTTATAAAAAAGCCCCTGTAAACAGAGGCTGATTTACAATTTTCAATTTAAAACTATTTTGAATCACGCATATCATTAATAACATTTACAGTTTGTTTTATGTAAATATCTTTCTGCGTATTTTTCAACCATTGCAAATAACGTGCACCTTTGCTACTGTCCGCATTGCTATAATATTTGTCCCGGTCTTCAGGTGCAGGTTCTATATCCATTGGGTTGCTTAAACGTGTTAAACTATCATCTTCTTTCACCGTATTTCTAATTGCGGTTTGTTCTTTCTGATATTCATTAATGTTTAAACTGTATGTTTTATCAACATTATCATTAAGCCATTTTGCATTTTTTAATAAAATACTGAATGCGGTGTCTGCTTTAACATCGTTTTCTGCTTTTGTTTCAACTTCAGACCAATTAATTTCTGAATTGAAGGTTGTATAGTCTGCTTTTTCTAATTGATCCCATCCCAATGCTGATGGCTGATCTCTTTCACGAAGTTTTAAATAATCATATTCATCAGGGAATTTTACATCTGGTGTAACGCCTTTCAACTGGGTTGAACCACCATTTATGCGATAGAATTTTTCGAAAGTGAGTTTTAATGTACCGTATTCAGTTTGCCCGCTAAAAAGATCTACAGGCTTACCTAATGGTAAAGTGCGTTGTACAGTTCCCTTCCCATAAGTATCTGAACCTACAATAATACCGCGCTTGTAATCTTGTATTGCCGCAGCAAAAATTTCTGAGGCAGAAGCACTGAACTCATTTACCATAACAGCTAAAGGGCCGCTATATAAAACAGATGTATCGTTATCACTAAGAATTGCGGGTCTTCCATTTCTATCTTTTACTTGTACAACAGGTCCACCTTTAATAAATAAACCAACCATGTTTACAACTTCAGGCAAAGACCCCCCACCGTTATTACGCAAATCGAGAATAATGCCTTGCACATTTTGTTTTTCCAGTTTGATGATCTCATTTGCTACATCCTGCGAACATCGGTTACCATCAGCCCGCTCAAAGTCTACATAGAACTCTGGAAGATAGATGTAACCAATTTTTGTATTGTTAGCTTCCGTAATAACAGCACTTCTTGCAAATTGTTCGTCCTGCACAATTTCATCTCTAATTAAAGAAACAACCTGCGTAGAGCCATCTACTTTTTTAAATGTAATTCTTACTTCGGTACCTTTATCGCCGCGAATCAATTTTACTACATCCGTAACTGCATAACCTCTTACATCAACAGGAGTATCTGCACCTTGTGCCACTTTAATTATTTCATCATTTGGCTGAACCTGCCCGCTCTTCCATGCAGGACTGCCGGTAATTAAAGTTGCAATTTTTATAGCGCCATCATCATCTTTTAACTGTGCACCTATACCATAAAATCTTCCACTTAGTTCTTCTTCAAAGCCACGGTTTTCTATAGGCGGCAAGTATTCTGTGTGCGGATCCATCAGGTCAGTAATAACATTTACATAATCGTCAAACTGTTCCTGTGGCGTTAATATTAATTTTTGGCGATTGAAAGTTCTGTCGAGAATGGTTTGCACTTTTTCACGTGCCATTTGCTGTAACTGGGCATCAGATTTATTAGCAATTGCAGTATCTTTTGTTTTATTGTTGCGCTGTTGCAAAAGATCAGAATATTGATCTAACGTAAGATATTTAAGACGCTTTGTCCATTTTTCTTTTCTTGCCGCTTCATCAGCAGGAAATGATGCGGTGCTATCATCAAGCGTTATTGTTTCATTTGTATTAAAATCAAATGGCTGCGATAAAATTTGTTTATATAACTGCATTATTTCATCAACTCTTTTAAGATAAATTGATGAAGCATCCGGATAAAAATTTAATGGCGCACCATGTATTTCATCATCCAATGTGAGTTGGTATTTTTTTAGATAGTTAATATCGCTTTGTAAAAAAATATCTTTATCAGGATTGAGTTGCTCGAGATATTTTTTAAAAACCTCTTTAGAAAAATTATCATCAATTGGTTTGGGTGAATAATGTTTTTGCTCGAGTATTGTTCCAATTGCGGTAAGCAACATTTGCTCTTTAGAATCATCACTCTTATTATTTTGTTTAAATGCCCAAAGTGTTATACCCAAAAGAATTACTAACACTGCCGGCAGCACTGTCCTCTTCAGCATGATATCGGAAATTTTTATTTTCATTGAATTAACTTCAAAAATATATTAAAAAAGAAGGCGATTAAATTAATTACATGAATTAACAAGACCTGAACAATTATTAAACCATTTTCGATTTTCACTCTCAATTAACCGCGAACTTGATTCAGCAAAACATCAAACAATTTAAAATGAATTTACAAATGAATTCGATTATTTTTGCGGCCGTTTATACAAACGGAGGGTGTAGCTCAGTTGGTTAGAGCGTCAGATTGTGGCTCTGAAGGCCGTGGGTTCGAATCCCATCATTCTCCCAACTAATAATAAAGTTAACTGCAACGTGTCATTAATTTTAGGTATCCGTGCTTATTTTCTTGGTCTATGCGTTTACTCCGGAAACTTTTTAGCGTATTAAATTGTACGTATCTTTTCATCAAATTTTAGTTTATTGAATATAATTCTAACAAAAACTTATTTCAGTAGTATATTTACAGGGAAAGCTGCGTAATTAACAACATTGTTTATTTATAAAGACTTCTTATGCGCAACCAAATTTTTATTAGCCTGAGTGGCAAAAACTATCTTGAACGTATTAAGCCCACACTTGTTGGTCCTCTCATTTTTGCCAGTTTTGTAATTGCTATAGGTTATCTTGGAACAGATTCCCTTTGGACGGTTTTAGCAGGCCTTGCTTTATTTGCTTTTTATTTAACTGAACGCTTACGATGGGGTCGCATTTACATAACAGAGATCTGCGAGCTGCCGGGCAACAAATTAAAAATAACCTACCTGGATAAGAACCACGTAAAAGAATATGTAGCCAATAAAAATTCTTTGCAACTTCAGCTTCATTCTGTTTGGTATAAATTAAAAGCAGACAGAGAAGAATATTTGGTAATTAAAGATGAAGAAAAAGGGTTCACTTTAAAACAGTATGCACTTGGTGATTGGGAAAACCAAAAGATTGAAGAATTTGTGAAGGAATGGGAACCAGAAATCAAAGAGACAGAATTAGCATATTAAAATCTAAACTCATTCATTTATTATAGAGAGTTCAGTAGTTTATTGAACTCTTTTTATTTAATCACCATCGTAGTAAAAAACAATTTTGGCGTTGGTTTTAAGATCTGTTTTTACAGATAATTTGTATACCTGTCCATCTGCTGTAACGCGCATCAATGCTGTATTTGGAGGAATCGTCCCCAAATTTTCTGCAACCAATATAAACTCATGTGTACGATTTGCTGAGTCTGCATGTACTTTATAAATAATCGGATCATGTGTTAGCATCTGGTTGCTCACGATTGGCTGGTTGTTGTGATATACGCTAACCCTATCGCCATCTATTTCTGCGTTATCAAATAATTCTATTAAGATATCTGGCTTTTTTATATGATATGTTTGAAGCAATACATTATCTCTTTGTGTTAGCGCTTTGGTTTTATCAACCTGCGTTTTTGCAACATTGATTTTTGCAGTATCAATAATTTGTTTTTTACCAGCTGCTATTTTTATTGAATCGTCAATTTCCTGCTGCCTTATTTTATTTTGATTAGCTATTGCCTGTAGCGAATCCTGTATTGACTGCTGGCGTTTCTGCGCAATCTTTAATGAATCATCATAGTGCTGTTGTTTTTGTTTAGCGATTAGCACTGCATTTTTTATTGAATCTGCAATCTGCTGTTGTCGTTTTTGTTTCGCAATGTTTGCAACGGTTTGTAAAGAGTCTGCGATTTGCTGTTGCCGTTTCTTAGCAATAACCGCGGCTTTTTGCAATGAATCCTGGAGATGTTGTTGTTGCTGTTTCGCAAATTTTAAAGAGTCTGCAATTTGCTGTTGTCGTTTTTGCTTTGCAATGTTTGCAACATTCTGTAATGAATCCTCAATTTGTTGTTGCCGCTTCTTTTCAAGTGCTGCAACTGTTTGCAATGAATCCTGAATTTCTTGCTGTCTTTTCTTTGCAACTTTTACAGAATCGTCAAACTGCTGTTGTTTTTGCTTTGCAATGATCGCCGCATTTTTTAAAGAGTCATCAATTTCTTGCTGCCGTTTTTGTTTTGCGATGTTTGCAACATTCTGTAATGAATCCTCAATTTGTTGTTGCCGCTTCTTTTCAAGCGCAGCAACTGTTTGCAATGAATCCTGAATTTCCTGCTGTCTCTTCTTTGCAACTTTTTCAGAATCGTCAAACTGCTGTTGTTTTTGCTTTGCAATAATCGCCGCATTTTTTAAAGAGTCATCAATTTCTTGCTGCCTTTTTTGTTTTGCGATGTTTGCGATGTTCTGTAACGAATCTGCAACTTGTTGTTGACGCTGTTTCTTAATTAGTGCAACGCTTTGTAGTGAGTCATCAATTTCCTGCCTCCTTCTTTTAGAAATTTCAACAGCCGTCTTTAAAGAGTCAAGCATTTGCTGTTCTCTTTTCCGGTTAGCAATGCCTGCAGCTTTTACTGAATCATCATATTGCTTTTTTTCTTTTGCAGTTGGTGGTACAAGTTTAGATGCATTTTGTTTTACTGCATCAGGATCGGAAGATGCAAGTGGCTGCGGATTTAAAGACTTATTATTGAACGCGATAATTTGTTCCGGCGTTCCAAACATATTTATTACCACACGTTGCGTTGCTGTATCAAACTCAGGTATTAGTTTATAGTAAGAAAAAATTCCGTTGCAAGAAGGATCACAATTAATAACGCTGCTTGTTAACAGAAGGCTATCGCCATTAATTATTACTTTGTTTGACGGAATACATTGTGAACAATCAACCCAAACCGTATGCGGCGGCTCTTTCTTTGTAATTATTGCGCCGTCTTTTATGTAAAATGTATCCCTGTTAATATGACCAGAAATTTCAGTGACGATTTGCATATGAACCCGTCCATCAATTTCAATACTTCTTGTTCCTGCAAAATCATTCGCGTTTACAGAAGTAATATTTATTAACCTGGTTGATGGATTTTTTTTTGAACTGTTTACACCTTTCCACGTTCCCATCATCCAATTTATATTTTGTGCATGAGAAGATGAAACAACTGAAAAAACAAAAAGCAGCAATAATAATTTTTTAAATAAAATCATATGCTACTTGTTTATAAATATCACTTCAACCATAAAAATTATTCGAAAATTTGATGCTCGTTCAAGGAAAGCAGCCCGCCTATTTAGATTTGTATTCAAATGTAAGATTTGTTCTTTCAAGATTTATACGCAGATAAAGTAATTTGCGACGCTGAATATTTTTAAACGTCATATTTTTTTACATGAGAAATTTTTTAATAACGATTACTTTCTTATCATTTATTCCTTC
>JBEHXR010000203.1:0-6977 GCA_048498595.1 Bacteroidota bacterium
CTGCTTTGCTTTTCATCTGCAGTTGCATATTTTGGAGAATAAAACTCGCGCTGCAACTGCAAGCCATCGTAAGGCAACTCTATTGTTAAGGGATCGAATGGAAAACCATCAAGATCACCCTTGTAAGTGCTGTAACTAACAATGCCGGTAGCAGTATAAGAATTAAGATGATACTTTTTTGTAACCACTTCTGCTTTTTTTATTTTAAGCGGATTGTAAGCTATCACTTTATTCATATCAAAGATTGGTACGCCGTCAACTAACACCAATGGATTGGTTTCGAAAGTTCCGTGATTGCGTGGGTCTATTACTGCAAGAGAATAATCGCCGTGTTTGTTTCTCACATTCACTTCATACATATATTCCCGTAACACTTCTTCCATGGTATTAAAGCGAACATAGTTATCAAGAAAATATTTAGTATCGGGCACACCATAAAATGCATTACTGTCAAGCAAAGGCGCATTAAATGTGTTCAGCTTATTTATGCCGTAAGCATTTTGTACCTGTATAGCCAAACTGTGTTGGTTTAGTGCAAATAAGTTTTCAGAAGAGAAATTAAAAGATGGAAGTTGCCAGCTACTTACATCGCTTGAAAACGGATCTGCAATTTCTACCCGATACATACTGTCCTTCATTTCTGTTTGCACCACCAATTCTCCGCCTCCATAAGAATCTTTTATATCGAAAAAAACAGCACCGCTGTCATTGCTAACGCAAGTGGCAAAGCGAAAATGCTGACCGGGCACCGAAAGATAAACGCGAACATTAGCAGCAGGCATGCCGGAGTTTTTATCTGTAACTTTTCCTTCAATAATATGCCCTTCATATTCGGGTGGGTAATAAAAAAATGTTTCATTGTTTTTAAGTGGCTCTTGTCCTTTAAATCTTGACCATCCCTGCGTAAGTAATAAATTATCGAGCGCAGAATCAGCATCTGCGTTATCATTATTAAAATAATATTGCGGCGATTCTACTCTCCCTTTTAAATCCGATGTCAGCCACAAATAATTCAAAATATTATTTTCATCATAGCCTTGCAAAGAATCAATTAAATAAATTGCCATTGATAAGTTAGACGAATTTGAAGCGGTTTTAATATTGATGTTTACTTCGCTGCGTGTTGCATATTCGTTTTTATCTGCAGCTATATTTAATTGCATTATCTGCGGTTTAATAAAAATTAAACGTTCACAAACCGGCTGCCTGTTATCATCAAATAAAATAAAATGCGTTATGCCTTGCTGTAAATCTTTTTTATTTATAATGAATGATGCGCTACCGTTATTATCTGTTACCTGTTTTAAACCGAACGTTATGGTTTTTTTATTATAAGCCAGTAAATAAACCGGTGTTTTAAAATCAATGTTTGAATGTACGTTGATGCTAAATTGATTTTGATCAGTTGAAATGTGCATTACATAACCATTGGTAAGCACATTGGGTAATTGTTTCGTAAGAATTTTTCCATTGATGCTAAGTAACGCTTTGTAAGTATGATTTTGTTGCGGTGTAAAATAAAATGAACCCATTCCAAACTTAAGCGTGTTGAATGAAGTTATTGTTTGATTATTCTCATTTACAATATTGCCACTGCAATTTATGCCGGCACCATATTCATCAGTTACTTTAAATCCAACTTTACTTTCCATTCCGCTTATGAAGTTGCCACCTTCAGGGAAAAAATTTATATCATAATCATCAGCATCTCTATTTGTATTTTCTGTGACCGGCATTAGTGTATTAACAATGGCTATTACTTTTTGAAAATAGAAATCTGCACTGAAATTTTTCATCCAGTTTGTATAAGCACGAAATATATAATTACCCGAAGCGATGGATGAAGGAAGATAGAGCGAACCACTACCGCTGCCATTGTTTAAAGCAACGGTTGCCTGCAAAACCGGTTTTTGTTGTGCATTTAAAATTTCAACATACGCAACATGGCTAAGGTTTAGTGGCTTTAAAGAATCTGCGGAAACATCATACAATTTAAACCAGAGTATTTCTCCATCTACATAGAAATCTTTATCTGTGTGCGCGAAAATTTTTTCCTGTAATGATTGATGGTTTACTTCAATAAAATCATTTGTATTTATAATTGTTTGCTCTTGAGAATAAGCATCAATTGCGATAATGCTTATCATCACTGTAAATAAAAACTTATGTAAACTTTTTAATAACATGCAATAAAAAATTTTAACTATGGCATATATGGTGGTTTAATATTTGTTCCTCCCTGTTCTAAACAATTTAAACATGGCTCGGTATACGCCTTTACGCTTCCTAAATTTCCATAAGCAAGTGGCAGATACAAATAATTTGAGAATATCTCATTAATTTTATCAGGACTTACAATTATCTGTTTGCAATCGGAGAGCGTATAAGGAAAATGAACCTGTTCCCAATAGATGTAGATTCTTTGTTGAGATGCAGAGCAGGTGCTGATAAATCCAACTACAGGTTCGTTAGGATTTGAAATGCAATGCATATTTCCATATTCTGAAAAAGGTTGCGGATCAAAAATGCTTCCCAGCTCCTCTGTATTTTTTTTCAGGTTATCAAAATATTCATAGCCTTCTTTAGTTAAAGCATATTGTGTAACTCCTATACTGTAGACCCATCTTATTTTATCAGATTGATATGGAATGTTTACAAGTTTTTTTTCAAATACTACATCAGATGAAAGCCCTGTTGTCGAAGCCAAAAAAATATCACCAGCATTATTTATATTCCAACAGCGATAAATTTGTTCTTCAGGTGTGCGTGATCTTAATGCGCCATTATCGTAAATAAGAACAGAAGAATCAACTGAACGATGCTCCCATGTTTCTGCATATTGCCAACGATAATATTGTGTGTTGCCGGTTGCGTCATGTGTGTTTACAAATATGTTTAATCCGCCGGTCGAATCAAATTTCCATGATACACTATCAATCGGCGGCGTTTGTTTTACCTCCACATATTCAGAAGCATATTCTTTTCCGTCTGCAGTAAAAATATGTAAGCGGTATTTTTCATTCGGGCTTATATTTAAATCTGGTGCCACGTAATTGCCATTGTTTTCGCTTTGCAATTGGTATGCATCACCACCGTCGCCTTCTACTGCTACCGATGCATTGAGTTCGGGTTGTGATATTGCCGTATCGCTTATTGCAATTGTTCTTGAAAGATGAATTATGGTAGAATCACCACCCGCAAGAATATTTCCTTCAACAACCAAATAATTAGTTGCTGTATTTTTTAAAGGAGGATTGTAAACGTCTTTGCAGCCGCTAACAATAATTAATATGTACAAAAATCTTTTCATCAAAATTTAAAATTGAATGTGATGAAGGGAATTGCGGTGCCGAAGATGGACAATTTGTAACCCTGCACATGCCCATTTTGCGATTGAAAGAAAACAGAATATGGATTTTTTCTTGCCGTAAAATTATATACGCCAAACGTCCACGAATTATGTATGCGCTGGTGTATTTTATAATTGCCATCAAGGTTCATAGAAAAATCACTTCTGAAATAATCCGGTATCCTGTATTCATTCCTGTTTGAATATAACACACGGTAAGAATTGGCGTAATAATATTCTGCAATGGGTAATGTAATTGGTCTGCCTGTGCTATAAACTACATTTAAGGAAAGACTAAAGCGATGATTGACTCTGTAATTACCAATAAAGTTTACCACATTGGGCTTATCATAATCTGCGGGATACCAATCACCGTTATTCACCGGTTTTTCTGCAAGCGGATCATCTGTTTTTAATTGTATGCGCGAATATGTATAACTTAACCAGCCGTTTAATTTGCCCTCTGTTTTTCTTATTAGAAGTTCAGCGCCATAAGCTCTTCCTTTCGCATTTAAAACATCTGTTTCTATATGATGATTGAGCACCAGCGTAGCACCACTTTTATAATCGAGATAATGATACATATTCCTGTAATAAATTTCTACAGATGTTTCAATTGTATTTTGTTTGAAGTTGTGATAATAACCTATTGAATATTGATCGCCTGTTTGTGGCTGTATATGCGTATCACTGAGTTTAAAAATATCTGTAGGCGAAATTGCAGTTGTATTAGAAAGCGTGTGTATGTATTGCGCCTGTGTGTTGTAACTAAATTTTAAAGATGAATTTTCTGTAAGTGAATAGCGCGCCGTTAATCTAACCTCCGGTTCTAAATATGTTTTTATAACGGCAGCACTTGAATACGTGGAAGAATCCTGCATGGTAGATTCTTCTCTCGGCAAACCCGGCGTGTAATTGTAAACTGTATGTGGTCCTAAATAATTAAATACAGAAAGTCTTAAGCCTGCATTTACAGAAAATTTTTGCGATACATTAATATGGTCTCCGGCATAAATTGCAGATTCAAGTGCCTGCTCTGTTTCTACAGTATTTTTAACTACTAGAGATTGACTGCTGTTTGGAACGAATGATCCTGGCTGCAGTTTATAATGTACCGTTGTAATTCCAAAATCAACATCATGCTTTGTGTTGATGGCATAATTAAAATCCGCCCTGCCATAAATTTGATCTATATTAAAATTGAATTTGTACGCGTTCACAGGATTTACCGTACTCTCAATTGCAAATTGATAATGATCAACGCCTGCCGTAAACACACCTGAAATTTTGTTATTAAAAAGATGTTTCCATTTAATGTTTGCGTTGCGGTTGCTGTAAGTGTACGCTGTATCGCTGTTCAATCTGAATTTATCATTACTTATATAAGCGCTTACATAAATATTATTGTTTGCATTTATTTCATGGCTTATCAACAGATTTGCATCAGTGAAACCTGCAGTGCTGTTACCATACGTATTATTGTGAATTGAACGCAGCAACCAATCAGAATAAGTAGTTCTTGCGCTAACAATAAATGATGTTCTGCCGCTGTCAATCGGTCCCTCAAAACTTAACCTTGAAGTAATAGGACCAAGACCACCGGAGCCTTCAAATTTTTTCTTGTTGCCTTCTCTTGCCGTAACATCTAAAACTGAAGAAAGTCTGCCACCGTATTTTTCAGGAATACTGCTTTTATACAGTTCTGCAGTTTTTATTACATCAGGATTGAATGCAGAAAAGAATCCAAAGAAGTGTGAAGGATTATAAACTGTTGCATCATTAAATAAAATAAGATTCTGATCTGCAGAACCGCCTCTCACATTAAAACCGGTACTGCTTTCTCCAACAGAAGTTACACCGGGCAAAGTAAGTATAGCACGCAATACATCAGCTTCGCCAAAAACAGAAGGTATTTGTTTTATTGTTTTAATATTTAGCTGTTGTGCACCCATCATTGCACTTTTCACGTTCACTGTTTTATCGGCACTAACCACAACATCTTTAAGGGTTGGAATAAATTCATTCATCTCAATATTAAGGTTTCCATTAGAATATACTACAACTTGTCGTCGCGTATCTGTCATTCCAAGACTCATAATTTTTAGAACATGCCTGCCTTTTGGAAGCGTTAAACTATAGTAACCGTATTGATCTGTATTAACACCTGAATTTTGTTCCTGGTTTAAAACGGTAGCGCCGATAATTGGCTCGCCCGATTTTGCATCGCGTACATAACCGGATATGGTGGCTTTACCTTGCGCACCTTCATCAGCTTTGTTACCTATTTCGAACAACTTATTTTCAACAGCAAGTTTTACTTTTTCTTTTGTGATTGTGTTTCCTGTTAATTCAATTTGCGGTGATAAAGATGTTGTATCAATTTTTGCTGGCTGTGTGTTTAAAAAATTCTGCGGTAGTACTGTTTGTATAGCAAAACTATTTGTAATGAATATGTGGTTATCATTATCAATAGCAAAATGAAAATCTGTATTTATAAAAATGGCTGAAAGAATTTTTTCTATAGGCTGCGATTTTGCATGAATGGTAACCGATAGCCTATTTGTATGCGCAGTATCGTAATAAAAAAAATAATTGCTGTGCGATTCAATGAGGTTTACAAAATATTCAAAACGCAAACTGTCGGCATCTACATTAAATAAAGTTTGCGATGAAGCTTTTAAACCAGCAATGCAAAAAAATAACAGTAGCCATTTTTTCACTTGCCGCTATTTAATGTGTTATAGTAAGTAACCATTTTTATCATTGATGTTTCCGGGTCTTGCCTGAATTTTATTTTAGATTGATGCATAAATTTAACGAGCTCAGTTTTTTTATCCCTGAGTGCATCTAAAACAGACGCTTTATTTTTTACAGCATACAAAATATTTCTATTATAGATAAAATAGGTGTCAGTTTCGTTGTAATAAGATTCAGAAACCTGAAGAACTATTTTTTCCACAATTTCTTTTCTGCGTTTGGCAAAAAGTTTGGAGTTGCCATTGCAAAGCATGTCATAAAAAGAATTCCTCTCAATATGCTTTTCACTACTGTCGAAATGCAACTGGATAAAATGATGATTCAAAATATCAAATGAGCTAACCTTTTCTTTTACCAGCCGCAAAGCAGTATCATTATAATTTTTAATTATTACATCGTCGTGCAGAATATCGTAAAACATTTCAACATTCGCATAATATACGCCATCATACATAATACTTCCAGGCACATATGAAAGCGATTGATACAAAGGATTGCCTTTTATTCTGTGATCGTAATCTATATACTCACTGCCATTATAAAGATGAATATTTGTGTTTAGTGTATTTGTATAAATTGAAACAGCTTTGGTAAAAGAAGAATCAAAAGAATTTTGAGCGTTTGTTGAATAATATAAAAACAATAAAAAAGGATAAAGCAGTTTGGTTTGTTTCATTATAGCGAAGTCGGGTAAACTGTAATCGTAACCAAAAGCTAATATAGTTAAATAAACATACTTGAAACTGAAAAGTTTAAGCTATCAGTAATTTATACGAAATATTAAAAGCGCATAAATCAAATTATAATTGTATGTATCTTGGTATAAAAAATACCCACTATGAAACAAACTTTACGCGCTTTAACCTTGCTC
>JBEHXR010000204.1:0-6926 GCA_048498595.1 Bacteroidota bacterium
GTAAATGAAACATTTGTAAAACAGGCTGGATGGAAAAATCCCCTTGGGCAGACTATAAATTTTTGGTACGACAACAATAAAAAATATACTGTAATCGGCGTAGTGAAAGATTACCATTATCAGCCACTCAGTCAAAAAATCGGCCCGGAAGTATTTACAATGAAAAAGAATAATAATTACGGGCAGGTGTTTATAAAAATAAAACCAAACACAGCGTCGTCAAGTTTAAAAACAATACAAAAAACATTCAAGCAATTATTCCCGCTCAGCCCGTATAGTTACACTTTTATGAATGATGAAAACAGAAAGAATTATGACGCAGAAGCAAAGTGGAAACAGATCATGTTGTTTGGTGCAATACTCACCATATTCATTTCATGCATCGGTTTGTTTGGCTTATCTGTTCTATCAGCAGAAAAACGTACGAAAGAGATTGGCATTCGCAAAGTGTTGGGCGCATCTGTAAAAAAAGTGGTTACAATACTTTCCAAAGATTTTTTAAAACTTGTATTTATTTCATTAATTATTTCTATACCGGCTGCATGGATCGTTGCCAATAAATGGTTACAGAATTATCCTTACCGTATTTCACTTAGCTGGTGGTTGTTTGCATCGGGAGGAATACTGGTGATATTAATTGCATTGATAACTGTAAGCTTCCAGGCAATTAAAGCAGCCATTGCAAATCCCGTGAAATCGTTGCGTACAGAATAATATTCGGGCGCCTTTATTGGTATGCTTCACCACAAAGGCGCCTTTTTAAAAACCAATAAACAGGTTATTGTTTATCACCGGCACTCCAGTCATTGTTCGACCGGTCTACGTCCGGCAAAACTTCTTCCGGATCGAGCTCAACTTTGGCAACGGGATTGTTTCCAACATATTTAAATGTCCATGTTCCGCCGCGTTCCCAAACTTCAACGGGTAATTTTACTATTGCTGTATCACCTGTAGTTTGTGTAATTTTTGCAATTACAGGCATAATCAGTTCGCCTTTGTTTTCAACAGTGATGTAGGCACTGTCTGCATCAATCTTTACACCGGTAATAGCCTGGTCTAATGAATCCGTAGTAAAAAACCAGCTCTTCCAAAACCAGTCAAGTTTTTCGCCGGCAGCATTATTTATACAATGAAAAAAATCATACGGTGTTGGATGTTTAAACGCCCATGCTTCGGTGTATTTTCTGAATGCGTAGTCAAATTTATCAGGACCAACAATTTCATCACGCAACAGTGTTAACCCGACCGCTGTTTTGTTATAATAATCGCCATAGTCGGTTAAAGGCATTGCTTCGGACGGTGTAATTAGTGGTGAATGATGGCGCGATTCAGTGCGTGTATAATTGCGCATGATTCTTACAAAATCGGCATTGCGCTGGTACTCGCCATGATTAAACATCTTTTCCGAATACCAGTTGATGTAGGTATTAAAACCTTCATCCTGCCACATATATTCTCTTTCATTACTGCCCACTAACATAGGATACCAGTTATGACCGATCTCATGTGTAATAAGATCATACAATCCGCCGCCTTTTGCACGGTAGGTATCATAAATAATTCCCGGGTATTCCATACCTGTTACGGTACCGCCAATATTTACGGCGCTGTTCCAGGGATATTCATAATATGCTTTTGAATAGATCTCGATGCTGTTCTTGAGATATTCAGTTCCCCTCGAATAACTATCAGCGCCAATGCTAACCAATGGATAGGCAGACATAGCAATGGCTTTTCTGCCGGATGGCAAATTAACTCTTGCCGCATCCCACACCAATGCTTTGGAAGCTGTCCAAGCAACGTCTCTTGAATGCTCCATTTTAAAATGCCAGGTGAGTGTTCCTGATGTGGTTGGTCTTGTTGAAGACTTAGCTACTTCATCTGGTTTAATGATATATACAGTGCTATCGCTTTGCCTTGCTTTAGCCAGTCTTTTCATTTCTTCCGCCGTTAATACCTGCGACGCATTTTGCAGATCGCCGGAACCATAAACGATCATATCAGCAGGCACGGTAACATAATAATCAAAGTCGCCATATTCGCAATAAAATTCTCCCAGACCCATGTAGGGCAATGTATTCCAGCCTTGTACATCATCGTACACACACATGCGCGGATACCATTCTGCTATCTCATATGTTTGTCCTTCCGGCATCATAAACCTGCCCATTCTATCCGCACCATGCACCGGTATTGAGAAATTATAATCAATCTTCATACTTATTTTATCGCCTTTAGGATGCATCGCTTTCTGCAGGCGGATCTGCATCCTTGCATCGCTTATAACAGGCTGCACTTCGTAAGTTTTGCCGGCATACATCACCGTAACCTTTGTAATGTTATAACCACCTTTATCATATCCTTTCACATCAAAGCGATCGCCAGTGGTTGGAGTGGCAGCATTGCCTCTTGATGTAGGCTTAAACAGGTTTTGATCAAGCTGCAGCCACAGGTAATCCAGCGAGTCGGGACTATTGTTGGTATAATTAATGGTAACATCGCCATTGATGGATGAGTCTCCTTCATTCAACGCAGCATGAATAAGATAGTCTGCCCTGTTTTGCCAATAGCCAGGCCCCGGAACGCCTTTCGCCGAACGATAAATATTCGACCCCGGATCGTTGTAAGCCGGCGTAAATAATTGTTGCGGATCAGGTGTTTGTGCTTTTGCTGTCAAAGCATTTAACAGGCATAAAATAATTATTAAGCCACTGGCAGCAGAATGTATTAATAAAAGTTTTCTCATGCTTTAAAAGTAGGGCTTAAGGAAATATGGAAGGAAAAAAAATTTTGCCGCCTTGCTTTAGCTAGCAAATAACTATATGACAATTTTGAGCAGCATTGATAAATAACAAAAAAAATCCTGCTAAGAATAGCAGGAATTTTTTAACCCTAAACCCTTAAAAAACGAGCTTAAAGATACTTCCTTTCACAAAAAAACAAGCTGATCTTTCTTTTTGGGACAGAGTTTAAACCTAAATGTATTTGTGAAAACACAAAACGACGGGCAATACGATGAATACGGAAAAGGGAGCAGATATTTCCTGCCTAATTAATATTACTGTCTGGCAATTCACCTGTCTTTTTTACGCTCTCTTTATCCAGTAAAATTTGCAGGTCTTCTTTAAGTTTCCTGATATGCAAACGCATTTCTTTTAATGTATTAAACTCAACTTTTTTTGTAAGTGCAGTTTTATAATTCTCTTCTTCCTGTAAGACTATATTTTGCAAGTCTTCAATCTGCTTTGATAGCGGAGCGTTTTCCATAAACAAAATCAAGTTGTTTAAGTGAGAGGATTACAAAGAAATGAAATAATTAACCAGGTGAGCTATTTAAATTTATTTTTCATGAACTAACATGTATAATTTATTTCTTTTCCAGCTTTTCAATTGTCTTCTTTGCTGCTGCCAATCTTATCTTTTTATTTTTCGCAATCATTTTTTCTGTTATCCATTTTTCTAATTTATGATGCAGTGGAATAAGCAATGCACCAATGCCCATTAATACAAACAGCATCCATACAGGTGAATCATTAGTGAGTGTTTCGAGATAAGGATGAATAAGCAGGTTGATAAATTCGAATACGGCAAGCAACCCCAGAATGCCGAAGAAAGAAATAAACTTTTCCTGTACGATGATGCTTGTGCTAAACACAAAAAATAAAATTATGAAGGTAATGATGCCAACAGCAATGGCGGCATATTGAAGATTGCGCTTATGTTCTTCCTTTGCTTTCAATGTTTCTGCCTGCTGCTCCTGCTCTCTTAACTGCTCGTTGAATTCAAGCGTTTGAAGCCGGTTTAGTTTTTCGTTGCTAAATAAACTATCTCTTATTTCAATCATTATTTGCTGGTATTTAAAGGCGCTGTCAATTTTATTTTTATTTGAATATAGTTTTGAAAGTAAAGTGCTTGCTGCAAGCTCCTGAACAAGAAAACCATACTGCTTATCTGCCTGCAATCCCCTGGTAGCATATTGTATTGCTGAATCGAGATGATGAAACCTGTAAAAGTGTTCTGCAAATTCAGTATATCCACGTGCAAGTAATCTTTGGTTGTTTACTGCTGCATTCAGATGAAAGGAAAGCCTGAAATATTCTTCAGCCAGTTTCTCATTACCCAACTTGGAATAAATAGTTCCCATTTCAGCATGAATGCCTCCACCGATGACATTTTTATTATGATACTTCCGCAATATCATCGCAAGTGCTTGCTGTGTAATTGCAAAAGCAGAATCTAATATATTCAACTGCTCATAACTTTTTCCTTTATCGGCAATGGCAGCAAATAACACATCATTATCCGGAATGTTGCCTGTGAGTTCTTCTGCTTTTGAGTAATAGTTTATTGCCTGCCTGAAATTTCCCTCGTTCCGGTTTACGAGTGCTAATCCATTATAAATACTACCGGTAAATAAAGTATCTTTTAAAGGCTCTGCTGCGCTTAATGCTTTAAAGTAAGTTTCTTTTGCATCGGGATAATTGCCCGCATACCATAATGCATATGCCAGTGTGGAAAGCGATTGAGGATAATAAGTTTGTGGAAAATGTGCTTTATTTTTCAAACATAGTGCAACTGCCTGCTGTGCATAATACACCATCGAGTCAAGATGTATATCTGTATATAAGAAACTGAGAGTATACAGAATATCGAGCTTAATACTGTCGTTGCTGGTTTTTGTAAGTTCGGTTTTCAGGCTGTCTGTAATGGTTGTTTGTGCCTGTAGAGTTGCAGCGCGCAAAACAAAAATCAGCAATAGCGTTTTCTTCATTTTCATTGGTTATCATAAGCTGTTTAAGAACGCCAAAAAATATTCTTCAAATTTTTTTCCCGTATAAATGAGAATTTGTTTTGAGGTGATAATGTACTTCCATTTTGTTTGGTGGGGGTAAATAAGTATTGAAACTACTTAAATAAAAATTGGAGCGGGAAAAAATATTAAAACGGCCGGTTGAATGCTTCAGCATTAAATAATATGCGCGTTATACCTGTCTTTAATTGTTGATCAATGACCAACAGCGGCAAGGTTATACGGGAAAAATAGCGCAAAACAGTTAATCTTTTTCGTTGTTTAGCGACCATGATGAATTCCAAAAAATATTTTTTGAATTTTTTCTACTCTACTTTGGGATGATGATGTACTTCCCTGCGTTGTATTTCTGATGTGAAGATGTCTGATTTGCTGATTTTAACTTCTTCATTCATTTTCTAAATGATATTCTTTTTGTAAAAAAATAATCAACGCTGCGCCTGCCTGTTTCATTCTTTCATCGGCATCGAGAACTCCTTTTTTTGTTCCATGCATATACACAGTGAAAACGGAAAGCTCCTGCATTAAATCATAATCTGTTGTACGTAACGGCGGATTTCCATTTATTCTTTTTATTTCATTGCCTTCGCCTTCTGTGCTGATAAAAATTTCAGGTTTAAAAATTTTTGCTGCAACAGTTTTATATTGAGTGAATTCTGTTTCATTGATTGACTCCAGCAAACGCACCAACGTAATTGTGTTATAGTATTCCATGATTTTATTAGAAGCGCTGATGTTTTTAATAAGCCTGAAATTGCCCGAGTTTTTGAGCTGCTGAAAAGTTTTATCATTAATGGCTAAAGGCTGCAGCCGCGGCGATAATCGGGCGAGATAATATAATTCACCTGTATTGTTTAAAAGCAATGAAGGATTATCTAAAATAGTGATCATGCTATCCATCATAGAAATGCCTGCCTGCACTGATGAAATGTTTTGCGATAAAATTTGCTGATCAACTTTAAGGTCTTCAACAAGTGATTTGACGTATTCTTTTTCTTTTGCGTTATCGCTCAAATGTTCACGAATATTCTCTGCAAAAAAGCCAAGCGTTACGGCAAGAAATATCATTAAGAATTCCAAAAAATATTCTTTGAAATTTTTCTTTGCTACATGCGGATGATGATGTACTTCCATTTTAGTTTTGGTTGTTTAAGACAAGTATTGAAAATAGTGAAAATAAAAGAAAGAGAACATTTGCAATGTCCTGCCTCCACGCATTGCCTTTTCAGGAAACATTGCGAAAAGAAAAAGACTTTAATATAGATGCGGCGAATCTGTAAACTTTACCGCGTATAAGTAAATAGTAAAAAGATTAACCTGATTATACCGGTAAGTTAATTATAAATGATGTTCCTTCTTCTTCCCCGGATTCGCCGGGATTTCCTTCGTCAACTTTTGTGTGCACTTTTATTTCGCCACCATGTCCTTCGATAATGTCATAACTTAAACTCAAACCCAATCCAGTTCCTTCACCTGTTGGTTTGGTGGTAAAGAAAGGAAAAATGCAGTTGATTAAGGCAGTCGTTTATTTCCTTCCAGGTTGATAAACTTAAAAAGTTCTTTGGTTATGATACAACAATTTTCACCTAACTCCTGCAGCGTGCAGGACTTTACCTTAAGGTTTTTTGGCAGCCCTTCCATTGTTTCAAGAAAATCCACGTATAAAATATTCATTTCATTTACTTCATCTGATCCTTTTAGCTTTTTAAAAATATCGTATGCAATATTGTAATTGTTGCCAATAAAAAATTTTGCAAAAGGGTTATAATCCTCTTTTGTTTTAAAACTGAACGTTATGTAAAACTGTGTATCCAATGTTTAAGTCATCCGCATATTCAATACCACAATTGAATATATCGAAACGCAAGTATTGAAACTGTCAAATTTTCAATGCCCTGATGAAAAAAAATTCAGGTTTTTCAGCAATTTATGCAGTGGCACATCTCTTGAAAGCGACATCTGCATCAAAAGTTGTTTAAACATAAACCGGAGGCTATGATGAAAAGAATTATTCGCTTTAAACAAAAACTGCATAAGATTCTAAAACGTATAATGGGTAACGACAACGATCCGTTCAATAATTCCTGTGTGATCCTTTAATTCAATTTATTGTTGC
>JBEHXR010000205.1:0-6905 GCA_048498595.1 Bacteroidota bacterium
AAAAGAGCAGAACAATTGAACCTTGCAAAAACACATGCAGAACTCGTTGCATTAAAGAACCAGATAGATCCGCATTTTATTTTTAATTCACTCAACACATTGTCTTATCTTATTTCTATTGATCCAACCAACGCAAGATTGTATAACGATACACTGGCAAAAGTTTATCACTATATACTGTTTAATAAAGAAAAAAATTTTGTACTGGTGCGTGAAGAAATAGAATTTCTAAGCAACTTTTTTTACCTGCTAAAAATACGTTTTGGTAGTGCGATTGATATGATGGTAAACATTGACAGTTTGCAGGCAGAAGAATTATACATCCCTCCTATTTCGCTGCAAATACTTTTAGAAAATGCGATTAAGCATAATGAGTTAAACGAAAACAGGCCGCTTGCACTCGAAGTACAGGTATCTGCAAATCATATTTTGGTAAAGAATAAAATTTATAAAAAACAATATGCTTCGCCTGGTACAGGCAATGGCTTAACCAATCTTGATAACAGGTATAAACTGTTAACCACAAAAAACATAATTGTATATAAAGACGCAGATTATTTTATTGTAAAACTTCCCGTTCTAAACACACGAAAATGAAAATATTAATTGTTGAAGATGAGATACCTGCTTTGGAAAATTTGAAACTTTGCATTGCAGAAGCTGATGCTAATATTGAAATTGCAGGCACTACCAGAAGCGTTGCTGAAACAGTAACATGGCTTAAAAATAATAACACACCAGATCTTGTTTTGATGGATATACAACTTTCGGACGGACTTTGCTTTCACATATTTAATGAGTATGATGTTCGCTGCCCGGTAATTTTTACAACAGCATTTGACAAGTATATGGTTGAAGCATTCGAATATAATTGTATTGATTATTTATTAAAACCGATCGACAGAGATAAACTTGCAAACACGTTGCGTAAATACAAAAACCTGCAAAATCATTTTATAAGTAATCATTCATCGCTGGTTGAATATTTTGGTAACAATAAAAAAAATAAATCGAGAATTGTTGTAAAAAAGGGAACAGAATTTTTAAGCATCCGGCTTGAAGATGTGGCTTACTTTTTCACTGAAAACAAATTGGTGTTTTTAGTTGATAAGCAAAATAAAAAATATCTCTGCGAAACAAATTCGCTGATCGATATTGAAGATGTGCTCGATACAAAAAGATTTTTTAGAGTGAACAGGAAATACATTGTAAATGC
Source organism: Bacteroidota bacterium (assembly GCA_048498595.1). Classification (GTDB taxonomy): domain Bacteria; phylum Bacteroidota; class Bacteroidia; order Chitinophagales; family Chitinophagaceae; genus Parafilimonas. Next base: position 1,217 of record JBEHXR010000205.1, read on the forward strand.
GGATTACATCACCAAATTCAGAAGCATAGATAAAAGCAAAATAAGTGTTGAGATTTCTCTGCCCGTGTATGAAGAAATAATCGTTAGCCAGGAAAACGCTTCCGTTTTTAAAAAATGGATCAGCGAAATTTAAGCAGCCTGCCGTTGATATTAAAAAAGCCTTGTATGAAAGAATCATCGTGCAAGGCTTTTTTATTTTCATGCAGTTATCCAAACGGTCGAAATATTGCAGCAATAACATTTCAAATTAATATTGTATAGTACAAATGCGCCGCTCAATTAATTCTTGTATTTTTATTTATACGATTGAAATATGGAAGTAAAACGTCTCTTTGATTGCATAGAACATCAACTGCAGCATTTTTCAAAACAAGATATGCTGAATGCAAAAGAAAAAGGTGAATGGAAAAGTTACAGCACAGAAGAAGTAAAAAAAATTGTTGATGAATTTAGTGCGGGATTAATTGAGCTTGGTGTAAGTGCAAACGATTTTAGTGATGAAGGAACGGATAAAATTTCCATCATTAGTAACAATCGGCCTGAGTGGGTTTTTACTGATTTGGCAGTGCAGGAAACAGGTGCTGTTTTGGTGCCGCTGTATCCAACTACGAGTGCAAACGAAATTCAGTTTATACTAAATGATGCATTGGTTAAATACATTTTTGTAAGCAGTAAAGAATTGTTTGAAAAGATAAATGCTATAAAACCTGCAGTTCCTTCATTAAAAAAAATATTTTGTTTTGATGATATTGAGGGTGTTGATAAATGGACAGTAGTTAGTGCTTTGGCAACAGATGCATCAAGACAAAAATTAGCTGAAGTAAAAAGATCGATTACGCCCGAACATCTTGCAACTATTATTTATACTTCCGGAACAACAGGCACACCAAAAGGTGTAATGCTCACGCATAAAAATATTTACACCAACGTGATGTATGGAAAAACAAGTTTCCCTTTTTTAGACGAGCCGAATTATAAAGCATTAAGCTTTCTTCCGCTCAACCACATTTTTGAAAAAACACTCACCTACATTTATTTGTTTAGCGGCAACAGTATTTATTATGCTGAAAGTTTAGATACTATTGGTGCCAACTTAAAAGAAGTAAAGCCTGATTGTTTTACGACTGTTCCGCGTTTGCTTGAAAAAGTTTTTGAACGCATCATGACAACCGGCAGCCAGTTAACAGGCATCAAAAGAAAATTATTTTTTTGGAGCGTGAAATTGGGCGAGCAATACGATACGCCTGAAGCTGATTCATCATCTTACAAAATAAAATTGAGCATCGCCAACAAGCTTGTGTTTAAAAAATGGAGAGAAGCGCTTGGCGGCAACATAAAATTTATTGTTACAGGCGGCGCTGCCTGCCAGGTTAAATTGTTGCGCATATTTAATGCTGCACAAATTCCCGTGTACGAAGGTTACGGACCCACGGAAAATAGTCCTGTAATTTCTGTGAACAGAAGAGGCAACGGTTATAAAAATATGTTGGGCACTGTAGGACCGATCATCGATGGCATTGAAGCGAAGCTTGCGGAGGACGGAGAGATTTGTGTGCGCGGAACAACGGTGATGAAAGGCTATTACAAACGTCCGGATCTTACTGCAGAAACAGTAATTGATGGCTGGCTGCACACAGGCGATATTGGCGTTTGGGTTGAAGACAAATTTTTAAAGATCACTGATCGCAAAAAAGAAATTTTTAAAACAAGTGGCGGCAAATATGTTGCGCCGCAGGCATTGGAAAATATTTTTAAAGGCAGTCCTTTTATCGAACAAATAATGGTGGTGGGTGAAGGGAAAAAATTTGTAAGCGCATTAATTGTTCCTTCATTTAATTATTTAAAAACATGGATGCAACTGCATAATCTTTCGTTTACAACAAATGAAGAGGCAATTAAAATGCCCGAAGTACTAAAAAAATATCAGTCTGTTGTTGATGAATTAAACCAGCAGTTCAACCATGTTGAGCAAATAAAAAAATTTGAATTACTTCCTGCAGAATGGAGTTTAGACACCGGTGAAATGACGCCAAAGATGAGCTTAAAAAGAAAAGTTGTGCTTGAAAAATTTAAAGATGTGATTGAGAGAATTTATAGTTCATAGAACATGGCTCATATTTAATAAGCCCGCATGAGCGCTATGATCTATCAACCATAACCTATGATCGAAGTCTACTGCTCCAACAATTTATACAACTCATCCAAATTTGGCGATAAAATAATTTCTGTTCTGCGGTTTCTTGCCCGTCCTTCAGGTGTGCTGTTTGTATCAACGGGATCGTACCACGCATGACCGGATGCAATCACTTTTGTGGGATCAACTTTATAATCGTTCACTAAAATTCTTACCACACTTGCTGCACGTGCTGTACTTAATGCCCAGTTATCTTCAAACTTTCCGCGGATAGGAATAGAATCTGTATGGCCTTCTATATCTACAGAAATATCAGGATTGGCGATTAAAACATTTGCCAATTTACTTAACGCAATTTTTCCCGAATCATTCACCACTGCACTTCCTGATGGAAATAAAAATTTCTCACTCAAACTAATATATACTTTTCCGTTTTTTTGTGTGATGGTAAGATCGCTGTCATTAAATCCAACTAAAGCCGCTTTCATTTTATTTCTTAATTCTGCTGCTTTACTTTTTTGCTGATCAAGTAAATTTTGTAATTCCTGTAATCGTTGTTGCTGCGCCTGCAAATTTTTTTGAAGAGAATTTAATTGACCCTGCTTATTACTTGCTTCATTATTTAATTGTGCATATTGTTGCTGGGCTGCATTCAAATCAGATTGCAATTTATTTATCGAAGCTTGCTGATCTGCAATTTTAGAAGCCATTAAAGCGCTGTCGTTTTGTAAAGAACGTGCCTGCATTTGCGCATCTAATAATTGTTTTTTCGATACACAAGATGCAAAACCCATAACAAGAATCACGGGCAGTAAATAAATGATCCTGGTTTTCATGTAAAAATTTTTTCGTATTATAAAAAAATTGTGCCAATATAATTCATTATAAATCTCGTTGCAGCTTTAGTTATGCAGATTATAGTATAAGTATATTCGCTTATGCAAAAGAAATTTTTACTACTTACTTTGTTTTGCTGCTGTATATCTGTTTTATTTTCTCAATCAATACAAAGTGATACAATTTATTTATTAAAACCAGATCGCGTTTTTGATGGGGAGCAAATGCATGATGACTGGCAGGTTGCAGTAAAAAATAATAAGATTGAAGACGCAGGAAACATCAGCGCAAAATATCAAAATGCAATAGTGATTTATTTGAAAGGATGCACTTTGTTGCCCGGTTTGATTGAAGGACATAGTCACATGTTCTTACATCCTTATAACGAAACAAGCTGGAACGACCAGGTGCTGAGAGAATCAGATGCAGAACGAATAGCAAGAGCAACGATTCATGCAAAAAATACTTTGTATGCGGGATTTACCACCGTTAGAGATTTAGGAACTGAAGGCATGGGTTATAGCGATGTAGGCTTAAAGCAAGCCATTGAAAAAGGAATTATTCCCGGTCCGCGCATGTTGGTGGCAACAAGAGCCATTGTTGCAACAGGAAGTTATGGACCGAAAGGATTTAAAGATGAGATAAATGTATTGCAGGGTGCACAGGAAGCAGATGGTGTTGATGATTTGATAAAAGCTGTGCGTACACAAATTGGAAAAGGTGCAGATGTTGTGAAACTTTATGCTGATTATAGATGGGGCGATACCGGCGAAGCAGAACCAACATTTACTGTGGATGAATTAACAAAAGCAACTGAAGTGGCACATAGCAGCGGCAGAATTGTAGCTGTGCATTCAACCACTGCAGAAGGCATGCGGCGGGCAATTCTTGCAGGCGTAAATACAATTGAACATGGCGATAATGGAACACCGGAAATTTTTGCAATGATGAAAGAAAAAAATATCGCACTGTGTCCAACACTTGCGGCAACGGATGCAATTGCACAATATCGCGGATGGAAAAAAGGAACGGAAAAAGAACCGGAAAGTGTAAAAACAAAACGGAAAAGTTTTAGCGATGCATTGAAAGCGGGTGTTACAATTTGTATGGGTGGCGATGTTGGTGTGTTTGCGCATGGCGATAATGCACGTGAAATGGAGATGATGGTTGAATATGGCATGAAGCCGATTGATGTATTGCGCTCAGCAACGTCGGTAAATGCAGATGTGTTTAAGATGAACACAAAAATTGGCAGAATTAAACAGGGTTTATTCGCTGATATAATTGCTGTAAGCGGCGATCCTTCAAAAAATATGCATGATATACGAAACATAAAGTTCGTAATGAAGGATGGAAAAATTTATGTGAACAATAATTATTAATCTTGAAGATTTAATAAAATTATCCAAAGCTTTCATTAAAAATAAAATTTTGCATTGTATTTGCTAGTATATCGAACATGCGAGCTGCAGCTAATCTTAAATTATTATTCCGTCCATTTGCCAGGCTATTAGCTTTAAAACAAATCCATTTGTCACGGTCACTTCAATTTAATTCATCCTTTAACCATAAATATAATTATAGTCTTGACTTTGTACGCTATACAACGCTTGAATTATGCAGCAAAGAAATACAAGCAAATAATGTGCAGGGCAACACAGCAGAACTTGGAGTATATAAAGGTGATTTTGCAAAACGTATTAACCAATTATTTCCCGACAAGAAACTGTATTTGTTTGATACGTTTGAAGGCTTTGATAATAAAGATATTCATATAGAAAGGCAAAGTGGATTTTTAAAGAACAAACATGATTTTTCAGATACGAGTGTAGAATTGGTTTTAAACAAAATGACAAACCCGGAAAACTGTATAATAAAAAAAGGCTATTTCCCTGATACCGCAATTGATGTAAACGACAGATTTTGTTTTGTAAGTATTGATGCTGATTTGTACGAACCAATCTTAAGCGGGCTAAAATTTTTTTATCCGAAATTAAATCACGAAGGCTATATTTTTATTCATGATTTTAATAATGATGTATACAAAGGCGCAAAACAGGCTGTGCTTGATTTTTGCACCTCTAATAATATAAACTATACACCCATACCTGATAGCTGCGGTAGCGTTATCATTACAAAGTAAAATGGCATGTTCACAATCGAATTTATTTAGTGAGTAAGCAGAAATTTTTATTGCATGTAACCAAACTTCTTCCATGCTTCAACACCGGTGGTAAGTAAAGTGTTTAATTCCTGTTCATTTATTTGCTCCGGCTTTTTTATATTGAAGCAAGATTTACCTTTTAGATATTTTAACATCGTTGGAATTAATGGCGCAAACAATTCGCATTTCATGTAAAGCGGAAAAAAATGAAAACTTACCATGTCTTTGTGAGCAACAACTGAAGAGAAATACATTCCCTGTACAATTTGTTTTTTGCTCCCATAAGCAACTTCTTTATTGCCAAGCAATTCAAAATTGTTTTCGGTGTTTTTGCTCACGATCATTGGCGGTGATTGTTTTTGCAAAGCAGATCTTAGTTTATTAAAAATCTCGTTTTTAATTTCAGATGAGAGTGGCATTTGAAAATATTTAATCAAATAAGAAAACTAATATAATTTTGTCTAAATTTTTTTAACTAAACCAAAACTAATATGAAATCTAAAACCAAAATTTCAATTGTTTTTCTTGCATTAATTATTGTTTCGGCCCAGATG
>JBEHXR010000206.1:0-6887 GCA_048498595.1 Bacteroidota bacterium
ATCGCCCCGCGATAAGGATTCCCACCAGTCATCGTTAACATCTTCCAGCCTGTATTCGGTATCTATATCGTAGTCGCCATTTTCGTCTATTTGGTAAAAGCAATTATTTAATGTATCGAGCACGCTGTTGATAGATTTTAATTCAACAAAAAATAAACGGCTTACTATTTTCTTATTTACTTTTTGTTCGAGAAATTCAACACGCTTTTCCAGGTTTCCGATCTTATCATCCCGCCATGCTAAAAAAATACAGGCAAGAATAATTACCAATATAAAAGCTATAATGAGTACCGTTGACATTGAACAAAAATTAAATATCCATTCAGTTTACACCTGTACAAATGTATGCTCATTCTAACTTAAGCTAAGTTTTGGCGAATAGGAAGAACGGATTTTTTTGAAGACAGGCGCTTCCTGTTTTTTCTCTAACAGCATAAAATAAATCCAGCTGATTAGCATAGATAAAATAAGGCTTGCTAAAATGGCAATTTTTGCTACGTCTTTATATTGTTCGCCATCAAATGCAAGTGATGTGGTAAATATCGACATTGTAAAACCTATTCCTGCCAAAGAACCTGTACCTAATAACTGTCTAAAATTGGCATTTGTAGGCAGCTTAGCCACACCAAGGGAAACCATGATCCTGCTAAAGAGAAAGATACCAACCGGTTTTCCTATCACCAATCCAAACATCACTCCAATACCTATCGGGCTTTGCAAAGCATTAATAATATTATGCGGAATAAGTATAGCCGTATTGGCAATGGCAAAAAGCGGCAGGATAAAAAAGTTTACTGCTTTTTGCAGCGGCATTTCCAGCTTAGGCAATGAATTTACTGGTATGGCAAATGCTACCAGTACGCCGGTAATACTTGCTTCAATACCTGCATTAAAGATCATGTACCACAAAGCAAACGAAAGAATGATTTGTATAATACCCGGTTTAACTTTTTTGAAATTACAGAGCCACAATAATCCATAAATAACTGCTGCAATAAGCAGATAAAGCCAGTTAATTTCATTTCCGTAAAACAGGGCAATAACTACTATGGCGCCAAGGTCATCTATAATTGCAAGCGCCATCAGAAATATTTTTAAATTGCCGGGCACACGCTTTCCAAATAAGGTGGCTATGCCAATAGAAAATGCAATGTCTGTAGCCGTAGGAATTCCCCAGCCATGGGAGAATTGGGTGTTTAAATTGAAAGCACTGTAAATAAGTGCAGGGACAATCATGCCTCCCAACGCTGCACCAAAAGGCAGAATGGCTTTTTTAAAACTGGAAAGTTCACCCTGTGTTAATTCACGCTTGATTTCCATACCGGCAAACAGAAAGAAGAATGCCATCAGGAAATCATTGATCCATTTAAGTCCTGTATCAGGCAGTTTCAGCGGAAGCCCGTAATCAGGATCAATATTAAAAATTCCGCGAAACCAATCGCCATGCGCCGAATTAGACAGGAAGAGAGAAATAACAGTGCAGGATACCAGCAATATGCCGATAAACCTGCTGTCTGCTATAAATACTTTTAATGGATTCAGCGCTTTTTTAATTAGAATTTTCATGGGATCTTAATTTAAAAACGGGTAGCGGAAAAAGCAGGCTGAGTTAACCAACCCGCTTTTTAAATTTAATCTACATAACCATGTACACCCATTTCAGGTATGTCAAGTCCTGCCTGTTCATCTGCAGCGCTTGACCTGAGCCCGATGGCTGTTTTCTTGCAAATAGTAAAGAACAAATACATTATCACAAATACAACAACAAAGCATGTTGCTGCACCGATGAGCTCGGCAACGAATTGTTTCCCATCCCCATAAAATAAACCCTTTACTGTGCCGGGAACGCCATTCCAGCCATCACCATAAGTACCATCGGCAAATAAACCCAGAGAAAGTACGCCCCAAATTCCGTTAACGCCATGAACGGCAAAAGCACCAACAGGATCATCGATTCTTAATTTGCGTTCTACAAAATTTGCAGCGAGAATTACCAATACACCAGACACAGCACCGATAAATACTGCAGCAAGCGAGTTTACAAAGGCGCATGGTGCCGTAATAGCCACAAGACCTGCCAGCATACCGTTTGCCATCATCCCGGGATCCCATTTTTTAGTGGTGGCTTTCATATATAATGCAGCAATTAATGCACCGCTTGCACTTGCCAGCATGGTATTTACCGCAACTACAGAGATGCGTAAATCTGTACCGGCAAGCGTTGACCCGGGGTTAAACCCAAACCATCCGAAAGCAAGTATAAATGTACCGATGATCGCCATTGGAATATTGTGACCGGGAATTGTATTTACTTGCCCGTTAGGACCATATTTCCCGATACGCGGACCTATTACCATAGCACCCGCCAGTGCTGCTACACCACCAACTTCATGAACAACAGAAGATCCGGCAAAATCTACATGACCATGACCTAATCCGAAATTAATGCCCAACTGAGACAGCCAGCCGCCACCCCAAACCCAGTTACCAAAAAGCGGATATACAAACATGGATATGAAAAATGCATAAACGATAAATGATTTAAACTTCCATCTCTCAGCCATACCGCCTGTGGGAATGGTAGCAGTAGTATCCATAAACACCATCTGGAAAAGAAACAATGTGAACACGCCTACATCATACACCTTACTGTTTAAAAAATAACCGGCTGCACCAATTAAGCCAAAAGGTTTTCCAAACAGTGTAACAGTGATCTCATGACTGCTGGCAACGCCACCGCCAAGTGTTGCGGGGTTTAAAGCTCCGCCAAACATAAAAGCAAAACCACAGATCCAGAAACCAAGCATACCGATCGCGTACACAAGAAAATTCATTGCCATTGTATGTGCAACGTTTTTCTTTTGCGTGAACCCCGTTTCTACCATGGCAAACCCTGCCTGCATAAACATTACCAGGAAGCCTGTGATCAGCGTCCACATAATGTTGATGGCAATTTTGTTGTGCCCTGCCTGGCTGCCAACTTCCTCCAGCGTAGGTTTTCCTGCAGTGGCTGCAGTAACATCATTAATGGTACCTGTATTTGCTCCTGAAGGATCTTGTGCAAGTAACGGGCTTGCAACAATTATACAGGCAATTACACATAGTGTAATACAAACTTTTAGGAACTGTTTCCTTTTTCTGTCCTGAAAAATGGGGTTTAAACCCGAATTGTTTTTGAATGATCGCATACCAGTTATTATTAGTTGTTATTAATGTGAAAAATTTAGAAATGATAGGTTGCTGCTAAAAGCCCGGTAAAGGTTGATTTAGTTCCTGAGCCATCATGGTTGGTAAATATTTCATCTTTTGCATTATCCAGCCTTAATTCGGGAATAATCGTAAGATTTCCAATTCTGAAGTTAGGCGAGAGGGTAACATCAAAAACATTTGTGCCCAGTCCAAAAGCACTCTTGTCATCACCAAAATATTCGCCTCTTAAAGTAAGACCAAAGTCGGCGGTTGGATCAACATTCAGGTACAAGGCAGAGCCCCAGGAGGAAGCATTATCATCACCTTCCGGACTTACAAATTTTACAGTACCATTATAGCCGATACTGAATTTATCGGTTACTGCCCCTGTAATAACAAGATCAAGCTGTGTAGCACTGGCACTGCCGCCATAAGAGCCTGCATAATTAAAATAGACCTTTAATTTATCATCACTTGATGCAGTACTGAATTGCGCGATAGCGAATTTGCGCGAAGAAACGGTAGTAGCATTATCCGTGGGATTTGCAATACCCAGCATTAATGCACTTTTTCCGCCTAATCCAATATCAGCTTTTATGCCTGTGTGTGAGAATGGACCATAAGAGAACATATAATCCATGCTGTAATTACGATTGAGATAAGCGTCTGCCAGTTCATAACCAACATGTGTAGCCCATTTGCCTATGGTAAGTTTGAATTTATCAGAAATAGCATAACTTAAATATGCCTGTTTTACCGATGCCAGTGAATAAAAACCATTGCCACCGCTTCCATCGGGATAATCAAATTCCTGCGCTCTTCTTCCAAAACCAAGATCAGCAAACATACTTGCTTTGCCAAAGCTGTGAGCAGCCTGCAGGCTTACCATGCCTAATTCAAAAGAATTTTGCGAGTTGGTAAAGCTGGTGTAATTGTTCGTTATAGGATTGCCGTCCCGATCTTTTGCATTTGCAAAATTGAAACGATAGTAGGCATCCACGGAGCCTGTGATTGTAACAGGTGGCGAGGTTTTACTTGAATCCTGACTGAAAGAATAAATGGTAAAACAAAGCGCCATAGCATTAAATAGAATTCTCTTAAGCATGAACTTGATTTTTTAATGTTAAAGAATATTCTTTTCACATCAGATGGTATTTCCATCTATCAAGCAATTGTTATAAGCATTTACATAGATATTTAAATATTTGTTTAATATTTCAACAAATATATGAAATATTGCATAGATATGTAAAAATAATTAATATATTTTTATAATTAATATGGATTTAATGTGACTTATATATCAGCTTAAGTATTAAAAAAACAACTACTTATAAAAAATTAGAAATTTTAATGCTATGGAAGCTATTATTAGAGTTAATCTATATATTAAATATATTATTTTAACTAATATGATTTAATATCCTGTCGTAATTTTTAAGCTGGTACTCTAATTTTTGGGAAAAAGGTCATTACTAAAATAAAAGATGATAATATTATGGAAAGAATAAGACCAGCTTTTATATGAGGGCATACTGTATCACATGTAGTAAGGAGAATATAATTGCGCACACTCCATGCAATATTAATTGCTGCTATGAATACGTTTGTGCGTTTTGCCCATATTTTAGGGATAATAAAAAAGATAAGTAGCGGTACACCTAACACAAGATGCATCATACCGGGTTTTCCAAACATAGTGCCTGGAGCGCTCATGCCCGTAATGGTGATGCTTTTTTCAGGTATATAGCTCCAGGGTAAATAACAAACTAACGCCAGTGAAATAACCGCGATGACGCCGAGAAGTTGTGAATATTTCATATTAAATAAAATCCCCGCTATAGGCAGCGGGGATTTTGAGGTTCCGAGCAGATTCGAACTGCTGTAAAAGGTTTTGCAGACCTCTGCCTAGCCACTCGGCCACGGAACCAAAAGGGGTGCGAAAATAAAACAAAGCCTTTAAGCCTGCAAAAACAAATAACGAGTTGCTAATAAATAATAATATCAAGACCTTTAATTTTTATGAAACAGATACAGGAGAGCGAACTTATTCTTAACGAAAGGGAAGCGGTTTATCATTTAAACCTTTTGCCCGAAGAAATTGGCTTAACAATTATTACGGTTGGAGATCCGGATAGAGTTAATGAAGTAAGTAAATTTTTTGATACAGTTGAAGTAAAAAAACAACACAGAGAATTTATTGCTCATACAGGTTACGTTGGCAAAAAAAGAATTACTGCTTTATCAACAGGAATTGGCACTGATAATATTGATATTGCCGTAAATGAATTAGATGCTTTAGTAAATATTGATTTTAGCCTAAGAGAAATAAAGCCAGAATTAAAATCTTTGAATATTATTCGCATTGGCACTTGTGGCTCGCTGCAAAAAGAAATTGAAGTAGATAATTTTATTACATCTACACATGCAATTGGAATTGACAATCTATTAAATTATTATGTACACGGTAACAATGAAGAAGAAAAAAATATGCTTCAACATTTTATTAATCATGCCCTGATAACAGAAAAATTTTCGCAACCATATATTGCTTCTGCATCTGCTCATTTGTTGCAGCATTTTGTACATGAATTTCATCATGGCATTACTATTACATGTCCAGGCTTTTATGGCCCGCAAGGCAGGGTATTAAGACTTGGTTTAACTTCTCCCGGTCTCATTGATTCATTTACGCAATTTCAATTTGGAGACCATCGTATTGTTAATTTTGAGATGGAAACCGCCGCGATTTATGGACTCGGAAAACTATTAGGTCATCATTGCTTAAGTTTGAACGCTGTGGTGGCAAACAGGATAACAAAACAGTTTTCAAAAAATGCCCCTGCCGCAATGGATAAATTAATTACAAAAACTTTAGAAATCATTGAATCAATTTAAACAAGCTTAAATGAATTTTTCTTTCTCGAAGTACCAGGGAACTGGTAACGATTTTATTATTATTGATAATCGCGAAAGTAATATTGAACTATCAGCACAGCAGGTTAAAAAATTATGCGATCGTCATTTTGGTATTGGTGCAGATGGATTGATGTTAATGAATAATCATTCATCGTATGATTTCACCATGAAATATTATAACGCTGATGGAAATGAAAGCAGCATGTGTGGTAATGGTGGCCGTTGTATGGTGCAATTTGCATACGATACAGGCCTGCACAAGCGTGAATATTTTTTTACAGCAATCGATGGCGAACACAAAGCAACAATAGAAGATAATGGATGGATTGATTTAAAAATGAAAGATGTTGATAACGTTGAAATGTACGATTACTCAAATTATATTTTAAATACGGGCTCACCGCATCTTATAAAGCCTGTATCAGGTGTTTGGAATTACGATGTATTTAATGAAGGCAAAGAAATTCGCTACAGCAGAAAATTTGCAAAAGAAGGTATAAATGTAAATTTTACCCAGGTTGATGAAGAAGGTGATATCTGCGTTCGTACCTACGAGCGGGGCGTAGAAAACGAAACCTTAAGTTGCGGAACCGGCGTTACGGCGGCAGCTTTGGTTTTTGCACATAACGATAATGGCTTTAATCGTGTTGAAGTAAAAACACTCGGCGGCCATCTTGCTGTTGAATTTGATAAAATTGATGACAAACATTTTAAAAGCATCTGGCTGTGTGGCCCCGCTGTACTAACATTTAAAGGCGAAGTTGAAGTGTAAATAGTTT
>JBEHXR010000207.1:0-6873 GCA_048498595.1 Bacteroidota bacterium
AAAAAAAGTAACAATAGTATATTGAAAGGTATGAGCGCAGTTGCAATGATATTCTTAAGCTTCATCTAATTATTTTCTTGCCCTTCTCCCTTGGAGAAGGGTTGGGATGAGGTCTCTTTACACTCTTTTTAATTTATAAGGATATACTTTGCCTGAATCCCATTGTGCCACATATAAATTTTCATCACTGTCAACACACACATCATGCGGATGCACAAATATTTTATCTGTTTGATGCATGGGTTGCAAAACATTATCAGTGTAAACAGGTTCACTGCCGCCAATATTGCTTACCACTTTATTGTCTTTATCCAGGATCGTTACAAAGCCCGTTCCCACAGCATTAATATCTGGTGAACGCAATACTGCTGCATATAAATGGTCGCCATTAATTACAGGTCTGCACACGCATGCGCCGGGCAGTTTTATTACTTCCAATAATTTTCCATCTTTTGTGAAGCGCTTAAAACAATTGCGTGTTCTATCAGTAATAAGCAATGTTGTTTCAGTATATCTTTTGTCGAGAAGAATACCATGTGCGTTATCAAAATGCTCATCGCCATCACCGCGACCACCAAAATAATTTTTTAATTTGCCTTGCTGATCATACTGCATAATATATTGTGCGCCGTATCCATCTGCAATAAATATATCGCCGTTTTCATCAATGGTTGTTTCTGTCGGTACAAACTCTTCCTGCTTTTTATAAATACCATTGGCATCTAACGGTGCATCAATCGTCAACAAGATTTTTCCATCCATTGTTGCTTTATACACCTGGTGTTTTACAATGTCTGTGATATACAAAAACTCTGTTCCATTTTCATTGTGCAATGTTAGCCCATGACCGCCTGGAAAATCATGACCCCATGTATCAAGCAGTTTACCTTTGGTGTTATAAACAAGAATATTATTTTTTGTTTCATTAGTAAGTAAAATAACTCTGCCATGTTTATCCTGTATCATTTCATGACAATCATTCACAGGATATTTTGATGCATCCGCTCTGCTCCAGTGTGTATCCAATGTATATAGCATGTTGTTATAGCCATACACTTTTTCTTTATTTTTTGCATACAAACCATTCATGATTAACATGCTGCCTGCAGCAACGGATGTGGTCTCCAAAAATTTTCTTCGGTTCATATAGTTCGTAATTTTCTTCGTTTAAAAAGCAGCTGCGTCGTCATTGCGAGGAACGAAGCAATCTGCTTGCAATATCATAAAGCTGTTTGCAAAAAACGAAGTACTAATGTAATTCAGCTTTACAACTATTTAATCAATCAACTATCATTTCAAATCCACAGATTGCTTCACTGCGTTCGCAATGACGTTTAAGACATAATATCTTTCACCACTTTTCCCGCAACATCTGTTAAGCGATATCTTCTTCCTAAAAATTTATAGGTTAGCTTTTCGTGATCGATACCCATCAATGCTAAAACGGTTGCATGAAAATCGTGCACATGCACAGGATTCTGCGTGATGTTATAACCAAAATCATCTGTTTCACCCCACACACCCGGTTTAATGCCACCACCCGCCATCCAAATAGTAAAGCAACGCGGATGATGATCGCGACCATAGTTATCTTTCGTTAATAATCCCTGGCAATAATTTGTTCTTCCAAATTCACCACCCCATATTATAAGTGTTTCATCAAGCAACCCTCTTTGTTTAAGATCAGTTATTAATGCTGCACTTGCCTGGTCAACATCTTTACACTGTCCTTTAATTTCTGCAGGCAAATTGTTATGTCCATCCCAACCTTGATGATAGAGTTGCACAAAGCGAACGCCATTCTCACTTAACTTTCTTGCAAGCAAACAATTCGCCGCAAATGTTCCGGGCACCAAACAATCAGGTCCATATAATTTAATAATGCTTTCCGGTTCTTTGCTCATGTCAGTAATTTCAGGCACCGCAGTTTGCATGCGATACGCCATTTCATACTGCTGAATTTTTGTTTTGATTTCAGGATCACCAAAATCTTTGTACGACTCTTCATTTAACTCAGCCAGTTTATCCAACATTTTTCTCCTGTCTGCTTTATCCATTCCATCAGGATTATTCAAATACAATACAGGATTTTCACCACTGCTAAATTGCACGCCCTGATAAATTGAATCTAAAAATCCATTCGACCATAATTTTGAATAAACACCCTGACCATTGCCTTTTCCTTTTGATAACAACACACAAAATGCAGGAAGATTTTTGTTCTCACTGCCAAGTCCATAACTTAACCATGCACCCATGCTTGGGCGGTTACCAATCTGTGCGCCTGTTTGAAAAAAAGTCAATGCAGGATCATGATTGATGGCTTCTGTGTACAAACTTTTGATGATGCAGAGATCGTCAACCACGCCGGCAGTGTATGGTAACAATTCACTAATGTATGCACGTGATTGTCCATATTGATTGAACTGAAAAACAGTACCAGCTAATGGAAATTTTTTCTGATCTGCAGTCATGCCTGTCAAGCGCTGACCTTGTCGTACACTTGCCGGCAGATCTTCACCATGCATTTTTTGAAGCAATGGTTTGTAATCAAACAGATCAAGTTGCGATGGTGCTCCGTTTTGAAACAGGTAGATAATTCTTTTTGCTTTCGGAGCAAACTGCGCCAAACCTGTAAGCACTGCTTCATCATCTTTTTTGCTGAACAGATCAGGTATCAATAATGAACCCAATGCTACGCTTCCTATACCAAGACTTAATCTTGATAAGAACCTGCGGCGATTCATATTCAACCTGCGTTCAAGAAATTCTTTTTCCATAAGAGCCTCCCCTAAATCCCCTCCGGTGGAGGGGACTTTTTAAAGCGTTTTAAATTTTATAATGCTCAACATAAATGTAAGAGCCCGCCAGGTTCTCCCCCCTGCAGGGGGAGTTGGAGGGGCTTTATTTCGTTATCGCTTCATCCATATTATATATCATTTCAATCGTCTTCATTAATGCGGCAGTGGAATTTTTATCCGGTGTATCCAACTGTGCATATTCACCTTGCTGTAAAGTTGTATCAGCACTCAATTTATTTTGTTTGAATGATTGCAACTCATCAGCATAATAACTCTGCAAAATATTTATTTCTTTATCGCTCGGCTTTCGGCAAATGATTAACCTGAATGCTTTTGTCAAATTATAATTCTCATCTTTTTTCTCGTCACTTAATCGCTGCGCTAATACACGTGATGCCTCCAACACAGTTGGATCATTCATCATGATCAATGCCTGCAATGGTGTGTTGGTTGTTAAACGTCTCACTTCACATTGATCACGATTACTTGCATCGAAAATTATCATGGATGGTGGCGGTACCGTTAATTTGATAAATGTGTACATGCCTCTTCTGTAAAGCGAATCTCCATGATCTTGTTTGTATGTTGCCAATACACCACGACCTGATGTTGCCTGTTCCCAAAGTCCTTTCGGTTGATATGGTTTTACACTTGGTCCGCCAATAGTTCTTACCAATAATCCGCTGCTTGATAAAACCATATCGCGAATAAACTCTGCAGATAAACGAACACGTGGACCTCTTGATAAATAAACATTTTCCGGATCAATATCCAATTTATCTTTTGTTACAACAGCAGATTGACGATAAGTAGCACTCATCACTATTTGCTTCACCAATCTTTTTATATCCCATCCATGTTCCATGAAATCAACAGCAAGCCAATCGAGTAATTCAGGATGCGATGGAATATCGCCCTGCATACCAAAATCGCCTGAAGATTTTACAATGCCACGACCAAAAAATTCCTGCCACATTTGATTGACAAAAACACGTGCAGTAAGCGGGTTATTTTTATTCACCGTCCATTCAGCCAAACCCAACCGGTTCTGCGGATATTTTGTACTGTCAAAAATCATAACAGCAGGCAATGCTGATGGACGAACTTCATAAGTTGGTTTGTCATACACGCCTCTTTCTAACACATAGGTTTTGCGCAACGTATCTCTTTCACCCATCACCGAAACTGTAAGCTTTCCTGTATCGCGATCATTAATAAAACGCAGAAGATTTTTCCGGTCTTCATCAGTAATTTCCAGTATCGGATTTTTTGCCGGCTTTGATGTAGAAACATCACCTTCAAAACCTGCTTCTTTTGAGTTATTGAAAAAAGCAAACAAAGAATAATAATCTTTTTGTTTGAAAGGATCATATTTATGATCGTGACATTGCGCACATTCAATCGTTATTCCTAAAATACCGCGACCATACGTTTTTGTTTTATCAATATTATATTCGATGCGATATTCTTCAGGAATTACACCACCTTCTTCTGTGTATTTATGATTGCGGAAAAAACCGGTTGCCAAAATTTGTTCTTTGTTTGCATTGGGTAACATATCACCAGCGATCTGCCACGTAATAAATTTATCGTAAGGAAGATTTTCATTAAACGCATGGATCACCCAATCGCGCCAGGGCCACTGTGTGCGAATGTTATCATCCTGGTAACCGTAACTGTCTGCATAACGTGCAACATCCAACCAATGCACCGCCATCTTTTCGCCATACGCTGTGCTTTGCAATAAACGGTCAATAACTTTTTCATAAGCATCAGCACTTTTATCATTTAAGAAATCATCCATCGCTTGTATAGATGGCGGCAATCCTGTTAGATCTTCCGTAACTCTTTTCAATAATTTTTCTTTATCCGCTTCTTCATTTGGCTTCAATCCTTTTTCTTCCATTTTGCTCAGCGTGAAATAATCAATTTCATTCTTTACCCATTTTTCATCATCCACTTTAGGCAACGGCTTTTTTACAGGTGGTGTGAAAGCCCAGTGCTTCTCATATTTTGCGCCTTGCTCAATCCATTTTTTTACAAGAGCAATTTGATGATCGCTCAATAAACCTAAATGTGATTCAGGAACCGGCATCTGGTAAGTAGGATCATCTGATGATATGCGTTTATACACTTCACTTTCTTCGGGCTTGCCGGGAACAAATGCAAAAGCACCTTTTGTTTCCTGCAATGGTCTGAATGCAGAGTCTGCAATATCGAGTCTTAAACCTGCTTTGCGTTTATTGGCATCAGGTCCGTGGCAGGCATAACATTTATCAGAAAGAATCGGGCGTATATCAAAGTTGTAGCTAACAGTTTCAGGCAATGCATCATTACTGCCATGCGAATTGTTGCATGCGTTTATAACAAGTGAACAAATAATAATGCAAGCGGCAAGTAAAAGTAGTCGTGTGCTCATTAGAGTAAATCGCTGAGCTGCAATTTACAAATTACCTGAAAGAATAAGCAGATTGTTTATAACACAACTATGCGATTCATCTTTACTAATAATCTTATATTTTCATATAACAATATTTATGAAGAAAGTATATGCTATATTAATTGTGTTGTTGCTTGCAGAAACTGCACTCGCATTTATTTGCGCGCCACATTCCTGCGACTGGGGGAACGAAGTATATTTTTATGCCGGAATATTTGTTTTACTCATTTCATTTTTTTCTGCAGCGTTACAAAAAAACCGGAGCATAACTACACGTATAAGTTTTGCTTTTTTATTTATGGTGATTGCCGCTGCTGTTTGGATTGCATGCTTTATGCTTTTTAATTTTAGTATTATATGCAGGTTGTTTTAAACGTATCACAACAACAAAATTCTATTAAGAATTCAGTTGATGAATGCTCCGCCTGTTAATATCTCGTGATGAGCGCTATTCGTTGATGCCCGGCAAGAAAATCATTCTCCATCATAAGCACATCGCCATCTTTGTTTAATACTGTTTCAATAATGTTTTCAACGGCATCAGGTATCTCTGTATTTTTCGTTGCAGGTTTGTTTAAATGCAAACTGTTATCAGCATCTTCTATAAACGCAGGCATTACATAATCTTTTTCAACCAACAACTTTAATCCTCTTCCTGCTTTAGCAGCTTCCCAAACTTTCGCTATTCCTTCAACACCTAATCCTTCGCCAACTTTTTCTTCATAAGTTTTTATAAACTCAAATTTTTTATTGTTGATATAAGACCAAATTCTAAACCAGGCTAACGAGCCAAGTTCATGCGTGGTTATATAAGATTCGTTACCGGGTATTATTCCGATAATATTTTTCAGGTGCTTTGAAGTGCTTTTAAATATGGCAACATCTTTTTCTGTACCGCTTAATACAAAAAAAGAATCGGGATTGAGATATTTCGCAAGCAGTTTATCAACTGAATGCAAAAACTCTTTCATTCTTATTTCCTCCATTACTGACTTATCTCTTTCAAAATCTTTTACAACCGCATTTCCAAGATAAGAGCTTCCTCTTGATGGTCTTGAATATTCAAAAAGTTCTTCGTGTTTTTGCGGAAAATTTTCATCTTCAATTTCTTCCAGTTCGTCAATTCTTCCTTTAAAAAGTCTTGCCGATTTTTCGTTTATTTCCAATAAATAATAATCGCTGTTGTAATTGTTGAAAAAAAGCAGATCGCGTAATTCGAATGATTCTTTTACGACAACTTGTTCCTTTACTTCAAAAGGAAATCTTACAACTTTTTGTATTGAAGAAGACACAAATAATCCCAAGCCTTGTTTGTTATGCAAAAAATCTATGCTGCGCAAAAGCTCGTCCAATTTATTTTCAAGTGGGGCAATTATTTCGCTTGAATATTGTTGTTTCAAAAGTTGTTTTGCCTGTACAACGGCTTTCTTCAAAACCGGTTCATCTGCTCTTCTATCCGGCGAAATACGATGTGTTGGAACAATTATGGAAATACAAACATCATTCTTTTCTTTCCGCAATTCTGCAAAATCGTTCTTGGTCATAAAAAATATTTTGGGTGATTTTAATTTTGAATTTTATCAAGTTTCTGTCAAGTCTAAACTTTCACTGTACTGGTAACTGTATCAGGCG
>JBEHXR010000208.1:0-6796 GCA_048498595.1 Bacteroidota bacterium
GGCACTTGAGCTCGGTGTACAATTTCATTTCAACACAAATGCTATAGAAATAAAAGTTGAAAACAAACAAGCCAAAGGTGTTTCATCTGAAACAAGCAACGGTAAAATTTTTTTTGAAGCTGATGTTGTTGTTTCAAATGCGGATTATCATTTCACCGAAAATAAATTGTTACCTGCAGCTTATAGAAATTATTCCGAAGGTTACTGGAATAACAAAACAATGGCGCCCTCGTGTATTTTATTTTATGTTGGCTTGAATAAGAAGCTCGAAAATGTTTTGCATCATTCATTATTTTTTGACACATCTTTCAATCAACACGCAAAAGAAATTTATGCCTCAAAAGAATGGCCGTCAGATCCGCTCTTTTATGTTAGTGCAAGTTCTGTAACAGATAAATCGCTGGCACCGCACAACGGTGAAAATCTTTTTTTTCTTGTTCCTGTTGCAGCAGGTCTCTCAAACGACACAAACGAATTACGCGAAACTTATTTTGGAAAAATTGTAGAGCGCTTTGAAAAAAGAATTGGTCAGTCAATCAAAGAAAATATCGTTTATAAAAAATCTTTTGCATATAGTGATTTCATACATGATTATAATGCATACAAAGGCAATGCATACGGGCTTGCAAATACATTACTGCAAACGGCTATCTTAAAACCTTCAATAAAAAATAAAAAATTGAAGAATCTTTTTTACACAGGTCAGCTAACGGTTCCAGGTCCTGGTGTGCCACCGGCATTAATCAGCGGAGAAATAGTTAGCAAACAAATAATCACTGAATTTACTTAAACATCGCTTTATTTTTTGTGTTTAAATTGTTGTATGTAAATGCATATGCATGTTATAATCACATTAATTTATAATTACCGGCTAAGCAAGACCGGGCGTTTATGTTGCTTATAAATATTACCTCTTGCTTTTTAAAAGATAAAAAAATATAGCCTGCAAAAATCCTTCAAAAAGCGTGTACACATTCCGGATTACAGCAAAATACTCATCGTTACCAAGGCTGGTTTACGCAGCCAGCTAACCCTTTTATAAATTTTAAATACACATCTCCAATACAGGTAAATAAATTTTATTTATCTTCATCGCCATTGCCTGCCATCAATATATAAGATTGAATTAAACTATGAGCAAGTCTTCATCGGCATCAGTGCAGGAATTTAGAAACCGCGTTGCCTTAAAATTTCAATTGTACAACAGTTTGTTTACTTCATTGCCGTTTCATCGCATTGAAAAAACAGGCGTTTTACTCTCGCTTTTTTTATTGAATTGTGAAGAAGGTTTTGGTAAAAATCAAAGCCCTGCAGAAATAATAAATAAGTTTTTAGAACAAAATACAACGTACGAAAAAGAAGAAGAACGAATTGATCTTTTATTTCGATTTGTGCAATATGCCGAGCGCCAGGTTACATTGTTTGATGCACTTGAAGATGCTGCGTTTTCACAGGTGAATGATTTAAGCGGACCAGGAACTGTAAAGCAACTGTGTGCACAAATTTCGCAAATGCAAAAAGATGAATTGTTTTTAAAAAAGCTGAACGATTTTTCTGTGCGTATAGTGCTCACTGCGCATCCAACACAATTTTACCCGGGTGAAGTTTTAGGTATTATTAATGACTTATCGCGTGCACTTGAAAATGAAGACACAGAAGTTATCAATGTCTATCTGCAACAGTTAGGAAAAACACCTTTTCTAAAAAAGAAAAGGCCAACGCCGTATGATGAAGCGGTAAGTTTATTATGGTTTTTGGAAAATGTTTTTTACGATGCAGTGGGTCACATCATGTCAACTTTTAAAAATGAATTTAGCGAATCAGAAAAAGTAAAACATCATTTAGTGCGCATGGGCTTTTGGCCCGGTGCCGACAGGGATGGCAATCCTTTTGTAACAACAGATATCACTTTAAAAGTAGCAGAAACTTTACGCAACGGCGTTTTGCGTGCATACTATAAAAATACAAGATGGCTAAAACGAAGACTTACATTCAAAGGTGTTGAAGAGTTGGTGGCTTTACTGGAAAGCAGGCTTTATGAAAGTCTTTATGTGAACACAGAAAATCCAATCTCTCAAAACGAGATCATCAGCATTCTTAAAAAAATTGTTGCACTGCTTGAAGCAGATCATAATAGTTTATTCATTAATTCGGTTTATAATCTTTTATATAAAGCAGAGGTATTTGGTTTGTATTTCGCTACGCTTGATATAAGGCAAGACAGTTCCGTTCACACAAAATTATTTGCACAACTTGAAACGCTTAAAATTTTACCAGCCAATTACACTTCATTTAATGAAGACAAGAAAATAGATGCGTTACTTCAGCTTACAAAAACAGAAGTAGATTTTGCAGATAACGATCTGTTTGCTGATACGCTTAATTCAGTAAAAAGTATAAAAACCATTCAGCAAAAAAATGGCGAAGAAGGTTGTAACCGTTATGTGATCAGTCATTGCGAGAATGCACTGAATGTAATTGAAGTGTATGCTTTGTTTCTTTTAACAGGCTATAAAAAAACAGAGATTGCTGTTGATATTGTTCCGTTGTTTGAAACAATTGATGATTTACAGCACGCTGCTGCCATCATGAAAAAATTATACAGCAATAAAATTTACAGGCAGCATATTAAGCACCGTAACAATACGCAAACCATCATGCTTGGTTTTTCTGACGGAACAAAAGATGGTGGCTACTTAATGGCAAACTGGAGTATTTATAAAGCGAAAGAGGAACTTACACGCGTTTCAAAAAGCTATGACCTGGACGTAATATTTTTTGATGGACGTGGCGGACCACCTGCACGTGGCGGAGGCAAAACGCATAAGTTCTATGCATCGATGGGGCACGATATCTCAAACAAAGAAATTCAATTGACGGTGCAGGGACAAACAGTAAGTTCTAATTTTGGAACCATCAATGCCGCGCAGTTTAATATTGAACAATTAATACATGCAGGTATTTCCAACGCGCTGCTTTCATCAAAAGAAAATACGCTTGGCAGAAGTGAAGAGCGTTTACTGCGGCAACTTTCTGAAGACAGTTATCAAAGTTATATTCAGCTAAAAAATCATCCTGCGTTTGTAGATTATTTAGCCGAGATAAGTCCGCTCCGTTATTATTCAGAAACAAATATTGGCAGCAGACCCACCAAACGTGGAAAGGGTTCAGGACTTACATTAAAAGATTTGCGCGCAATACCTTTTGTTGGTTCATTCAGCCAGTTAAAACAAAATGTAACGGGTTATTATGGTGTTGGCACTGCATTAAAAAAGGCAGAAGATGTGGGCAGGTTTAAATATGTTCAGCAGTTGTATAAAAATTCTTTGTTCTTTAAAACGCTTATCGATAATTGCGAGATGTCGATGATGAAATGTTTTTTCCCGCTCACAAAATATTTGGCAGATCATCCACGCTATGGAAAGTTATGGCACATGATGTACAATGAATTTAAACTAACCGGCGTGCTTTTAAAAAAACTCACTGGTCATGAATCTTTAATGGAAGATTTTCCCGTTGAACATTTAAGTATTCAGATGCGTGAAAGAATTGTGCTGCCGCTTGTAACCATTCAACAATATGCATTAACCAAAGTGCGTGATGCGAAAGATGGCGCTCCATTCAAAGAAAAATATGAAAAGCTCGCAATGCGTTGCTCATTCGGAATTATTAATGCCGGCAGAAATTCTGCATAATAATTCTTAAAAGATCTCACTTCAGTGCAGCACCTGCTATAGTTGCGCCACTTCGCATTGCAGTATAAACATCATTTGGCGAGCAATTTGTTTATATTAGTGAAAAGGTTTTGCCATGAGTCTTTCATTATACAAAAAGAAACGCAGCTTTACTGACACACCGGAACCTGAAGGCGGCAAATCAGCATCAAAAGATAAACTTGTATTTGTTGTGCAAAAGCATGATGCATCGCATTTGCATTATGATTTTCGTTTAGAGATGGAAGGTGTTTTAAAAAGCTGGGCGATTCCAAAAGGTCCATCATTAAATCCTGAAGACAAACGTTTGGCGATGATGGTAGAAGATCATCCTTTTGATTACAGAACGTTTGAAGGAATAATTCCCGAAGGAAATTATGGTGCAGGAACGGTTATGGTTTGGGATGAAGGAACGTATGAGCCGCTGGAAAATCCATCAAAAAATAAAAAAGAAAATGAGAAAAATTTGCTGAAGCAATTGCATGCAGGGAGTTTAAAATTTATAATGCATGGTAAGAAATTAAAAGGTGAATTTGCTTTAGTGAAAACAGCATATCGCGGGGAAAACAGTTGGTTGTTGATTAAACATCGCGATGAATATGCAACAGACAATGATGTTACAAAAAAAGATAAATCAGTTACATCAAAAAGAACATTAACGCAAATTGAAAATGCAGGCGATAGAGTTTGGAAAAGCAATCGCGAACAAAAAGCAGCAACTGGTAAAAAACAAGCAACAAAAAAATCCGAAATAGAAAATCCGAAATCCGAAAATGCAAAAAGCTCAACTTCAAAAACAGTGAGCAAAAAAAAAACGACGCGCCGGAGTATAGTGAAGAAATAAATGAGCTATTGCAGAAAGCAAAACGCGCAGCATTTCCATCAAACATAAAACCCATGTTGGCAACATTAACGGATGAACCGTTTGATGATGCAGGATGGATCTATGAAATTAAATGGGACGGCTATCGCGCCGTGAGTTATTTGAATAATGGAGAAGTTGAAATTCAATCGCGCAACAATCAATCTTTCACACAAAAATTTAAAGAAGTTACAAATGCATTGAAACAATGGAAAGTAAATGCTGTTGTTGATGGTGAAATTGTTGCGATGAATGAAGAAGGTGTTGCCAATTTTCAGCAGCTGCAAAATTTTGCTACACACGGCAAAGAAACCCATCTTGAATATTATGTGTTTGATATTTTATGGCTTGATGGAAAAGATTTAACGGATCTTGCACTGCTTGAAAGAAAAGCAATTTTAGAAAATATACTTCCGCAGGATGATGATGTGATAAAGTTCAGTGATCACATTGAGGAGAAAGGCAAAGAATTTTTTGAAGTGGCTAATGAGCATGGGCTTGAAGGCATCATGGCAAAAAAAGCGGATAGCACTTATACAAAAAATTTTCGTTCAAAACTTTGGCTTAAAATAAAAAACAATAAACGCCTGGAAGCAATTATTTGTGGTTTTACGGAAGGCAGAAAAAGTCGTAAACATTTTGGTGCGCTTGTGCTTGGTAAATATGTTGGTGATAAATTAATTTATATCGGTCATACAGGTACAGGTTTTAATGAAAAGAGTTTGAAGGAAGTTGAAAAAAAATTGGAGCCGCTTGTTACAAACAAAATTCCATTTGATAAAAAACCCAAAACAAATATGCCTGTAACGTGGGTAAAGCCAAAACTTGTTTGCGAAATAAAATTTTCTGAGGAAACGGATGAAGGCATTTTGAGACATCCTGTGTTTATGGGATTAAGAGAAGATAAAGAAGCAAAGAATGAAAAGAATGTGGAAGTGGTTGATGCCGATGAACGTGAGACGTCACACATGAAACGTGAATCGTCCAAGAAAAAAACAAATAACAAAAAACAAATAACAAATAAATCCGAAGAAAGAAATTCGAAGCTCGAAACAAAAGGTATTAATCAAAAAGCCAACAATTCAAAACGCAAAAATCAAAACATGCTTCTTTCTCCAACTGCAAAAGAAGAAACAATCAATATTAATGGTCACGATTTAAAATTTACAAATCTTGACAAGATTTATTTTCCAGGCGAGAAAATAACGAAGCGGGATGTGCTTAACTATTATTACAAAATCATGCCCTACATATTGCCATACATGAAAGATCGCCCGCAGTCTTTGAATCGTCATCCCAACGGAATTAACGGCAAAAATTTTTTTCAGAAAGATGTTACCGGCAAAGTTGCAGACTGGTTAACCACTTATTATTATAAAAGTGAAAGCAGCGGCGATAAGCACTTTTTGGTTTGCACTGATGAAGCAAGTTTAATGTACATCGCGTCGCTGGGTTGTATTGAAATGAATCCATGGCACAGCAGAATTCAGCATGCAGAAAATCCTGATTGGTGTGTAATTGATTTAGACCCTGATGATAATTCGTATGATGAAGTTGTTGAAGCAGCACAGGCAGTAAAAAAAGTTTTAGACGCCATTAATGTACCAGCGTATCCGAAAACTTCAGGTGCAACAGGCATGCATATTTATATTCCATTGGGTGCGAAATATTCTTATGATCAATCGAAGTTGCTTGCAGAGCTTGTTGTAAACATTGTGCATAATGAAATCTCATCGTTTACAAGTTTGGAAAGAAATCCTTCGAAACGCAAAGGAAAAATTTATCTTGATTTTTTACAGAACAGAACAATACAAACGATCGCATCAGCCTATTCACTTCGCCCAAAACCAGGTGCAACTGTATCAACACCTTTGGATTGGAGCGAAGTAAAAAAAGGATTACGACCAAGCCAGTTTACGATTCACAATATTTTCGACAGGTTGAAAGATGTTGGAGATATATTTAAACCTGTTTTAGAGAAAGGAATTGATTTGAAGAAAACTTTGGAAAAAATAAACAGCTTATAATTTCAGCACAAATGTCCTTTTGTGTTGAGCACTTTATTATGCACAATTCTTTCTAATACCTGTTCATCTTTACAAACAGATTTTTCAACTTTCATCGTGCAAATGCAATCGTGCAGTTGAATGAAAAGTTCTGTTGTGCTTTGCTTTTCCTCTTCACTTAATTTTTTATCCATACAATAATAGTCTACTTCAAG
>JBEHXR010000209.1:0-6795 GCA_048498595.1 Bacteroidota bacterium
TTATTTATTGGATGAGTTAAAAGCAAAAGGCTACGAAGTGTTATACATTCCTGCGGTTACGTATGAAGAAGTTGAAGCCTTAATTGATAATGTAAACGGTATTGTGTTAACTACAAGATTAAAAGTTGATAAAGCACTTATTGATAAAGCAAATGAATTAAAATGGATAGCAAGGCTTGGCAGCGGAATGGAATTGATTGATGTAGATTATGCGGGAAAAAAAGGTATTTATTGTGTGAGCAGTCCTGAAGGAAACCGCAATGCCGTTGCAGAACACACGTTGGGTTTACTGCTAAATTTATTAAATAACATTACAAGCAGTTTTGAAGAAATAAAACAAGGCTTCTGGATTCGCGATGCAAACAGGGGAACAGAGATCAACGGTAAAACAATTGGTATTATTGGTTATGGAAATACAGGTGCTGCATTTGCAAAATTATTAGCGCCGTTTGATTGCACTGTACTTGCGCATGATAAATACAAATTTGGTTTTGCAAAAGGTTATGTGCATGAAGCAGAGCCTGAGCAAATTTTTCGATATGCAGATGTTGTGAGTTTGCATCTGCCATTAACCCAGGAAACTTTTCATTACGCCAATGATAATTTTTTTAAACAACTCGAACGCAAGCCTGTATTCTTAACAACTTGTCGCGGAAAAGTTACTGATACAAATGCTGTAATAAATGCGCTGGAAAATAACTTAATTAGTTATGCAGGCTTAGATGTTTTGGAAAATGAAAAACTCGAAATATATTCTGATGAAGAAAAAGAACAGCTTCGAAATTTATATCAAAGAAAAAATGTAATCCTCACGCCGCACATTGCCGGTTACAGCCACGAAGCATTTTTTAAAATGGCAAAAATAGTGTTGGATAAGCTGGATGCGAAAGGAGCTTTGTAAGGCTACAATCAGGAAATTTCTTAGCAAAAGTTTGAGGATTGATTAAATAAGATTTTTTATATTTGTAATAGTGCAACGCTGCATTTCGCGGCGTTGTATTTTTTTTATCTCATTTTTAAAGCTATGAACTATGAGTGATGTTATGTACGTGTCAAAAGATGCGTTCGAAAAAATGCGGCAGGAATTGCACCATATGAAATCGGTTGACCGTCCTGCGGCTTCAAGAGCTATCGCAGAGGCAAGAGAAAAAGGTGACCTGAAAGAAAATGCAGAATACGATTCTGCGAAAGAAGCACAAGGTATTCTTGAAGCAAAAATTGCTTTGTTGGAAAGTCAAATTGCTACTTCGCGCATTGTAGATGAAAGCGAAATTGATACCAGCAAAGTTTCTATTTTAACGAGGGTTACCATTACCAATGTTGCTACAAAAAAAACGGTAACGTATCAAATTGTTGGTGAGAAAGAAGCCGATCTTAAAGCAAATAAAATTTCTATTTCATCACCCATTGGTCAGGGATTGTTAGGAAAACAAAAAGGTGAAATTGCTGAAGTAAAAGCACCTACAGGTGTTCTTAAATTTAAAGTTGAACAAATAAGTTTGTAATAAACTTATTAAAAGGGATGACAATTTTTAAAAGTTGTCATCCCTTTTTTTTTATTATCTGATTAATTTTTTCTCCTCGGTTGTACCAACTTTGCAATTAAACCTGTCCATCCTGTTTGATGCGAAGCGCCAACACCTCTCCCATTATCGCCATGAAAATATTCATAGAATAAAACATAATTTTTAAAGTGAGGATCTGTTTGCAATTTTTCGTTATCGCCAAATACAGTGCGTCTGCCATTCTCATCTGCTAAAAATAATTTTGAAAGACGTTCAGTTAAGAATGCTGCAACTTCATCAAGGGTAATATAATTGCCGCTATTTGTAGGGCATTCAATTTTAAAATCATCACCGTAATAATAATGAAAGCGCTGCAGGCTTTCTATAATTAAAAAATTCACCGGCATCCACACAGGTCCGCGCCAGTTGCTGTTGCCGGCAAACATATCTGTTGTTGATTCGCCAGGTTCATAATCAACACTGGCTGTATCACCATCCATGTTTATTTTATAAGGATGATCTTTATGATATTTCGATAAAGCCCGCACACCATGCTCGCTTAAAAATTCTGTTTCATCCAACATGCGCTGCAATAATTTTTTCATGCGATGCCCGCGCAATAAACTCAATAAATGTTTTTGTGTTACACCTTCTACCTGCCATCTCGAAACAAGATCAGCAAGCTTTGGGCGATGATCTAAAAACCAGTTTAATCTTTCTGCAAACAGCGGCAATCTTTCAAGGCACTCGTGTTCTATTACTTCAACAGCAAAAAGTGGTATAAGTCCAACCATGCTGCGCACTTTTAACTTTTGGGCTGTGCCATCAGGCATTTTTAAAACATCATAAAAAAACTGGTCTTCTTCATCCCATAAACCATTTGCATTCTCGCCCATACTATCCATTGCAGAAGCGATGTATAAAAAGTGCTCGAAAAATTTTGTCGCCATGTCTTGGTACACCTTATTATAAATCGCAAGCTCCAAAGCAATGCGCATAAGGTTTAATGCAAACATTGCCATCCAGCTTGTACCATCTGCCTGTTCAATATAAGCGCCGTTTGCTAACGGCTTACTGCGATCGAACACACCAATATTATCAAGTCCTAAAAATCCTCCTTCAAAAATGTTGTTATCATTCGCATCTTTTCTATTTACCCACCACGTAAAATTTAACAGCAGTTTATGAAAAACCGTTTCTAAAAATTGCACATCAGCTTTACCGTGATTATTTTTCTGATCGATCTTATACACGCGCCATGTTGCCCATGCATGCACCGGCGGATTTACATCGCTGAACGACCATTCATAAGCCGGCAACTGACCAACAGGTTGCATATACCATTCGTGCGTAAGTGCGAGCAATTGTTTTTTTGCAAATGTTGCATCAATTACGGCAAACGTTACGCAATGAAATGCCAGATCCCATGCTGCATACCATGGATATTCCCATTTATCAGGCATGGAAATAATATCGTTATTATTTAAATGAAGCCAGTTTGAATTGCGGCCATACAATCTTTGTTCGGGCGGCGGCGGTTGCGATGGATCACCATTTAACCATTGCGGAATATCGTAATAATAAAATTGTTTACTCCATATCATTCCTGCAAATGCCTGGCGTTGGACCATGCATACATCATCATTATGTATATCTTTTTGAAGCGTGTTATAAAATTCATCTGCTTCATTTATTCGTGCAGAAAATATATTTTCAAAATCTGCAAATGGATCTTTATTTGTGTTTGATGATAACCGCAGGCAAAATGCTTTGTTTTGTTTTGGTTCAATAACAACATCCAAATTAATTGCTGCTTTTGTACCATTATTAGTATTGATGGCATTTGCATTTTTGTGTACGATGTAATCGTTTATGCCATCCTTCGTAAACCGCGATCTGTTTTCTGCATTATATAAGCGTTGAAAATTTGTATCATTATCACAGAACAAAATTTCTTTTTCCTGTACATACAAATTGTAATCGCCTAAAATATTATGATGTATGAAAATACTTTCATCATCGGCAATGTTCATGCAAGGCTTATCATCATCATAACCCCAACTCCATGTATTGCGAAACCAAACCGTTGGCAAAATATTTAAAGCAGCTTCTTTATCACTTCTGTTATGCGCAGTAATTTTTATGAGAATATCTGTTTCGCTTGCTTTTGCATATTCAACAAATACATCAAAATATTCATCATTGTTAAAGATGCCTGTATCGAGTAATTCAAATTCCGGTTGAAACCTGTTGCGCTTTGCATTTTCATCAACCAGCCATTTATACGGAAATTCATGCTGCGGATACTTGTATAACATCTTCATGTAAGAATGTGTTGGTGCTGCATCGAGATAGTAATACAACTCTTTCACATCTTCCCCATGATTGCCCTGACCATTGCTTAATCCAAAAAAAATTTCTTTTAGTATCGGATCTTTTTTATTCCACAACGCGATTGCAAAACATAAATATTGTTTATCATCACAAATACCTGCAATACCTTCTTCTCCCCAGCGATATGCTTTGCTGCGGCTCATATCATGCGTTATATAATTCCATGCATCGCCATTAGCGCTGTAATCTTCACGCACAGTGCCCCATTGCCTCTCGCTAACATAAGAGCCCCACTGTTTCCAGGCTTTGTTTTGTAATCGTAATTGTTCTGCGTTCATATTTTAACCATTGTCTTCAAACCCGGGATATAAAGTCATTCCGCCATCAACAAATAGAGTTGCTCCATTTACATAATCTGAATCATCGCTGGCAAGCCATACGGCAGCATTTGCAATATCTTCAGGTTGTCCAATTCTTCTTTGCGGAATAAGTTTTAAAAGATTTTGTAAGTGTGCAGCAGTATCCCATGCATCTTTATTAATAGGTGTTTGAATAGCGCCCGGCGCAATACTGTTGATGCGAATTTTTTTTGGTGCATATTCCTGCGCAATGGTTTTCATCATCAGCATAATACCACCTTTGCTCGCCGCATAATTTGCGTGACCTGCCCATGGAATAACTTCATGCACACTGCTCATACAAATTATTTTACCGGCAGCCTTGCTTCGATTTTCATCAACACCTCTTTTTAAAAATTCTCTTATTGCTTCGCGTGCACATAAAAATTGTCCTGTAAGATTTACACTCAAAACATAATTCCATTGTTCCAATGTCATATCAACAAAATGCGCATCACGCTGCAAGCCGGCATTGTTAATTAGAATATCAACCGTTCCAAATTTCGCAATTGTATCTGTAAACATTTTTATTACTTCATCTTCTTTACTTACATCACATTGATAACTCATCGCAACATTTCCTGCCGATGTTATTGCATTCACCACATCATCTGCCATTTGTTTCGCAGCGGGCACAGGATAATTTACCACAACACTTGCGCCGGCTGCAGCTAATCCTTTGGCACAAGCTTCACCAATTCCACTGCTTGCACCCGTAATAATTGCAACCTGGTTTTGTAATTTTTTTTCCATAATTATTTATACTGTTTTGTTTGTTTGCCGATAAATATTTTCAAGCAACAGGATTTTTCTTTTTAGAATAAACAGCGGAATTAAACCAATTGCGCCGAAAGAGCAATCAATCAAAATATGAAAAAGCGGGATGCCTCTTATTGAACCTGCAATAAATGCTAAAGCAAATATGCCGATGCAAGTTATCATCGCCCAATAAATGATCCATTTATTTTTTACGGGATTTTTATACACACCAACAAATAACAATGCACTGGCAAGATGTGCAAATGCAAGCCAGTCGAAACCGTAAAACAAAAACGGAAATTTCTCCTGCGTTATTTTTACACCAAGCCAAACTTTATTGAGCCATTTGTATAATGCAGGTTGATTTGCAAACATGTTAGACCCAATAATAAACTTCAATTCTGAATAAACAGGAAATGCAGTAATGCCACTTACTATTAATGCCAGCATAAATAAAATTACCCAAACACGAATTTGTTTTAGTAATGATGAATCAATCATCGTGCAATTTTATAAGGAATGAAATATCTCTTATGGCATGTTGAATTTTGCTTTTGCAAGATATTTTACCAGAGTTTATAAAAGTCTACAATTTAATTTTTACGTGTAGTATCGGCATCAATCATCAATAATATTAATTATGCCAATGTTCTTAAAGCAAGATTGTGGAGAATACCGGGCTCGAACCGGTGACCTCGACGCTGCCAGCGTCGCGCTCTAGCCAACTGAGCTAATTCCCCTTAACTGCGCAAATGTAACCTCAGACTTTTAATTCTAAATCTTTATACGTATTTAATAGTTTAAGCAATACACCATTGGTCCATCCAAAACCATCTTGCGCGGGATATTCACCGCCACCTGCAATTAAATTTGTATTCACCACGTCGTATTTTTCCATCAGCTTGCCGGTGTTTCTATACACCTTAATATTTAATTGCACCCAGCGTTTTGCAATTTCGTGCGCAAGATTTACTTCGCCATATTCATCCAATGCCTTAATTGTTATCCATTGCAAAGGCGCCCAACCGTTTGGCCAATCCCATTGCTGACCTGTATCAATTAATGTTGTAACTACACCGCCGCTTTGCAAAAAATTTTCACGAACAACATCGGCTGCCTTTACAATTTTGTCTGATGGAGGAATATCAAAAAAAAATGGTGTAATACCGGCAATTGTTTTTTGAGGACTTAATTTTTTTTGGTTGATATTATAATCGTAAAACCATCCGTCATTCTCATTATAAAAATATTTCATGATGGCATCTTCACGCAGCATAGATTTTTTTGTGTAGTTGTCAACTTCTTTTTTATTCTCAATATGACGGTATGCTAATGCAAGCGATGATTCAAGATGAAACAATAAACAATTCAAATCAACGGGAAGAATATTAGTTGTATCAATTTGCGCAAATGTTTTTCCATCTTTAAACCAGCGACCGCTAAAATCCCAGCCACTTTCACATGCAGCACGAAGATTTTTAAAAAGCAAAGCATTATCGCCATCATATTCTGCGGCTGTTTCAAATTCGTGACGATATGCCTCAGGTCTTGGTGTATCTTTTTGATCGTAATAGCGATTGAGTAAACTGCCATCAGGCATTTGTACAACATGTTTTGTTGGCTTGGTTTTATCCATCCAAAAATCATATTCCTTTTGGAGTTCGTTTATGTATTTTGAATAAACATACAAGCCTTCATGCGATGCCAGCAATTCGATCATACATGAAAAATAGGGCGGTTGCGAACGGCTTAAAAAATATGTTCGATTACCATTTGGTATAAAGCCATTTTGCCTGATG
>JBEHXR010000210.1:0-6772 GCA_048498595.1 Bacteroidota bacterium
AGCAATCTTGAAAGCGTTGATGTTTCTGAAAAATTCAGCTTACAGCCTAATGTGTGAAATGCTACCGAACGCCGCTTTTGCATAAGCGTGCAAAGATAATGTCAAGTAACAAAAAGTTCATAAACACATTAGCGTGAAGGAAAAATTTGTATATATTGAGCTGAATCTACTCTTCTAAAAACATGTACAGTATCGTTGCCACTTACTTTACTTAACGAATCGCCAATTTTTGCTCTTCCTGTCATACGTCCCGGATCAATGTCTAATAGATAAGACGAATCATTTGTAAGAATATACGTTGGCTCGTCATGTTGTAATGGATAGTGAACAATATCTTTTATAATTCCATTGAAACTTGAAGTTTTATATTTAGCTTTTAAACGCGCATTAGTTTCATACAGATTATAAAACTGAATTGCTGCGCCAATTAAAATAGCAGTTATAGCAACTCTTTTAAAAATTTTCTCAATTTTTGTAGCTTCCATCCTTTGCTATAGATGTTCAAAGCTAAACCATCGCAATTAATTAGCACCGCCTCCTGTTTTCACACGGTTTTGCTCATCTTCTGCGCCCGTAGTATGTCTGCGTTGTTGCTGACCATTTGTTTTTCCAAAACGATATACGAACGTAACAATGTAGCGGCGGTTATCCCATTTGCTTCTTATATCGGCAATAAAACCATTTAATTCCGTTGTGCCGTTAAAATGCATCAGCCAAAATGGGTCTCTTAAATTTAATTTTATTGAACCTTTATTTTTTAAAATTGATTTACTGCCGCCCAATGCAAACATGCCCATTGGCTCAGCCAAAATATCACTGCTCACTAAATCTTTTGTTGTATAAAAACCAGTAAGCTCGGCTTTCCATCCTTTATTAAAACTAAACTGGTTGCTTAAGTTACCGCTTACCGCAGTTACATTTAAATTGATCGGTTCGTTATCAATTACACCAACATATTTATTGTTGTAAACATTTACAAACACATTCAGGTTCCACCATTTGTTTAACTGCTTTCCATAATTTACAGCAAGACCAATATTTTTATTTGATGCAATATTTTGTTTTGTTTGATAAGTATAATAGCTCTCATCTTTTACAGTTGTTATCAGCACATCATTAATAATATCTTTTATGGTTGTATAGTTTGCAGTAATATTCAGATCGCCCTTATAATTATAACTCAACTCAAGATTATGACTGAACTGTGGTTGCAGATTCGGATTTCCCTGTTGATATGTATAACGGTCTAACTGCATTTGAAACGGATTCAAATCCTGGTAACTCGGTCTTTCAATTCTTCTTCCGTAAGATAAGCCCAGCGTATTGTTATCATTCAACTTATAACTGAAATAAGATGTTGGAAAAAGGCTAACATAATTTTTGTGAAAGTTGTCGCTCTTTACTTTTTGATTTCCATCTGCAACCGTTTGCTCTGCACGCAAGCCTAATTGCACAGAAAGTTTTTTAAACTGTTTCTGCAAATTCACATAAGCTGCGTTTATGTTTTCTTTATAAATAAAATGATTGCTTCTCGTATCATCATAATTCCATGTTTTAGCAGTTGAATCATACAAAGTGTATTGCGCATCATTATCTGTTTTTACATAGCTGGATTTTAGGCCGGCTTCAAGCGTAAGATTTTTTTGCAAGGGTTTTGAATAATCTGCTTTGAAACTATAAATATCTATATGTGCAGGTAAGTTGCCATTTAATAAATATGGATTGGGTTCCGGATTTGAACTTGTATCAACATGCAATGAACCATCAGGATTGTATAAATAATTTTGAGAAGGGTCTCTTCCGTTTGTACGATAAAAAATATAGTCGCCATCTAAATCAAGCTCTGCGCCTTTGTTTAGTTTTTTCTGAAGTGCTAAGTCAAAACCAACATTTGTCCATGGCGTATAATTATTCGAAACAGCATCATTGTATAAAATAAAATTTTTCAGGCTGTCGTAAATGTTCGAACGCGATGATGAATAAAATTTTTGATTATCGGCTAACCCATTTACTGTGAATGTAAGTGTCGTTTTATCGTTGATTAAATAATCCAGGCCTGTCTTAAAATCAAATGGATAATCAGAGAATCTTCCGTAAGTATGTTGCTCATAGTATTTATTAAAAGGTTCATCTCTGCTGCTTCTGAAACTGCGGTTGATATAAATATCATTAAATCCTTTCCAGGCGCTGTAACCATAATTGCCAAACAAATTTATTTTGCCATGGCGCCAGTTGAAATTTAAACTGTTGGTATTTTTAAAATAATTGGCGAAGATCTGACTTGTAGTAAAACTGCCGTTAAAGCCATTGTTCTTATTCTTTTTTGTTTTGAAATTGATGATGCCGGAGTTGCCCGATGCGTCATATTTTGCAGAAGGCTGTGTCATTAATTCAATTTGATCTAACTGGTTTGCGGGAAGATTGCGCAGGTAGTTTGCAAGGTCTTGTCCGCTTAAATAAGCAGGCTTTCCATCAATCATAATTATTACACCTTGCTTGCCTTTTAATTTAATGTTACCATCGTTGTCAACGGTAACGCCGGGAGATTTTTCAAGCACTTCCAAAGCAGATAAACCTGTGTTGGTTTGCGACGCATCAACATTTACAACTGTCTTATCAATTTTATTTTCAACAAGCGGTCTTGTAGCAGTTACACTTACGCCTGCAAGTTGTTTTTCATCTTCTGTAAGTTTTATTTCATTAAGATGGATGTTTGAACTTTTTATTTCAAAAGCAGGTAAAAAAACTTTTTTATAACCCACAACTTCCGCTTTTAAAAGATAATTACCGGGTTTGATATTATCAAATTCAAACTTGCCCTGCTTATCAGATATCTCAAGTTTTACAAGCGAAGAATCTTTTGTTTTTAATAATGAAAGCGAAGCCGCTTCAACAGGTTTATCAGCATTTGAAACATTGCCTGAAACACTAAATTGTTGTGCTTTCGCCGAAGCCGTTATTAAAACAATGAAAGTTAAAAAGAAAATTAGGTGTAAATATTTTTTCATAAATGCCGGTTTCGATTTTTTGAATTGCCTCGCAAATTCTACCAGCATTTAAAAGAAAAAATTATAAATAAGGACAGGCGGAAATGTTTTAATTTAATTGGCAGCCACTCATCCTATAATAAAAAGTCCTGCCATTTCGGGCAGGACGATATATGTGGAGATTGAAATCAATTAAAGACCTTCTTCAGCAGAAGTGTCAAACTCATTCTTTGTTTTGTTTACAACTTTGGTTGCTTTGTCTTTTATTTTATTGTAGGTGTATGAAACATCATCGGCAAAATCGGTGTAAGAATCTTTAATACCGGCGGCACGCTGAGAAATTTTTCTTCTTGTTTCTTCGCCGCTGTCGGGTGCAAATAAAACACCCAATATAATTCCAACCGCAACACCGTTTAAAAAAGTTCGGAAATGCATAATAAAAGTTTTAAGTTTTTTAATTTTTTAAAGTTAGTTTATTTATTTAACCCTCAAAGCCATCCTGAGGTAGCGTAGGAGTTTTAATCATATACGCTATTATAGCTCCGGTTGCTCCTAAACATGTTAAACCCGCAAATATTAACATCATCGTTTTCAATTTATGTATTGTAAAGAGAAAATTCTATGCCGCATTAAGCTACCAGTCATTTAAGCATATATAATTTGTTAATCGAAATAGTTTGGGCAAACCCATCTACAATTTAAGCCCGAATAAGTTTCTTAATAGTTGCATAAACAACTTTTCCAAATTACTTTTGCGTTCTAATTTTTTGCTGATATGAAAATACTTGTGTGCATAAGTAAAACGCCCGATACAACTTCTAAAATTTCTTTCAAAGATGATAATACAAAGTATGAAGAATCGGGTGTTCAATGGATCATCAATCCCTACGATGAATGGTACGCTTTAGTTAGAGCAATTGAATTAAAAGAGAAAAATCCTTCCGCTCAGTTGCATATTATAAATGTTGGTGGCGCTGATAATGATCCCATCATAAGAAAAGCATTAGCACTTGGCGGTGATGAAGCAATTCGCATAAATACAACGAGTGATGACAGTTACTATATCGCTTCGCAAATTGCAGAAGTTGCAAGGCAAAATAATTACGATCTCATCTTAACAGGAAAAGAAACGATTGACTATAATTCATCTTCTGTTGGCGGAATGCTTGCTGCTGTACTTGATTTGCCATTTATTTCTTTAGCAACAAAATTTGAATTGAATGAAAACACAGCAACTGTTACAAGAGAAATAGAAGGCGGTGAAGAAGTGGATGAAATAAACCTGCCTGTTGTTGTTAGTTGTCAAAAAGGTGTTGCCGAGCAACGCATACCAAACATGCGCGGCATTATGGCTGCAAGAACAAAACCACTAAAAGTTGTTGAGCCTGCTGCTGTTGATGCGCTCACACAAGTTGTAAGTTTTGAGTTGCCTCCTGCAAAAGCAGGTGTAAAACTTATTCCTGCAGATAATGTTGAAGAGTTAGTTAGATTACTTCATGAAGAAGCTAAAGTGATTTAGAAATTTTTTACTGATAAAAATATTTCAATGGTACTTGTATTTATTGATCATTCAGATAAGCAAATAAAAAAATCAACTTACGAAGCAATAAGCTATGCTGCTGAAGTTGCGAAGCAAATAAACACAACTGCTGAAGGTTTATTGTTAGGAAATGTTTCAGATAATCTTGCGGATTTAGGAAACTATGGCTTAACAAAAATTCATCACGTTGCAAACGATGCATTAAACAATTTTGATGCTCAGGTTTACGCGCATGTTGTTGCAGAAGCCGTTCATCAGTTACATGCGGATGTTTTAATTTTCAGTCATACTCAAACAGGAAAATCTGTTGCGCCATTTGTTGCAGCAAAATTAAAAGCGGGTTTAGTTTCCGGCGCTGTTGCTTTGCCTGTTACTTTAAACGGATTTGTTGTAAAGAAAAATGTGTTCAGCGGAAAAGCGTTTGCAAATGTTGCAATCAATTCAGCCATTAAAATTATTTCCCTTAATCTAAATAGTTATCCTGTAAAAAAAGTTGAAGGCAATGCTTCTGTTGAAACGCTTAACATAAACGTTCCATCTTCTAAAATAAAAATTACCGCAACCAATAAAGTAGAAGGCGAAGTGCCTTTAACCGAAGCTGAAATTGTTGTAAGTGGCGGTCGCGGTTTAAAAGGACCTGAGAACTGGAAAATTGTTGAAGACCTCGCGCATGAACTGCATGCAGCAACTGCATGCAGTCGTCCCGTTGCAGATGCAGGCTGGCGTCCGCATCACGAGCACGTTGGGCAAACGGGCATTCAAATCGCGCCTAATTTATACATCGCAATCGGCATCTCCGGCGCAATACAACATCTTGCCGGCGTTAACCGCAGCAAGCACATCGTTGTAATCAACAAAGATCCTGAAGCACCGTTTTTTAAAGCTGCAGATTATGGCATTGTTGGCGATGCGTTTGAAGTTGTTCCCAAACTTACTGAGGCAATTAAAAAATTGAAAGGCAGTTAGTATTCAGGGTTCTCATCATTCATCGAGGCAAATAAAATAAATGTGAAGGAGATCGCAGCCATTCATCAATTGATATTCGATTTACAAGAGGCGTAAAGTGACAACTTCGGCATAATTTTTTATTATTAAGTTCGAACTTCAAAAGTTAATCATGCAAAAATTTTTCCTTGCAGCGGTATCATTTATTATCGTTCTTAATTTTTCCAATTGCCGCAGCGGTTTGGTAACGATGACAAATAGTTGCTATAAAGCAATACAAAATGGCAAATCAGATAATGATGCAGGAAATTATACTAATGCATTAACACAGTTTGATAATGTTTTAAAACAATGCGATGCTTATGATGCAAAAGAACAGGCATATGCAGGTAAAGCCGCAGCTTATAATGGACTGCAGCAATATCAAAATGCATTGGATGCAGCGAATGCAGGATTGAAAATTAAAAGCACAAGTCTTAATAATTTATTTGAAAAAGCAAATGCGGAATCAGGATTAAATATGAATGCAGATACTAAAGCAGACTTAGTAAAAATTACTGATCTTACTGCGCAAAATCGAAACACAAGTGAACGTGCAACAATCTATGCAAAGATGGCTTCAATAGATGCAAAAAATGGAATGTTTGACGATGCGATGAACAACATAAATTCTGCTATTTCGCTCGATAATAAAAATGCTGATCTATATATTGTGCAAGGAGATATTTATAATTCAATGGGTAATTATTCTTCAGCGCAATCATCTTATGATAATGCATTAAGTAATGGTGCAAGTGCACAAAAAGTTTGGCAGGCAAAGCTGGAATCAGAGATTACATCGTTACAAAAAAAATACGGCACACAAGATGCGCAACAAATGGCAAATAAAATTTCTGCCGATGACAAAACAATGCTTTGTGCGGATATTTTAAAAGCAAAATCAAACAACGTTAAAAACATAAACATCGACCTGCTGCAGGTTGCGGTTTGTAAATAAAACATCAACAATGAAAAAAATAATTTTATACGCAATAACTTTTAGTTTAATTATCGCGAGTTGTAAAAGTTTAAACAATACACAAAAAGGAACTGCGATCGGTACAACAGCGGGTGCGGCTACAGGCGCAATTATTGCCGGCAAACATAACACAGTTCTTGGTGCAATTATCGGTGCAGCGGTTGGCGGCGCAGGTGGTTATGCTATTGGCAGATCAATGGATAAACAGGCGGAAAAAATTAAACAGCAAGTGCCCGATGCGCAAGTTGAACGTGTTGGTGAAGGCATCAATGTTACATTTAA
>JBEHXR010000211.1:0-6757 GCA_048498595.1 Bacteroidota bacterium
GCATCCTGCACCTCTGCTTTGTATGCCCACCAATCGCTAAACGTTGATGCAAATGCACCATGCGCTTTCATCTTATCGGCAACTTTATATCCTTCCAAAATATGCGTGAACGTGTTTACTTTAAAATGAAATGAATCGGCAACATGCATCAGCATATTAATTTCGCTTTGCACATAAGAATGGCAAGTAATAAATCTTTTATGATTGAGAATTTCAACAAGCGCATCAAGCTCTAAATCCTTTCTTTTGTTCTCTCCCATTTTTTCATAATCCTGCGCACGTGTAAATGCATCAATCAATACTTGTTCAACACCCATACGTGTATCAGGAAAGCGATTGTTTGAAGGGCTGTAAGAACGTTTTACATTTTCACCCAAGGCAAATTTTATAAACGGATCCCAGTTGGCAAATTTTACTTCTTCTGCATCTTTTCCCCAACGCATTTTTATCAACTGTGTTTGCCCGCCGATCGTGTTGCAACTTCCATGCAAAACATGCACAGCAGTTACACCATCAGAAAGCTGGCGATAAATCTGGATGTCTTCGGGATCTATCACATCTGCAATGCGCACTTCTGCTGTTACAGATTGCGAGCATTCATTTACACTTCCACTTACTGCAA
This sequence comes from Bacteroidota bacterium, assembly GCA_048498595.1. Classification (GTDB taxonomy): domain Bacteria; phylum Bacteroidota; class Bacteroidia; order Chitinophagales; family Chitinophagaceae; genus Parafilimonas. The sequence goes on from JBEHXR010000211.1 coordinate 623, forward strand.
TGTGTGAGTGTTCATCCACAATTCCCGGCGTTAAATATTCGCCGGTTCCGTCAATAACTTTTGCATTGCCGGCAGAAATATTTTTTCCAATCGACGCGATCTTTCCATTCTTTAATAACACATCTGTGTTTTGCAAAATGCCATCAGCTTCATTTGTCCAAACAGTTGCATTTTTAATCAACACATCTTCCTGCTTTGGCATTTCAGAAAATCCATAACCGTTAAACGGATAGAGAACTGTTGTGTTAATGTCATTCTTTTTTTGTTTTGGTTTTGATGTATCAGGCTTTTCAACGTAAGGCGATGCGATCATCATGTTCCATGAAACTATATTTCCATTTGCATCATAACCGGAACCATTCCACATGTTGCTGCTGATAACACCTGACAATAAATTTGCTTTAGAACTATCTGCCTTTGCACTCCATTTCAGGTTAACTGACGTTTGCGTTATATCGATATCAAGATTTGTTTTCACCGTATCACCGGCAGGCTGAATATGCGCTGAAAGTTTTCCCGGTTTGCCATCCACTTCAACATTGTATTGTTTGTTATTATTATTTTGTTTGATGGTAAGTTTATAATTACCGCGATAATCATTCCATCCGTTATCAGTTAAAATAAACTTTTTGCCCTGGATCCAGTTTTGCAAAAACGTTGTGCTTTCATCAAATACAGGACCTGTGGTGATAATGAAATCTGCAAGTTTGCCTGCATCAATACTTCCCACTTTATCATACACGCCAATTAAAGTTGCCGGTGTTTTGGTTAATGCATCCAATGCTTTGTCTTCACTTAAACCATCATCAATTGCTTCGCGTAAATTTTTAATAAACTCATCGCTTGTTGTGCCGCTTGCAGTAAGTGCAAAATTGATTCCTGCTTTATCAAACATGCCGGGCTCAAGCGGCGCCATTTCCCAATGTTTCATTACACTTAATGCAACAAGTCTTGTTGCATTTGGGTCTTCCACATCAATTGCTTTTGGAAAATTTAGTGGCAGAATAAAATTTGCTTTTGTTGCCTTCATTTCATCCATGCGCTGGTATTCATTTCCACCACCTTTAATTATATATTGAACATTAAATTCATTCGCGATTTTTTGTGCACGCAATACATTCCATTTATCGCCGGCATCAAAAATTTGCGGCAACGATTGATTTGCATTCCAAGCTTCCAAAGAAAGATTTGTTCCTTCATTGGTTGATTTTTCTTTATCTGCAGCAGAAAGATTTTTATACCAGTCTGCATCAAGATATGTTTGTCTTATTAAGGCAATCGAACCCATTAACGATGTTGGATAATCCTGCGTTGAACTGCCTTTGCTGAATGAATAAAATGCAGCAGCTTTATCTTTCAGCATATCTAAATTTTCTTTTTCATCACTCAATGTTACCAGTGTTCCGGTGCCGCGTGCAATACCATCTTCCAGGTGCGAAAGCACAACACCAAAACCCATGCTGCGCAATTCTTTTGCTTTAGTATCATTTGCAGTAAAAATTTTTGATGCATCTGTTTCAGGGCGGATTGCTTCGTTCCATCCATAAGCACCTTTTGTATCGCTAACAAACTGCGACTGATAATATGGCCTGTTGCGTTTTGGTTGCTCTGTAACAGTAATTCCATAATCACTCATTAAATCTATAAATGATGGGTAAATGTATTTGCCTTTGCAATTAATTTCAGCTGCATCTTTTGGAACAGTTAGATTATTTCCAACTGCAATTATTTTTCCTTGTTTGATGATAAGCGTTGCATCCTGCAAAGTGGTTTTGGAATCTTTTACAATTGTTGCATGTGTAAATGCAATATAATCTTCGCGATAATCCTGAACGCCATTCACCGGGAATGTTTGTTGTGCTGAAGCTGCTAGTATCATGCAGCAAAAAACAAAAAGCAGTTTAATTTTTTTCATGCGTGAAAATTGGAATTAAGAAGCGGTAAATTTAATGGCTTAGCATTTATGATGAAAGGGAAATTTTTGAGTGGCTTTCTTATCGTCTCGTCACTCGCAGTCTGAATGCAAACAAACTCACAAACAAAATGCTGGATAATAATAAATGCACCGGCTGAATAAATGCGGGAATACTTAATGTAGCCAATGAAATGCCTGCGCCCATCAACAATAAAACAATAATTAATAAAAACATTGCCTTGCGTTGTAAAGTTACATGTGACAGTGCCCGCCAAAAAACTATGATGACCATTAATGAAACAACAATGGAAAAAGCCTTATGCACATCGAATACTCCTGTTAAATGCGAGAGCCATGTATTGCGTTGTTCATATGCCAAAGATTTTGAAACTTCATCCACCTGCTCACGTACATCGGTACCGATAATAATTTGAATGAATAATACAACCAAAGCCACGGTTATTAATGTAGAAAGTATTTTATCATAAACTGTTTTCTCATCATTCAGTTTGTATAAAATCAAAACAGGAATAATAGCAAGAAACAAGGCTGCGATCATATGCAACGTAATTTTTACAACGGCAAGATTTGTATCAACTACCAATTTGCCTAACCATGCTTCAAAAACAGTTCCCAACAAAAACAAACAGGAAAGCCAGAATATAATTCGTTTTGAATTGAAAAAATTTTTAAAACTCCATATTACATGTATAACAATTAAAATTCCAAGCGCACCTGTTATTAAACGGTTTATGTATTCCGTCCATGCGTGTGCAGGATTGTATACCGCATCAATATCCTGCTTGCTTAAATATTTTTTATAATCCTGAGGCAAACCGCTTGCACTGAATGGAGGCGCCCACATACCAAAACAATGCGGCCAATCGGGGCAACCCATTCCACTTTGTGTAGTGCGTACAATGCCGCCGGCAAGTATCACCAAAAAAACAAAAATTAAAACGAGACGTGTAAAGTTTAAGTAGGCTTTCATCGCTGAATACGCAAATGTAATTGTTAACCTTAATGATAATTACAATAAATTTTTTTATCACACGAATAATTGTTCATTATACAATTATTAGTTTCTGTTGATACTTTATTATCAATTATCACGCTCTTAAATTATTTTTAAGCATTCAGTACAACAAACGTTGTATTTTTATTTGCTTCAACACTTGTCATAAAAATAATCATATCATGAAACGCAGACACTTTATTCAAAACACATCAGCCTATTTAGCCGGCGCAGCCTTATTACCGAAAACTTTATCCGCTGCAAAAAAAATTTCAGCCAACGATAAAATTCGAATCGGTGCAATTGGAATTCATGGAATGGGTTGGACGGATCTTACCAACTTAATAAAACATCCCGAAGCAGAATGCATTGCATTGTGTGATGTAGATGGCAATGTTTTAAGCCAGCGTGTGGCAGAATTAAAAAAGCAAAACATAAATGTTACTGCTTACAGTGATTACAGGAAATTATTAGAGAATAAAGATATAGATGCAGTACTCATCGCAACACCCGATCACTGGCATTGTAAGATTATGGTGGACGCTTGTATGGCTGGTAAAGATGTGTATTGCGAAAAGCCCGTTGGTAATTCAATAATAGAATGCAGGGCAATGGTTGATGCGCAGAAAAAATATAATCGCGTGGTGCAGGTTGGTCAATGGCAGCGCAGCGAAAAGCACTATGCAGATGCGATGGATTTTGTGCATTCGGGAAAATTAGGCAATGTGCGTTTGGTAAAAGCATGGGCTTACCAGGGATGGATGGAATCAGTACCGGTAAAACCCGACAGTGCTCCTCCGCCGGGCGTAGATTATGACATGTGGTTAGGACCCGCAGAAAAACGTCCTTTCAATCCAAATCGTTTTCATTTTAATTTCAGATGGTATTGGGATTACGCCGGTGGTTTAATGACGGACTGGGGCGTGCACATGATTGATTACGCATTGATAGGTTCAAAAGCAAATGTTCCGAAAAGTATTATGGCAAGCGGCGGAAAATTTGCTTATCCTGATGATGCCGAACAAACGCCCGATACACTAACAACTGTGTATGATTTTGGTAATTTCAATATGTTGTGGGAACATGCAACAGGCATAAATGACGGACCATATTCGAGAGATCACGGTGTTGCATTTATCGGCAATAACGGAACGCTGGTTGTTGATCGTGGTGGCTGGGAAGTAATACCAGAAGTAAAAAATAAAACAAATCAAATGGAAGCAGTACCACGCCAGCCGGTTGTTGATGATGGCATTTTAAAACATACAGGAAATTTTTTGGAAGTAGTTAAATCAAGAAAGATGGAAGATTTGAAATGCCCTGTACAAGATGCAGCGCATGTAGCAACTGTTTGCGATATGGGCAATATTGCATTTAGAACAGGAAGAAAAATTTATTGGGATGATGAAAAGAAAAATTTTACCGATAAAGATGCAAACGAATTGCTGGCCGCAAAATATCATAATGGGTATGAGCTGCCCAAAGTGTAACTTGTCACTTTAAAATCCATTTATGAAAAAACTTTTAACCAGTTATTTTATAATTGCACTTTTACTTTTATCAGTAACAACAAATGCGCAATTCAGAATTGTTGGTTATCTAAACACGTGGGATGATTTTCCAAACAATGCAGTAAATCTTGATTACACAAAAATCACACACTTAAATATTGCATTTGCCAATCCTGATGTGAACGGAAATCTCACAACATTTTCAGGATTATCCACTGTAGTAAATAAAGCACATGCAAACAAAGTAAAAGTGCTTATTTCAATGGGTGGCGCCGATTTAAATGGCACAAAAAAGAACTGGCAAAATTTAACGAGTCCTGATAACGTTCAATCATTCTGTAACAAAATTCTTTCTTATTTGCAAAAGCATAATTTGGATGGCGCCGATGTTGATCTTGAAGGAAACATTATTGGTAACAACTATGGCAACTTTATTAAAACGCTTTCATCAACATTAAAACCAAAAGGTAAACTTGTTACAGCCGCTGTTGCAACATGGTTTGCAGATCAAATTCCTGCATCAACATTCAGCCATTTCAATTTTGTAAATATTATGAGTTATGATTCAACCGGACCGTGGGCGCCGAATCATCCGGGTCAGCATTCATCATACACAATGGCTGAAAGTGATTTAAATTTTTGGAGTGCTAAGGGTTTATCGCAAAACAAAACAAATCTTGGTGTTCCATTTTATGGTTATGGGTTTTACAACCAATTTACACAAGATGAATTTGCGTTTAAAGATATCATCGCACAATTTCATGGTGCATATAAAGATCAGGTTGCAGATACAATTTATTACAATGGAATAACAACGATCAAACAAAAAACAAAACTTGCATTGCAAAAAGCCAATGGCGTTATGATATGGCAATTAACTGAAGATACAGCCGGAGATAAATCTTTATTGAATGCCATTAATGATGTTGTGCATAAAAATACCACTGCACAAAAACAACAACCCATTGCTATAGCAAAGCAATAATTTAACAGCGCTTCTTATATTGCAAAAAATAAAACCCAGTTATGCCAACGCCACAACAATTGCTCGAAGCAGTTAAATCAGGATACACATTTAAAGGAGAAAATGTAAAGATCGGTCGTGCCATGCTTGATGGAAATGTGGTTGACAATGCTGATGTTTTTCTTCCATTAAAAACAATGAACCGTCATGGTTTAATTGCCGGTGCAACCGGCACAGGAAAAACAAAAACATTGCAACTTATAAGTGAGTATTTAAGTGATGCAAGTATTCCGGTTTTATTGTTGGATATAAAAGGCGATTTAAGTGGTCTCGCTGCAGCAGGTATATTAAATAACACCATTGACGAACGTTGCAAACTATTAAACGTTACTTATAAACCATCTTCATTTCCGGTTGAGTTTTTTACTTTAAGTGATGAGCCCGGCGTTCGCTTACGCGCAACGGTAAGTGAATTTGGACCGATCCTTCTATCCAAAATTCTTGATTTAAATGATACGCAATCGGGTCTGGTTGCAATCATTTTTAAATATTGTGATGATAACAAGTTACCATTATTAAATCTTCAGGATTTTATAAAAGTGTTGCAATATGTTTCAAACGAAGGAAAGGTGGACATTCAAAAAATGTATGGTAATATTTCAGGCACAACAGCAGGAACCATATTAAGAAAGGTAATAGAGTTGCAACAACAGGGCGCTGATATATTTTT
>JBEHXR010000212.1:0-6750 GCA_048498595.1 Bacteroidota bacterium
TTAAACAAAAACTGCATAAGATTCTAAAACGTATAATGGGTAACGACAACGATCCGTTCAATAATTCCTGTGTGATCCTTTAATTCAATTTATTGTTGCAGTGATAAATTGAGGATGATGGGGTGAATTGTAATTCGCTTGTGTGGTTAGTAATATTTAAACCCATCTGTATCCTTTCCATGCTGCGGATAAATGGACTTAACTTTAGGCAGCAAATAACATCACCATAAAAACAATCATCGCAAATAAGATTTATGAAAAAAATTTTGTTGCTGCTAATAACAGGCTTTACACTTACGGCTACTGCACAAAAAACAATACCGCTTTATAACGGCGATGTACCGGGTTCTGAAAACTGGAACTGGCAGGAGCAGGAATTTAAAGTTGACGGCAGCACTTATGTTATCAATGTATCAAAACCAAGCCTGGTTGCTTATTTGCCGGCGAAGCCGAACGGCACATCTGTTATAATTGCGCCCGGCGGCGCTTTTCATGCGCTTGCGCTGGACGTGGAAGCAACGCCCGTTGCTAAATTATTAAATGAAAAAGGGGTGACTGTTTTTGTATTAAAGTACAGGCTTGTGTATGATGACACTGCACATCCGGAAAATGCATTAATGAAACTTATAGCGAATAATGATATTAAAAAAGTCGATTCCATTTATTCTGTAATTATACCGATGGCGATGCAGGATGGATTAACAGCAGTAAAATATGTGCGTGACCATGCACCGGAATATCACGTTGATGCAAATAAAATTGGCTTCATGGGTTTTTCTGCGGGTGGTGCTGTTGCATTGTCTGTTGTATATAATGCCTCAGACGAAAACCGGCCTAACTTTGTTGTACCTGTATATGCTTTTGTAGAAAAAGCGATCGGCAAAAATGTGCCTGCTGTAAAAACGCCGATTTTTATTGCTGTGGCAAGCGATGATGATTTCAATTTTGCGCCACAAAATGTTCAGCTATATTTAAAATGGTTGCAGGCAAAGCAGCCGGCAGAGTTGCATGTGTATGAGAAAGGCGGTCATGGATTTGGCTTAAAAAAACAAAACTTACCCGCAGATACCTGGATAGACAGGTTTCAAGATTGGCTGAAAATGCATGATTACATTAAATAAAAGCATTTCATTTTCTGCAAAATATTTTTCTGAAGTTTTTAATAAAACTGAGATCGGATGTATTCAATCTGTAACTGCGTTACCTGTTCATATGTGGAAACATTACAAGGAAGATGAACTATAGCTTAATCCAGGGATATGCAATTCTTGTAATATCTATATAGTTGCCAAAACATTTTGCGCTATCTTTTTGCCAGTCTATTTTAACAGCAACTGGAAAGTTTGGGGTTGCGGGCAGAAAACAAATACAGGGTTCCTCAGCAGGAGCATTTATATTAAAATTTGTAACTTTCATTTAATAGCGGTTAATGCTTATGCATACAAAAACTGTTTTCCTCGTTTTTATTGTTATCCTGCTTACTCAATTTTCAATGGCGCAACCAGGCATAACAGCGCCGCAACCTTCCACGAAACCTTCTGCCAGTCAACTGGCACAAATTCAAAGAAAGTACGGCATGTTCATTCATTTTGGTATCAACACTTTTTATGATGAAGAATGGACCGACGGAAGTAAACCTGCATCTTCTTATAAACCGCTTACTGTTGATGCAGACCAATGGATACGTACCGCCAAAGAAGCAGGCATGAAATACGTGATATTGGTAACCAAGCATGTGGATGGCTTTTGCCTCTGGGACAGCAAATACACGCAATACGATGTTGGCAGTTCCGGCAACAAAACAAATGTGGTGGAAGCCGTGGCGAAGGCTTGTAAAAAATACGGTATCGGCATGGGCATTTATTATTCGCTGTGGGACAGGCATCAAAATGCGAACCTTGCTGATACTACCTTAGACGAAGCCTATAATGCATATATGGTGAACCAGATAAAAGAATTGATCGGCATTATGAATCATTACACAACGCCTGTAGAATTATGGCTGGATGCGGGTTGGGAAAAGAAAAGAGCACGCTGGCCGATTGCCGCGATCTATAAAACCGTAAAGCAGCTGGCGCCGCAATGCCAGGTAGGTGTTAACTGGTCAATCGGGCTGCCGGATAATCCTGATCCTGACTCAACCTTTATATTACCTTCTATGCAAAAGACGGGATTCCCGATACGTTACTTTCCCAGCGATTTCAGAATGGGTGATCCTTATCTTCCTGCTAATCCTGATCCTAAATTATTTTCCCACGATGGCAAGCTCTATTATATGCCGTGGGAAACTACTGTGTGCATCAGCCAGAAATGGTTTTATAATACAAAAGATACGGTTTATAAAACAGCGCCGGAATTATTGCAACTGTATAAAAGGGCAACGGCACAGGATAACATACTTATCCTCGATCTGCCTCCTGACCGCACCGGAAGGTTAAGAGAAAAAGACAGGCAACTGGTGTTTTCGCTTAGAAAATTAATTGATGGTGTAAAGTGAACTTTCATCCCCGCGTTGAGCGTTTGAATAGAAATCTATCACAGTTGGCAGGCAGTTGAAAGCTCAGATCCTGCAGTCATAGCACGAAGTTGCCTTTTAATCCGTCTTATAAATCATCAGTTGCGCATTAAAACCCAGGCGCGCAGGTGCGGCAACAATTAACTGGTGAAATGCGGGTATAAATAAAGAAGTTCTTGCACCGGAATTGGTTTTTATTTTCCCGTTTGATGTATAATGATCTGCATCCGTTTGCCTGAACACATCAACATAACCGCTTCCGCAACTTACGCAGATTTCTTTTGCTGATGCGTTGTAAAAAACATCGTCCGTATCGCCATCAATGTCAAGCGATGAAACTGTTTTTCCTGTTTCTGTATCAAGCACCAACAATTTTGAAGGATGCCTGCAACCAATAAATAAGCGATGATTTTTTTCATCTAAAGCCATTGGAAAATTTGCATTTGCTGTTGTGTTTTTCCATTGCGCAATAATTTTGTATTGCGATAAATCAATCACTACGATTTGTTTTTTGCCAGGAACATTTACATACATTTTCTTATCCTGATTATTTATTTGAAATGATTCCGGATGACCTGAAAGTTTTATTTGAGTAACAAGTTTGAAACTGGTTGCGTCAATAACTGCAATAGCGCCGTTACCATAACCCACATAAATTTTTTTATCGGTTGCATCGTAACGAACATTGTCGGCATCATCGCCTAAAGGAATTGAATTTATTTTTTGAAAGGTGGCGGCATTAAAAATATCACACTCCCCGTTATCGCCATTAGCAACAACAAGAGAATTGTTTTCAGCAATAAAAGCAATTCCCTGCGGCTCGTGTAAATTATTTATGGAGTGAATTATTTTTTTGTTGTTGAGGTCTGCAACCTCAACTGTATTATTTCCCAATGCCGCAACAAATACAAAACTGTTTTTTGCATCAAAACATAAATGGTCAATCCTGCCGCTTACATTTTGTAACGGAATTGTTTCAATTAATTGCAAAGAATTTGTTGGTGATTGTGCATTACAACCGGAAGCGAAGAAACATATAATGACAGCGAGTAAATTAATTTTCGAGTGGTTCATTTTTAAAAATGATTTCAAAATTAACCCAAACTAAGGCTAACCTGCAACAGCAATTAATGCAGTAGGAAAATCTACGATGCGGCTTGTTGTATCGGGGCAAGAATAATCTAAATCACATTTTTTGGATGTTTGCTTTTTTCCCAGTAATTAATGATTATTCTTAAGGTATCACATAATTCATTAAAGTTTGAGGCTTTGAAAAAAAATCCCTGCGCGGGTAAATCATATGCGTGTTGAATTTGTTTTTCACTTGCACTTGCAGACCAATAAATAAAAGGAACAGCCTGGTATCTTAATTGTTCATCTGCGGTTAAACGCTCTTTTATTTCAAAGCCGGTTTCGCCGGGAAAATACAAATCACAGATAATTAAAAACGGAGATACATTGGATTCTTTTAAATAGTTTAAAAGCGCATTGCCGGTCTTAAAGTATTGTACCGGTCTTGTAATTCTAAGCTGTTTAAATGCTTCGTCAATCATTTCAAGATCTTCACTGTCATCATCCACCACCAGGATGCTGCTTTGATTCATTTTTTAATTATTTTTTGCTACACATATAAACAATCTTCATGCTATTCATTTTTAATATTCCCCATAGTGATATGATGAGGTGGTGGCGAATTTTATTTATTCACTTTTTCAATCAATATGTTGTGCTCTTCAACCGTTTTATATGGCGTTTTTTATACCTTCCGGCAAGCAGGTTGTTATTGCGCCAATGCAAATTTTTATTTAAACAAAAGCAGCGCCTTGCGGCGCAGGCAAGGTTGATCATTCAATCTTTCCTTTCAAAAGAAATTAATTAATACCTATTATCGCTGCACTTCTCAATTGTTTTGGTACATAGGAACTTGTTGGCTGCAGCCTTTTATAATTTATCACTTTCTGCAAAAAAGCCAAGCGTTACTACAAGAAATATCATTAAGAATTCCAAAAAATATTCTTTAAAATTTTCTCTTTCCACGTGTAGATGATGATGTACTTCCATTTCTTTTATAAATGGTAATAAAATTATTTGTCAAGTTCTTTACTTATCATTTTTTGCAAATTCAGATTTGATGCATATAACAAACGTATACGATATAAATTACTCTGCGCTTGTACGATGAATGTCTCATAAAAAAATAAAAGAGAGGCTCTCTGCTCATCAGACAATATGCGAAATGGTTTCATGTTTGGCATATGATGGGTAAGGTCAAAAGAAATAGCAGTATCAGTAGAAATTACATCGCTAAAATCCTCAAGCTTGGCAATATCTGGTATGTTGTTACTTATACTTTGCTGAATAAACGTGTTATAACTTTTTATTGTTTCAATTGAGCTTCTGTAAGCACTCATACTATCGCGCAGCGCTATATTATTAATGTATCTTAAAGCGCCGGAGCTTACCATTTGGTCGTAAGAAGAAGTATGGAAAGGAATTTGTAAAACCGCAATACCGGGAGCAAGCAATCTTTCAAGTACATCAAGTTTTTTATTCTCTTCATTATTATAAAAAATAGTTTTTATAGTATCGCAAACAACAACTTTGTTTTGATATTTCTTTTTATAAAGGTTGTACACAACCTGTTGCTGCACTAACTCGTCCCGATAGCTTTCAAGATATTCTTTTGCATTATTTTTTTCTGTGTAATGCTCTCTTATATTTTCTGCAAAAAAACCCATTGTTACAGCAAGAAATATCATTAAGAATTCCAAAAAATATTCTTTGAAATTTTTCTTTTCTACATGCGGATGGTGATGCACTTCCATATTAGTATTGGTTGGATAAATAAATACTGAAAATACTTAAATAAAAAAGGAGTGGTAAAAAATATAAAAGCCGGCAAGGCTTATTTCCTTCCGCAACGTGCCTTTATGTGCAGAAAGTGGAAGGTGCTTGTCATTGCGCTTTTAAATATGATTCAGGATGTTCGCTTATCATCATTTCATTTTTTGATGTCTTTGCATATAAATTACCATCAATTAAAATTCCTTTGCTTGTCAAAGTACCTTTCCATTTTTTGGTTCTTTTTATAACTTCATATGTACCGTCTGCTTTTCTTTTCTCTGGAACTGCGCAATAGCCGTAAAGCAATTCGTCAAGATTGATTAAGATTGTAGTGTCGTTTTTTTGAAGTGTCCCGCTATAATAATAAAATGCGCCGTCAGATGCAGAAAAAGCTGTGTCGTTTTTATAAATGTTTACAGGGTCTTGGTCAAGAAAAACACTATCACCTTTAATTTTTAAATAACCTAAATGATACCATTTGCGCTTTGGATTTGCCGGGTCACTATAACAATCTTTTTTCCCAGTGCTATCAGTCCAACACATCTCTTCAAGCCCTGCATAAAGTCCGTTTAACGAAGTGTCTTTTTGAATTTTGTTTATTGATTTGGAAGTGTCAACAAGTTTAGAATTATCTTGTTTTGACGAGCAGGAAGATGTAATAAAAAGTGTCAAAATAAAAAGTGTCACTATGAATTTAATACTGGTCATTTTGCATTGCCATCAACACATAAATATATGCAACGCTTAAAAAATAGCGTTCGATTTTCAACACATATTCATTGCTTTTTTCGTACCTGCCTGCCGGCAGGTACAACACACAACAACGGCAGGGCGCGCAACATCAACAAGGGATGCAGATTTTGTATAAATGCTGATTGCTCGCAGCTTATGGCTTAAAGCTTGTTTTTATACTATTGCCATCCCTTCGGGATTCAACTTAAGCATCCCTACAATTTTTTTATAATCATTTCATCGCTTCGCGATTTTTTATGATAACGCGGGGTCTCAGCCTGCGCACTTTGGCGCTGCCATTAAGACCGCGCTGCGACTAAGTTTAACGCATCGTCACTTAGCCGGAGACAATGCCGGGCACTAAAAAACACAAGCAGCTAAAAAGATACACTGTAACAGATTTTATAAAACATCTCTATGAGATAAAAAAGGTCAGGATAAATGAACAATGGGTACAGGGTTAGGGCTTAAATACATTGAAAATGATTTTCATTAGTGAATATTCAATACATACTATTCAATGTTCAGCAATATTGCTTCTTCCTGAAAAATGTATTTAGAAAAAATCCCGGCAACCATTGGAAGCCGGGATTTATTAAATAACTGTCAGCTTAATTCTTTACTGTTTTACTCCTTTAATGATTTTCCAGTTCTCTCCT
>JBEHXR010000213.1:0-6717 GCA_048498595.1 Bacteroidota bacterium
CTTCGTTGTACATAAAATTTGGAGCAGCTGATGCTGTTAAAGGCAAAAAAAATTTTGAAATGTTATTACTGGCATGCGAATCATTTGCGTCAGCTAAAAAATTATCAAAAATTGTTGCAGGAGTAAATACTGCACGGCATAATGCTTATGTTCAAATGCTTAGCCATAATTTTAAAACAGGAACACAAGGTGTAATAATGCAACGACCAAATAAAAAAGGATACAATAGAAAAAACAATTTTATTATTGATGACTGGCGATAAAGCGAACGTCTTAATAGTCTAAGAAAGTTATTTATCCAGAAATTCTTTCACTAATTCAACAATCATTTCGGGTTGTTTACTGTTGAGTGATTTTGTTTCAATCTCTCCAATACATTCACCATGCACGCCGGGTAATATTATCAATCTTGCATTTGGAATTAGCTGCGACATTTTTAACGCATGTTCAGGCAACACAACATCTTTATCACCATTAATAATTAAAGCAGGCGCTGTAATAGATTTTAGATCTTCATCATTCCAGTCTTTAAAAGCAACCATTCTTGCAACATCTTTGTTAAACATATTCAGCAGTGCTGCACTGTCTGCATTCACTTTTAAAAAAGCATCGCGTAAACCCTGAGGCATTGTTTTAAGTGCGGCGTGTTTAAACCCATCAAAAAAACCGGGTATAAATCCTTCGCGTTTATATGCGCCTGCAATAACAATAATTTTAGCTGCAAGTTCAGGATGACGGATTGCAATTTGTAATGTTGTACTTCCGCCATTACTAAAACCAAGAATATTTGCTTTTGAAATATGGAGATGCTTTAATAATGCAGCAACATCGTCTGCATCCTGTGTAAAACTTTCAGGGGCATTTCTATCGCTGGTACGACCATGAGATTGCAGTTCAACAGTGATGCATTTATAATGTTGCGCAAGCATTGGAAGTATTGCTCCAAATGTTGTTTCTATTGTTGAACCTCCGCCATGTATTAATACTAACGGCATACCTTGTCCATGAATTTCATAATACATTTTAATGCCGTTTACATCTGCATAATTACCTGTTATCATAGTGTCTGCTTTTATAAATACATTTTCCGAAAAGGTTGTTTTGCATTGCTGATAAAAGCTAATAATAAAATTGGAATATTTGATAGCTTCAAATATTACAAAACACAAAGCTATTACTTCGAATTTTTTTAAGGCTGTATAAATACGAAATACATTGTTGTGCTTACAACAACTTATTTATGTGAATCTGTATGAGTTTTATTTCTTTCGAAATACCATAGGTTACAGTGGCACTAAACGCATTAAATGGTGCCAGCAAAATTCCGCCGCCAAAAGATGTATGTATTGTGTTTGAAGTTTCATTGGGCAACCAAACTCTTCCATCATCAAAAAAAGCAATTAAGCCAAATTTTGCATTCATTATATGCGTGTGCAGGTTTGTAATAAATCTTAATTCATTGTCATTAAAATAAGCAGTTTGTCCCCAGAATCTTTCTCGCTTATACCCGAGCAAATTTTCAGGACCGCCAATTACTGCATGCTCGTAATACTGAGCAGAATTTAAAATGTCATCATCATCTGCACCAACAGTTGCAATGCCTGCTTTAACTGCTAATGAAAATTTTGAAACAAGCGTTAAGTAAGCCTGCGCTCTTGCCATATAATTTTGATAAAAATCTTTTTCCGTAAAATTATTTTTCAAAGCTGCATCAGCTAAGAAGGTTATTCCTTTTGTTGGAACAACTGAATCATCTACCAAAACATAACTGTATTTGAAATCTATTCCCGCATAATTATTTGTGGTAAAAACGTTGTTGCGAACCGGCGCATAAATTTTTGAAACAAACCGCTCTGAATCATTCAACACATTTACGGATTGAAAAAACGGAGAAAAAGTAAAAGTGCTTTTACCAAATTGTTTCTGCAGCCCGGCACTTATATACCATTCGCGACTGCGCATTTTAAAATAATTTTTATCAGCTGCAATAAACTTTGAATCGTTGCCCAAACCAAAAAAATTTGTCCAGCGAATTGCATCATAATTAGCAAACACATTCAAACTCCATCCGCCAACAAAATTTGGAAATGCACCGGTATAAGTTGTGCTAATTGCATTTTGAGAAATGGAATAATGCAAATCAAACAATTGCTTTGTAGCAAAAGAATCTTTTCTCCATTTGTATGTTTTCAAACTATAACCTAAGCCAACGTATAACCTGTCTTCATTGCTGTAAAAAACGGAAGGCACTAATTTATCTTTGTTATACCTGTACCAATCATACTTAAACTCGTGAACATCTGAATCGTTAGATAACCGAAGTTTTGCAGTATTTGTATTGAAAATATTTTTCTTGTCATCGTAAATGAAAACTTTTCCATTGCCCGTTTGCGTAACCGAATCATTATGAAATCCACCAATAATTTTTATTTGAATTGAATTGTCGCCATCAATTTTAAAAATATCGTTGCCATCAATTCCGTATATATAAACAATTTTTGTTTCAGCAGGATAAAATGTACGATTATAAAATGCTGTATCTTCTTTTATATCATCCTTCAACCTGTAAACACTTACAATGGTTGAATCGCCGGATGTTTTTATATTGAAGTATTCTGATTTTTCACTGCCAATAACATCAACTTGTTTTGAAAGAAAATAATAATACTGCCTTGCATAGCCAGGAATATATTTTCTGCGTGATTTTAATGTTTGAATAATTTCCTCGCCTGATATTTTAAATATTTCAGGCGGCAATGCTTTTACTGAATTATAAATAACAGAATCTGTAAGTGCTTGTTGTAATTCATTTGCTGCTCGCATCCAATCATTATAACTTAAAGCATTTAAAAAAAATCTGTTGTAATGCTTTTCTTCATCATTAAAGGTCTTCATGTCACCGGGCTTGTTTCCAAAATTTTGCATAAAGCCTAAGTCTTCTGCCTTCAGCATTTTGTTTATTAAAAATCCATCGTGTGTAAAAAAAGCCTGGTCGCGGTCTTTTGGAACTGCTTCGTATAAAAAACTCAAAGTATCTTTTCTTCCCCATTCCCAATTATCTTCATGCCTGTCCCAGTCTGCAATTAATATATCAAACAAACGTGCTTTTAAAAAAGCATATTGATCAGCTTTATTTTCATCATCTTTTAAAATTTTTTCAACCAGCTTATCTGCAGAAATAAAATCTGTAAAATTTCCAAGGTTGTTTTCATTGCCCCAATCACCATCTAACTTTTCTTCAAACAAATAGAGATCATCACCAAACTTTTTGTTAAACGTATCCAGCGCAGCTTGTGTGGGCACATAAACTAACTGTGGTTTCGTGTGATAAATGCCGCTGTTCTTTTCCATTCCGCTTAAAGCAAAAGCACCATAAGGATATGACATAGAAATGCCATCTTTAATTATTCCTTCAATAAATGTGTGTTCATAAATTGGCAGAATAACATCTTTGCGCGATTTATTAATAGAGCGTATTGAATACAATTTTCCATCTGCAGATCTTAAGTGCAAAGTGCTTGTTTCGTTGCCACCGCCTGCCTTGTAAGGCGTTAAACCGCCGTAGGCACTATCAAGCCAAAGTACAGGAACAGTTACAGGTGTTCCCCATTCAACTCTTCGATTGTAACCCCAAAGCCACTGGTATAATTTCGGTTTGTTCAGTTTTGTATTTGCAGCGATAGTTTTGTAGTGTAAACTGTTGGTTGGTTGTGATAAGAGCGCTGTGCTGCAAAATGCAATTGCAAAACACAGCAATAGTTTGTTGCTATGCGATCTTTTATTAACCAAAATGTATCGCAATCCGTAAGATTTATAAACACATTTCACAAATTTGAAGCCTAACTTTTCTCGACCGTTTGCACTCAAGCTAAAACATAGTTGCGCATTTCTTTAATCGCTCTACAGCCATAGGTTCATGGGAGGGAATAAAAACAACTTTATTATGTTTTGCAAACATTTTTACTTTATGATATGTTTCTCTTGCAAGCTTATTGCTTGCATTGTTGCCCGGAAATTTATTTTGCAAAAGCTGCTGTTGCGAATAAGAAATATCTGCTGCAAAGAAAATATTGCATTCATCTGTTTTAATTATTACTGAACAGTGATGATAAGTGTGCCCCGGCGTTTCAACCAAAATAATATCTTTTGCATCGGTAATAAATTGCGCTTTATCAAAAACATCATACTGTTCGGTGAGCGGAACTAAATGCGGGTTAAACCATGATGGATATAATTTGGGCAAATCGCCAAAAGGCCTATCCCATTCTGCTTTGTTTACAAGAATGTCTGTGTAAGGAAAATATTTTACTCCATCAGTATGATCGAAATGCAAATGCGTAAGAATAATAGCTTTTATTTTTTCAAGCGAGATGTTTCGTTCCTGCAATAAATTGTCTATTTCATTTTCGCGATTAACATAAAATTTGAATTGTGTTTTATCAAACCAGTTTGCAATAATGCCCGATGTTTTGAAATAATTTTTATCATTAACATCTGCAATCTCACCTGCATCAATTATAAAAACACCTTCCGGGTGCTCAACGATCATTATAAAAATCGGCAGCCATTCAGTAAAATTTTTGCTGAAAAGATAATTCAGCATCGCGATCAATCCGGAATGTTTATTCTCTCTGAATTTCCATTTTACTGATACAAATCCTGTTGAAACGAGATGCAGTTTTACAGGCTTATTATTACTATGCAGCAGGATGGTTGTTGCGCTTAACATAGTTTAAGACAATAAATTCGGCGGCTCACTACCAACGAACTTTGGTTTTATTAAATTCAAATTGCATGCGGCATTTAATTTATCAACTAAATAAACGGTAAGCTCCGGCGAAGTTGCTTCATTATGCATATGCATGAAAAAATAAATGTCATCGATGCCTTTGTCTAACCAATATTTCATGCGTTCAATCCATGCATCAATGCGTGTGTAATCGGAGTGATGTAAACTGTTGCCGACATAACGAATAAATGTTTTCGGAATGGTAAGATGCATGTGTGCACAATCTCTTCTGCCTGCAGTATCTGTAATAACTGCGCCAATATTTAATGTATGCAAAGTTTCAAATAATTCTTTAGCAACATAGGCCTTAAACCAATCCGGATGGCGTACTTCCAAAAAAAATTGCATGTCGGCCGGCAACGATTTTAAGAAACCAAACAACTCTTCTTTTCGCTTTGGAGAATATGCATCACTTACCTGCACGAACACGGGACCAAGGTGTTCTTCAAAAGCAACAATGCCGCGCAAATATTCATTCAGTATAAAATCCTTGCCTGTTAATTTTCCAAAATGTGTAATGCCTTTGTACATCTTCGGGCAAAATAAAAAATCTTTACCATCTGCTTTTTGTTTCCAGTTTGCAATTCCTTTCGCGCCGTAAATTTTATAATGCGTTGCATTTAATTCAATGCTGTTGTAATGTTCAACATAATGTTGCAGAAAATTTTTTTCTTTTGTTTTTTCCGGATAAATTTTGCCAACCCATTCTGGTCTTCCCCATTTTGCACAACCCACATAAACTTTTGCGTTTTTATTTTTTTTACCGGGAAGAATTTGTTTGTTGAATGCCGGTTCTTTTGGCAAACTAAAATCAACCTTTTCTAATTCTTCCATCTCAACGCGGCCAAACTCCATAACAAATATTTACACAATAAAATTAGATGTTTAAATACTTAAAAGTTTTTAGTTCAATAATTATAATAACAAAATCATTTTCGCTTAACTTGGGTGCTCCTTGCTTGCAATTAAATTACTGTTATGAAGCGCAACTACTATATCGTAGCACTCATCATGCTCACCTTTTTTGTAATTTCTTTTTTAACTAACATCATCGGTCCGCTTTCGCCTGAGTTTATCAAAGATTTTAATTTGAGTGATTTGCTTGCCGGTGTTTTGCCATTTGCATTTTTTATTGCTTATGGTGTTATGTCAATTCCATCAAGCATGCTGGTGCAGAAATACAACGAAAAATCAATTATGGTAGCAGCGTTTATAGTTGCATTTATAGGCTCACTTATATTAGCTGCCAGACCAGATTATCTCACTGCTGTACTCTCATTATTTTTAATTGGTTGCGGAATGGCTATGCTGCAGGTTGTAATAAATCCGTTGTTGCGTACTGCAGGCGGCGAAGAAAATTATGCATTCACATCTGTGTTGGCGCAATTAATTTTTGGCGCAGCATCATTTGTAAGCCCATTGGTGTATTCAAGCATGGTTAAAAATTTCAACGTTAGCCAATCATCATTGTTTAATATTTTAAGAGCTCATGTGCCGGTCAACATGCCATGGATTTCGCTATACTGGTTGTTTGCCGTTATTTGTTTGTTTATGTTTTTAATTATGCTTGCTTCAAAATTTCCAAAGGTTGAATTAAAGAGTGATGAAAAAGCCGGTCCATTAAAAACGCATCTTCTGCTTTTAAAGAAACGGGTGGTAATTGCATACTTCATTGGATTGTTTTGTTATGTTGGAACAGAACAAGGCGTTTCATACTGGATGTCGCAATTCTTATTTGAATATCACAAATACGATCCGCAAACAACCGGCGCAAATGCAGTAGCCTATTTTTGGGGCTTGATGACAGCCGGAGGTGTATTAGGGTTATTACTTTTAAAATTGATGGATAGCCGCAAGCTTTTGGTGATGTTTACTATTGCTGCATTAATATTTTTAACGCTCGGTCTTTTTGGAAGTGCAAAGGTTTC
>JBEHXR010000214.1:0-6716 GCA_048498595.1 Bacteroidota bacterium
GAAACATCTCTTTTTGTTTTGAAGTTACAGGCGCATCGTTTATGTTTTTTGTTGCGAAAACCTGGGCTATTTCTTTGCGCTGTTGTGAATAATCGAGAATCTTATCAATAACACTGTCTTCATTTAGTTTTAAAGAATCTATGATCTGATGATTAAGGCTTATCTGGTATTCAAAAATTCCGCGTACAAGATTAGGAGCATTGTAATTTACGAGGAGTATTTGCCTTAGTGTATTTAAAAATCCGCCCTCATTAAAAACATCGCCGGGTAATTTATGCATTTGCGAAAAACCAACGCTATTTGCTACGCCATGATCAGCCGTGAGAAAAACAGTATAGTTGTCTTTGCCAACTTGTGCATCTAAAAATGAAAAAAAATCTCCGAGCAAACTATCAAGCTTAATGTAATCATCCATTTGTTCCCATGAATTTGGCCCGAATGCATGACCAATATAATCAGGTGAAGAAAAACTAACAGTAAGGAGATCTGTATTGCTGCCTTTGCCCATCTGTTCATTTAGAATTGTATTCTTCGCTAAAATCTCAAGTAAGCTGTTCCCGTAAGGAGTTGAAGCAATTCTTTCGTAATCTTTATTGATGAATTTATTAAGTGAATAAGGAAATTGCTTTTGATCTGCGCCTAAAGGTTGCGCTTCGTAAGGCTGATAATCATCACCACAGTATTGCTGGTAATTATTTTTAGATAAACTCAAATTCCAGTTGAGACGATAAAATGAATCGGGTAAATCGCGATCATTAAACTTATTTAACCATGACGGCAATTTATCTGTGTAATAAGAACTGGTTATAAATTTTCCATTTTCTCCATCATACCAGTATGCGGCATTTGCTGCATGACCTGCAGGAAAAATTGCCGCTCTGTCTTTAATTGAAATACCAATAACTTTTGATGAAAAATTTGTTGCAATACGCAATTCATCTCCAACTGTAGTTGCAAGCAAATTCTTTGGACTCATCTTGCCCGCATCATCTGAAGCACCTATCGTTGTCATAGTATCATCTTCTGCACAATAAACAACTTTGTTTTGCAACTTATCAAACCAAACATTTCCAACAACACCATTCGTTGCCGGCACTGCACCTGTAAATATGCAAGAGTGCCCGGCTGCTGTAACCGTTGGTGTGTACGGTATCATTGTATTCTCGCAGGAAAAACCTTGCGTAAGCATTCTTTTAAATCCACCGCTTTCAGAATATAAATCATAATAGCGGTATAAATAATCCCAGCGCATTTGATCAACCACAATACCAACAACCAATTTTGGTCTTGCCAAAACGTTTGAATTAGTTTGCGAAAAACAGCAGGTAGTTAAAAGTAACAGCGAGGCAAAAAAGATTTTTTTCATTATAACAAAATAAAGCTGACTTATTAAATAATAAAGCTACGATTGAAAAATTATTAATTTGCTAATTGAAATTAACGATATATGCAGCAATATATCTTTTTGATCATCGGAGTATTTTTATTGATGTTCATTCTAATTTTAAACAACAATAAACTCAACAGTACTCGACTTGTTTTCTGGAAATCTATTATTGCGATAATTGTTTTCACAACAATATTAGTTTTGTCAATTGTTACAAATCATTCAATGGTAATATTATTATACTTCTTGTATTAGTTATAACTTATTTAATAATTAAGGCAATCAAAAAATTATAAATTGATGTGTAATAAATCAAATAACAGACCATCTGAAAAAACAAAGGCTGCTTGAGTTATCAAACAGCCTTTCAACCTATCTAAATTTTTTACGCTTCCTGCTCTATAAAATTTTGAGGATTGTTTTGATGTTGCACAGCGTTGTACATTTTCTCATAATATTCATGTGCCATGCGATTGCTGTCAAACTCAAAGCGCACATCCCGCATTCCATTCTTTACAATCTGCCGCCACGTTTCATGATTATCATAATATAAAGGAAGAATCTGCTCTTCCAAAATCTTATACATGTTATTCAAATCAAATTCATCCTGGTCGTGCACACTCATGTTTTTATAATCAGCCATCTCTGCAACAAAACCATTATTGCCATGATTGATGAATTCAGGAATCCATCCATCATTCGTTGAAAAATTTACCGCACCATTCATGGCTGCAGTCATGCCGCTTGTTCCGGAAGCTTCTCTTGGTACACGCGGATTATTCAGCCAAACGTCTGCAGCTTGTTTTAAGCGTTTGCTCAATCCTAATTCATAACCTATAACAACTGCAACGTTTTTATAATTTTTGCTGAGATGAACAAGATTATTGAATTGCGTGATGGCAGGATAATCAACCGGGTAAGGTTTGCCTCCCCAAATAATTTGTACCGGATATTTTTTATTGCTGAGTAAAGCATTAAATCTCTCCATATCATACGTGAGCATATCAGCACGCTTGTAGCCTGCGAAACGTCTTGCCCAAACAATGGTTAAAATATTCGGATTAAAAAGTTTTCCCGTTTGATCTGCAACAATTTCAAAAGCGCGTTTCTTTAAATACCATTTGCGATCATCCATGCGCCAATCGTTGTTTTCATCCATTGCATAATACAATTGCTTATCTGCCCAATAACGCCAGTTTTGTGCATTGGTAACAGATGTTATCGGACAAATGCCATCATACTTACTCCACATTTCTCTGGAAACTTTGCCGTGCAATTTTGAAACGCCATTAGCAATTCTTGCAAAGCGAAGGGCAACAAGCGAATGATTAAATTGACTGTCTTGCAGACCTGTGAGCTTTCTAACTTCATCAATACTGAAGCCGCAGAAATAACTCATTTTTTCACAGAGATAAATATCATGTTTTTCGTTGCCTGCTTCTTCCGGTGTATGCGTGGTAAATACAAGATGCTGCTTTAATTTTTCAACACTCTTAAATTTCTTCAACAAATAAAATGCAGAAGAAATACCATGTGCTTCGTTTAAATGATATACATCAGGATTAAAATTTATTTCATCCATCAGTTTTGCACCACCAATGCCAAGCAACATAAACTGTGCAACCTTTGTTGAAACATTCGCGTCATACAAACGATGACAAATAGTTTGCGATACATAATCATTTTCCGGAACATCCGTGCTTAATAAAAATAAAGGTGCCGTATTAAAAGTTTCCGGATTTAAATAATACGCTTTAACCCAAACCGGCGTATCGTGAACAATAATTTGAAACTTAATATTTGTTTCTTCAAGAAAGCTGTAAATTTTTTCCATCCAGGTTACCTGCAATGTTTGGTCTTGATTACGCGCCTGGTCGTAATAACCGTACTTCCATAAAATACCAACGCCAATAAGATTTTGCTTTAACTCATATGCGCTGCGCAAATGTGAACCTGAAAGAAAACCCAAACCACCACTGTAAATTTTTAGCGGCTGATGAATCGCATATTCCATCGAAAAATAAGCAACCCGTTTTGCATATCGCTCATCTGCAGAATAAGGAACTTTAAAATTTTTAAAATCCATAGTACCGTTTTGTAAAGGCGCAATATAGCGCTTAAATCATAAATGTATTTTCTACACGATCAGTATAACGTTGACCAGTTAATTTAATTTCGGGAAAGATTATTTTATACAAGTGAACAAATGTTATTTAGTCTTGGTTTTGCTTGCTTTTTTCTTTTTAAAAGTAAAATCGAACGGACAAGTAATGCCGCGATAGTTTCCGCAATTGCCATCTTCTTTTATTTTAATATTTGAAGCAGAAAATTTAAAATGAATTACACACGGATCTCCACTTTCCTGGTAAACAGCATTTGATTCATCAACTAAATTCATTTTACCTTTTAGCTCTCCAACACATTGCCCTTTATTTTTTTCAAAGTGAACAAAGAAAAAATAAGTGTGTGCATTCTTTCCATCGCGCACAGAAATAAAATTTCTTTTATCTGTAATGTAATCTCCGCTGAATTTATTTATTGCAGCGAGTGTATCGATCGGGTTTATTATATCGGTTGATTTTTTTTCGTTCGAATCATTCAGTACAACTGTAAATGCGTTTTTTGATTCATCATAAGCATATCCGTTTCTTGAATACAAATCTTTTTTATCTTCATCGATCTTTTCTTTTTTTATAATGAATGTTGGTTCGTTCGTAATTGAAACGCTGTAAGTATAGCCATCGTTCACGCTTGTGTTTAAGAGTAACAAGTTTGTTTTATACTGATGCTTATCATCAAATACAAAAACTGCAAGCCTGGTAGTTTTGCCTGATGTAAATTTTGTAAGCAGGTAATCTTCGGTTTTAAAATGAATGATACCTGCAGGCTGAATAGTATATTTTGAAGCACTGTCTCGTAAAATATTTTGCGAAGCGGAATCAGAAATAAATTGGATAAATGTTTCCGGGTTTATTGTTGTGGTATCACCAAAGTTTGCCAAACCGGAATCGGCAACATTTGCGGGAAGATCTATCTTTTTATACAACTTAAAAAAATCATCAATAGTTAGCGGCTTGTTTTCTTTTGAAGAATTTTTGCATGAAAAAAAGAGAGCGCTTGCTAAAACAATAGCAATGGCATATTGCAGGTGCTTCATCTGTTAAAAATAATTTTTAAAAAATAAAGTGTGCGAAATATTTTTTAGGTTTGTCTAAAAATAATTTACGTGTTGCCTAATTTATCGGTTGCAGAAGAAAATTATATAAAGTCAATTTATCATTTGCAGCAAAGCTTTGAAAGTGTAACTACAAATGCGCTTGCAGATCATATTAAAACAAAGCCTGCTTCTGTAACAGACATGCTCAAAAAGTTGCAGCAAAAAAATTTGCTTAATTATAACCCATACAAAGGTTTTAAATTAAGTAAAGAAGGAAATAAGGCTGCGCTGAATATTATTCGCCGCCACAGGTTATGGGAATCTTTTTTGGTGAATCAATTACAATTTAGCTGGGAAGAAGTGCACGAAGTTGCAGAGCAGCTTGAACATGTTACCAGCCGTAAGCTGGTTGATAAATTAGATTCATTTCTTGGCTTCCCCAAATTCGATCCGCATGGCGATCCAATTCCAGATAGTAATGGAAAAATAAATCAGCAAGTGCAAATGCCTTTAACTGAATTGCCGTTAAATACAATTGCTGTTATTACTTCGGTACAAAACCAGTCGAGCGATTTACTTGCGTTTTTAAGTAACCGCAATATGCATATTGGAACAAAGCTTGAAATAAAACAAAAATTAAGTTTTGATAATTCAATTGAAGTGAAAATAAAGAACAGGCAATCTTTTCATGTAAGCGAACAGGTAGCAAATGCTATCAATGTAAATCCTTTATAAATGGACTATATAGATATTCGAAATTCTTTAGGCAACGTTCACGAATCGATTGACACAACTAAGCAGCGCAAAGGAATCAGAAAAATTCTTCCCTATCTCGGTCCGGCATATTTGGTGAGTGTTGGTTATATGGATCCGGGCAACTGGGCAACAGATTTACAAGGCGGCGCTCAGTTTGGGTACAGGCTTATCTGGGTTTTGTTGATGAGTAATTTAATGGCTTTACTGCTGCAATCTTTAAGCGCAAAACTTGGCATTGTAAGAAGAAAAGATTTAGCGCAGGCAAACAGGGAAGTATATCCGCCGGTTACAAATTTCTGTTTATATGTGTTGGCCGAATTTGCTATTGCCGCTTGCGATCTTGCAGAAGTTTTAGGAATGGCTCTGGGTATTCAATTGCTTACAGGTTTACCACTTGTTTATGGTGTGATGATAACAGTGCTTGATACATTCTTACTTTTTTATTTGCAGAAGAAGGGCATGCGTGCAATGGAATCTTTCATCATTGCTTTAGTGCTTATAATTGGTTTATCATTTATTATAGAAATTTTTTTAGCGAAGCCGGATGCTGCAGGGATTATAAGAGGTTTTGTTCCTTCAGCCTTAAATAACCAGGCATTATATATTGCGGTAGGAATTATTGGCGCCACGGTGATGCCGCATAATTTGTATTTGCATTCAGCATTAGTACAAACAAGAAAAATTCGCAACAATGAACACGGCATCAAAAAAGCAATAAAGTATAATTTCATTGATAGTACGATTGCATTAAATGCTGCTTTCTTTGTTAATGCAGCTATATTAGTTCTTGCGGGTGCGGTTTTTTATTTTCATGGACAATCTTCTGTTGCTAAAATTGAAGATGCACATCGTTTATTAAAACCAATGTTGGGTACAAAATTAGCGCCTGTTATGTTTGCCATTGCTTTAATTGCATCAGGACAAAGCTCAACAGTAACAGGAACATTAGCAGGGCAAGTTGTAATGGAAGGTTATTTGCATTTGCGCATTAACCCCTGGTTGCGAAGATTAATTACAAGATTACTTGCAATTATTCCGGCAGTAATTGTTATTTCTATTTATGGAGAATCGCAGGTTGATAGTTTACTTGTACTGAGCCAGGTTTTGTTAAGTCTTCAATTAGGTTTTGCAGTCATCCCATTAATCCATTTTGTTAGTAATAAAAAAACTATGGGCAGCTTTGCTATTAAACTGCCAACAAAAATTCTTTCATGGATTGTTGCAGCAATTCTTGTTTTTTTAAATGCAAGATTGGTTGTGCAGGAAATGACAACCACTTATAATGAAGAAGGCCATCTGTTTCTAAAAATTCTTATCAGCATTGCAGCAATATTTTTTGCCTGGCTGTTTATAATAATGACTGTTTATCCTTTATATGCAAAGCGCAAAGAAAAAATGAGTGAAAGCATTCATGGC
>JBEHXR010000215.1:0-6662 GCA_048498595.1 Bacteroidota bacterium
AAATGTTCAGCGCATCGCTGTTATCAATCTTCAAACAAGGGAAACAAAAATTGTAACGCCTGAACAGCTTTACATTTTTGAATATGATTGGTCGCCCGATAGTAAATCTTTTTGTTATACTGCAGCAGCGCCACCCGGCGATGATAACTGGTACATTTCAAAATTATACACGCAACATATTTTTAGTGATGATACAACAATGATCTATCAACCAAAATTTCAAATAGCAGTTCCGCGTTGGAGTAATGATGGAAAACAAATTGCTTTTATTGAAGGATTGATGAGTGACCAGGGCGGAACAGGTGGAGAAATTTATGTTGTTGATGCAACAAAAAATAGTCAACAAAAAGATCTTACACCCAACCGAACTTCAACGCCATCATGGTTTACATGGCAACCAGATAATACTATTTTGTTTACGGAATTTGTTGGCGGCTCTGTCGCAATATCATCTTTAAATACAAAAACACTGGCTACAAAAACTTTGTGTAAAGCAGATGCATCAATAAGAGCAAGTGATGAAGAAACAAGTTTGTCTGTCGCAAATAATAAACTTGCATTGATAAGAAGTGCATGGAACGAATTACCTGAAGTTTGGTATGGAGATTTTAAAAATAAAACACGCGTAACACATTTAAATGATGACATTCAAAAACCTTTATTGCGATTTGAAAATGTTACATGGATAAATGAAGGCAACCATGTACAGGGCTGGTTATTGTATCCGCAAAATTTTGATTCAACAAAAACATATCCGATGCTTGTTTGTGTACATGGCGGACCAGCATGGATAACAACGCCAACATGGGCGGCGCCTGATTTTAATACAACAGTTTATACACAGTTTGGATATTTTGTTTTCTTTCTGAATGCAAGAGGAAGCTATGGACAAGGCGAAAATTTTACGCTGGCTGATCGCGGTGATTGGGGCTTTGGCGATTTGCGTGATATTATAACTGGTGTTGACACTTTGATTTCAAATCATAACATTGATAGTAATCGCGTAGGAATTTTAGGCTGGAGTTACGGTGGTTCAATGGCAATGATTGCACCGACGCAAACAAATAAGTTTAAAGCTTCAGTTGCAGGCGCAGGTGCCTGCGACTGGAAAAGTTATTACGGTCAGAATTCGATTGATAAATGGATGAATTCTTATTTTAATGCTTCTCCTTATGATGATCCAAAAGCGTATGAAAAAGTTTCTGCAATAACATACATCAAACAAACAAAAACACCAACGTTGATTTTAGTTGGCGAACGTGATGGTGAATCTCCGCCTGCACAATCATTTCAATTTTGGCATGCACTAAAAGAGTTAAATGTTCCAACACAATTATATGTTTATCCTGATGAAGGACATGAATTCGAAAATTTTGATAACATGATTGATGTGAGTGTGAGAACAATTGAATGGTTTAATAAATGGCTGAAATAGCCGTGAACATTTAGCCTTTAGCTATAAACTTTTTCTCATCCATTAAAAATTAATTGCATTTTTTGTATGGAAACATTTGATGCTATTGTTCTTGGTCTTGGTGCACATGGAAGCGCTGCGGTTTATCATCTTTCAAAAAACAATATTAAAGTTTGCGGCATCGACAGGTTTGTGCCGCCGCATGCTTTTGGTTCTTCGCACGGACAAAGCAGAATTATCAGGCAGGCTTATCATGAAAGTCCCATGTATGTTCCGCTGGTAATGGAAGCATATGAGTTATGGAATGAATTAGAAAATGCTTCAAGCAAAAAGCTTTTATTAAAAACAGGCGGATTGATTTTAGGCAATGAAGATTCAATGGTGATTAAAGGCGCCAGGTTGAGTGCCGAAACACATAATGTGCCTTACGAATATTTATACAATAAAGAAATTACAAAACGATTTCCTGCATTAAAACCAACCGAAGATACGGTTGCTGTTGTTGAACAAAGCGCAGGCATTTTATTTCCTGAAGAATGTATTAAAGCAAATTTGAAATTGGCGAATGATAATGGTGCATTGTTGTTGTTTGGCGAAGCTGTTCAATCTATCAACATAAAAAATAATTACGTTGAAGTTGTAACAAACAAAGGAATTTATGAAACAGAAAAATTAATTGTGAGTGTGGGTGCATGGTTGAATGATTTGTTGCCTGAATTGAAATTGCCTTTAAATATTAAACGGCAAGTTTTGTTTTGGTTTAAGAATGATGATAAACAAATGCAACAATTTATTCAGCCTGAACATTTGCCTATTTTTATTTGGGAACACAATTCGCCGCATATTTTTTATGGCTTTCCTGATTTAGGTAACGGGATAAAAATTGCGCCGCATCATGAAGGGCAACTCATACATCCTGACTTGCTTTCAAAGGAAGTTTATGAAGATGAGATTCAGCAAATGAAAAATATTTTGGATAAATATTTTAATGTTGATGCAAAATTTAGTTCATCAGATGTTTGCATGTACACCAACACACCAGATGAACATTTTATTATTGATTATTATCCTTCAAACAAAAATATTATTGTAGCAAGCCCATGTTCAGGGCATGGTTTTAAATTTTCAAGTGCAATTGGAAAAATGCTTTCTGACATGGCATTAGAGAAACAATTGAGTTTTGATATTTCACCGTTTAGTATAAATAGATTTCTGCTTTAATTACTTTTTGAAAGTTTGTGTCTTAATGGCTTTGTGGTTACTGTTTTTTTTGAACCACTAAGACACGAGGGCGCTAAGGGAAATCTCCTGTTGAAGATTATTTATTGCCTTGCAAAAATTTGCTTGTTCACTAACAGTAGTCTTGTGCTGTATGCCTGCATGGTGAGTTTTAGATTTTTCCCTGCAGGTGAAAATGTTTCGTTCGATAACACATCAACAAAAAATAAAGTATCGTTTTTATTTGTGTTGATATTGCTTACATCAATTGTAACAGGCTGGCTGTTTTCACTCATATTTATCGCAACAATAAATTGCTCATCATCTCTCCATCTATGCAATGCAACAACAGAACCTGCAGCATTTACGGAAAGATTTTCCATAGGTGATGAACGCAAGCTTTTATATTCATTTCGCACCTGAATGAGTTGTTGATAGTAAGGAAACAAACTGTCTTTATCCTGCGATTGAATACTTTCTCCCGGCTTAAAAATTGGTTTTGTTGAATACACTTTATACCTGCAACCAATTTCCTGTCCATCATAAATCATAGGAATTCCCGGCAACGCAAACATTAATGCAGCAACCATTTTTGTTCTTGCCAAACCATGATCAACTATAAAACGCGGCTGATCATTATTCTCCATAAAACGTAAACGAAGATGTGTTGTATCGCCATCAAACAATGCATTAATAAGTTTTGCGCCACGCTTATCTTCCTTGGGAAAATTAAATATCGTTGGATTACCCGTCGGATCGTAATCGTATTGCCAGCTCCAGTGCGAAATCCAGTTTGTGTCAATCTTCCAATCATACGCTGCGTCATAACCTTCGCTGTAAACTTTTTTTCGTTCGCCTTTATCTTCTGACAGTAATAAAATATCAGGCTTAATACTTTTTAGTTCTTCTTGTAATTGTTTTCCAAACGTTGTATCTCTTGCATTAAAAGCCCACGCCGCATCAAAACGGTAACCATCCACATCAAATTTCTGTAACCAATATTTGCATGCTTCAATCATCCATCTTCGCACTTCTTCATTTTCATAATTAAGGTTTACTAAATTGTTCCAGAAATAATGATAGTAGCCGAGTGCATCTTTTTTATAGTAAGAAGAATATTTTGCACCGTCATTTTCATGCTGGTAAAAATTATAATAATGCGAATCGCTGTCGTGCAAAACAGCATCCTGGAAATATGGATGAAAATCTGATGTGTGATTAGCAACAAAATCAAACAACACTTTCATGTGCAAACTTTTTGCTTTTGAAATAAGATGTTGCAGTTGCGGTTCAGTTCCTAAATCATTTCGCAACGAAAAATAATCTGTAACATCATAACCTTGCCAGCCTTTATGTGTTTTATAAACCGGTTGCAGCCAAATTGTGTTTACACCAAGCGTGCTCAGCTCCGCCAATCTTTCTGTAATGCTGTCGTAGTTTATATTTTCTGTAAATACACTGGGAGTTATTTCATAAATAACAGCAGCATCAATCCAGCTGGCATGATCTGTTTTTATGTTGAAGCAATGAATGCTGTCTGATCGTGTAACAAGTGTTTGAAATTTTACTTCATCATTTCCCGCAGTTACAATAAGATTAAAATAATAATCACCTTTTGTTGCAGGTAAAATCAATCTTGCATTACTATCATTTTGGTTTATAATTTTTATATGTGATGGGTTACGTTTATCATCAATCCATTTAAAAGATAATGGCAAATTGTACGGATTATTTTTTATGCTTGCATCAAGATGAATTTTGTTTCCGCTAACTGTTGCAAATGGTTCAACCAACGGCAATGGCTGATAGCCAAGCATAAAATTTATTGTGTCTGATGTTGTATGATTTTGTTTGCTGCCTGCTTCAACCCAAATTGTATTTACTTTCTTTTTTAGTAATAGAGAGATGATAAAATTTTGATGTGCATCTGCAGAAACAAAAAATATTGAATCATTAAAATGCACCGTTAGTTTTTTTGTATTCAAACCCGAAACACTTCCGTTAATCGTTTGTTGCGGTAACCAAACGGTGGCATTTTTTGCATGCAGAATAATTGCAGATGCCGACGCATCAAGCAATAAAAAAATAAAAAATATAAAGCTGTATAATTTCTTCATGCAAAATGTTAGTAATACGTGCCAGGAATATTTTTTCCTCATGCAGCAGGAAAATTATTGAGATTGTCAAATAAAATTAGTTTGTAGATTTACCTCGCGAACAAATTGCTTGTGTAACATGATCGACGAAATTAAAGAAGGAAATGCAGCCGCATTTGAGGAACTGTATCATCTTAACAAAGAAAAATTATTGGCTTACTTTTTAAAGAAAACCAATTCAATTGAAGCGGCTAAAGATTTAATGCAAACCACCTTTTTTAAATTGTGGCAATACAGGAAATCTTTGAGTGCAGATTATTTGCCCGAGCAACAATTGTTCTATATAGCAAGAACTGTTTTTATTGATTACTTACGAAAAGAAAGCAAGCAGCATAAAATTAAAACAAGCATTAAAGCGAGAACCGATGAAAAGCAGGCAGCCGATTACATTTATAGTTTTGATGCCGAAGCCCGGTTGCAAAACGTTTTATCTGAGATGCCACAACTACGCAGAAAAGTTTTTCAACTGCACCGCGTAGAAGGTTATTCTTACAAAGAGATTTCTGAAATGTTGCAGATACCTGTTAAATCAGTTGATAATAATCTTGCCAAAGCGTTGAAGTATTTGCGCAACGCAGAATTGTACCTTCTCATTTTTATTATAAGTACATTTTTTTAAAAAGATTTTAAAGGCGTAGGAATTTCACATTCATCAACGTATAACAGTATATTTTTTTACGTTGAATCCAGAATTAATAGAAAAATTTTTTCGCAAAGATTGTACGCCACAGGAAGCTAAAGAGGTTGCTTTATTTCTTAAAGCAAATCCTGATGTGCTGGAAAAATATATAAGCCTTGAAGAGTGGGAGAGAACAGGAAAAGAATTTATGCCCGAAGACTTTTGGGAAGAAGCATGGCACAGTATTCAAAAGAAAAATCAGCAGGCGCGCTTAATTGTTGCCATAAAACGTATCACTGCCGTTGCTGCATCTTTAATAATTGTTGCATCTGCAATTTGGTTTTTCTATGCGCAACAACAATCAATAGGTAAGCCTGTAATTACAGCTAAAGTTCAGCCAAAAAGCGAACGCAGAATTTTCACCAATACAACAAACAAAGTTTTAGAAATTGTTTTAGAAGATAGTTCTGTTATAAAACTTTCGCCTGCATCAACTGTGCAATACGATGTTCCCTTTCCTGTAAATAAGAGAGATATTTTTTTAGATGGTGAAGCCGAATTTCATGTAACAAAAAATAAGCATAAGCCATTTACAGTGTACGCAGGTTCGTTTGCAACAACAGCGTTGGGAACAATATTCAGCGTTAAAAAAGTAACGAATAAAAATACGATCAGCGTAAAATTATACCAGGGTAAGGTTGTAATTCATGCAACAAAAAATATACAAGGCTGGAAAGATGATGTTTATTTATTAGCCGGTGAGCAAATGAAGTTTAATACACAAACAGCTCTGCTTACGCTTGGTAAAATAAATAGTACAAACAGCACGCCTGAAAACAATGTAGCGAAAGCAAAGAAACCTGTTGAAGATTCTGCTGCTAATGAATTAAGTTTTTCAAATAGTTTATTGCCGGAAGTAATGCAAAAGCTTTCTGCTGTTTATAAAGTGAAAATACAGTATGATAGTTTGGCAATAGACAGCATCAGGTTTACAGGCGTAATATCAAAAACAGATTCACTTTCTGTTATTCTGAATGCCATTTCCCAAATGAACAATCTTGATGTAATAAGGATCGATGATGAATTTATAATATCAAAACATCAGCAATAATTATTTAAATTTTTAAATACGCCAATTAATGAAGACTACTCTAAAAAAATGCAAAGCGTTACTGCTGTTTAGCAGTTTGTTTTTATGCATGCACTTAGCGGCACAAAACACTGCGCCGGTTACCGGAACTGTTATGAATGAAAA
>JBEHXR010000216.1:0-6649 GCA_048498595.1 Bacteroidota bacterium
TTATGCGGATCCATGTAACGCAAAAAATACCAGGACGAACCAGCATAGCCGGGCATTGTAGATGATTCTCGCAAAGCGACCTCGCCGCCCGCTCTCCCGAAGGGTCGGGACAAGTTCTCCAAAGTGTCCCTCTCCTTCGGAGAGGGGTTTGGGGTGAGGTCAATAACTGAACTTGCAGGAACTTCAATCCAATCTTTGAGGTTTGCTAAAGGTCCCTCACCATCTTTACCGGGTTTTATATTTTGCAGGTTTGGTAACTCTAAAGGCAATTCATTTTCATCAAGCGGATAAGCAATGCCATCCCCGCCTGCCTTCCATTCATTTTCATTTGTCAGTCGGGCAGGTTTCCAAACAATCGGAAAAGGTTCGCCCCAATAACGCTGGCGGCTAAACGCCGCATCACGCATTTTGTAATTCACTTTTGCTTTTCCGTAACCCAGATCTTCAATGTCTTCCATCACCACTTTTATCGCATCGCGCATTAACATGCCGGTGAGAAAATTGCTGTTGGCCAGCTCTGCATCTTTTGTTGGGTTTGCTTCTTCGCCGTTAAACTTATCGCCGAGAATATTGGTGATCGGAATATCAAAATGTTTCGCGAATTTGAAATCACGCTCATCACCGCAAGGCACCGCCATAATTGCACCTGTACCATAACCGATCAAAACATATTCACTCACATAAATGGGAATCATGCGCTGATCAAAAGGATTAAATGCATATGCGCCAGTGAATGCACCACTCACCTGTTTCTCCACCATACGTTCCCGGTCGCTGCGGCTTTTTACCCATGCTAAATAATCTTCAACTTCTTTTTTCTGTTCTTCTGTTGTAATTTTTGAAACGAGTTCGTGCTCGGGAGCAATCACCATAAAATCAACACCAAAAATGGTATCCGGTCTTGTAGTAAAAACTTTTAATTTTTCTTCGCTGTCACTGATACGGAAATTTATTTCAGCACCATAACTTTTACCGATCCAGTTTGTTTGCATTTCTTTCATCGCTTCGCTGAAATCCACGGTGCGCAAGCCTTCCAGCAAACGGTCTGCATATTCTGTAATGCGCAGATACCATTGACGCAATTTCTTTTTTACCACAGGATAGCCGCCGCGTTCGCTTACACCATTCACCACTTCATCATTCGCCAAAACAGTTCCTAATGCTTCGCACCAGTTCACTTCACCATAACCGCAATAAGCCAACCGATATTCCATCAGAATATCCTGTTGTTGTTTTTCAGTAAATCCTTTCCAGTCTTCAGCAGTAAATGTATTTTCAGTTGACCGTTGACCGTTGACTGTTGACCGAAGCTGAAAGCTTTGATTTGGAAACGGATGATTTACATTTCCTTCCTTTTCAAAAGTTTCAACCAACGATTCTATGCTCTCTGCTTTTTTTGTTGTACGATTATAAAATGATTTGAAGAGTTGCAGAAAAATCCATTGCGTCCATTTATAATAAGAAGGCTCACTGGTATTTACTTCGCGGCTCCAGTCAAAACAAAAACCAATTTTATCTAACTGCTTTCTGAAGTTCTCAATATTTTGTGCCGTTGAAATTGCGGGATGAATACCATGTTCAATAGCATATTGTTCTGCGGGCAAACCAAACGCATCATAACCCATCGGGTGCAAAACATTAAAGCCTTTTAGTCTTTTGTAACGCGCATAAATATCGCTGGCAATATATCCCAGCGGATGTCCTACATGCAAGCCCGCACCACTCGGGTACGGAAACATATCCAGCACATAATATTTTGGCTTGGGCGAATTATTATCAACCTTATACGTTTGCTTTTCTTTCCACCACTGCTGCCATTTTTTTTCTATGTCGCGAAAATTATATTCCATAAATTCAAAAATCAAAATTAAAAATTCAAAACTTCATACTTAGCAAGTAAAACAATCGTTAAGAGAGTTGCAAAAGTAACCGAATAACATACATTTGTTCAGTTCTCACATTTTAAAAAATTAAGATGGCAGTTAAAACCAGATCACTCAAACGCAGCAAACCTAATTATGTTTACAGCATAGTGGGAGTAGCGCTTGTACTTTTAATTATGGGAATTATGGGCTGGATATTTATGAATCTTGCCCAGGCAGGTAATACTTTTAAAGAAGATATCCGCATCAGCGCTTACCTGCGTACAAATAATAAAGACACGATCGCGCAAATTCAGCAATACATCGCTTCGCAGCCTTTTGCAAAAAATGTGGAATATGTAAATAAAGACAAGGCGAAAGAAATATGGAACAAAGACAACAACGAAGACTGGAATAAAATTCTTGATGTAAACCCTTTACCTGAAAGCATAGATTTTTATGCCCGTGCTTCTTATGTAAACCAGGACAGTCTTAATAAGATTTCTAATAATATTATGAGTTTGTATGGTGAGCAAATTACCGATTTGCAATATCCTTCATCACTGGTAAATAGTTTAAACGAACGCGCTTCAAAGCTGGGCATGATATTTTTAGTGGTGGCAATTCTGCTTTGCATTATTGTTATCATCAGCATTGATACCACCATCCGTTTAGCAATGTTCAGCAATCGGTT
Organism: Bacteroidota bacterium; assembly: GCA_048498595.1. GTDB lineage: Bacteria > Bacteroidota > Bacteroidia > Chitinophagales > Chitinophagaceae > Parafilimonas. Next base: position 2,557 of record JBEHXR010000216.1, read on the forward strand.
TTTGATCAAGACCATGCAAATGGTGGGTGCAACAAGAACTTTTATTGCTAAACCAATGGATTTGCGCGCCATTCTAAACGGCGTTATCAGCGCTGCCATTGCCATAGTTATTTTATTTGGATTAATTACCTGGGCTGAAAACGAGTTCACACAGTTAAAAGCTATTCAAAATACCATGCTCACCATTCTTTTATTCGGCGGAATGATCGTTATCGGCGTTGGCATTTCACTTTTTAGTACACACCGCAGCGTTGTGAAATATCTTAAGATGAAGCTGGATGATTTGTATTGATTAGCGCATAGTCCATAGTTCATAGGTCATGGTTAGAAAGCGCTTATTTGCTATACCTATGAACCATGACCTATTAACTATGAACCACTCTTTAAATTTATTTAACTATGAACTTTTCGTAGTTTTTCCATACACTATCAGTTAAACCCTTATCTTGCACCACTTATTCAAATAAAAATGGCTGAATATAAAAAGCAACAATCACAAAAGAAGTCTGCAGCAATACCTGCAACAGACCAGGCTTCCGCAAAAACGCAAACACCTGCAGTAAAAAAATCAGCACCGGCACCGCGTATTTTATTTTCAAAAGAAAATTATACATGGATGATTATTGGTGGTGTAATTGTTCTGTTAGGCATGTTGCTTATGAGCGGCGGCAGAAATACAGATCCTGCTAAGTTCGATCCGAATCTTGTTTACAGCACAACAAGAATTACCATCGCGCCTATATTAATTATTGGCGGATTGATGGTTGAAATTTATGCCATCTTCCGCAAGCCGAAACAATCAACGAACGCATAGTCGAAATCATAATAAATAATAAAGCGGTACATCATACCGCTTTTATTTTTTTAACGTTATTTATTCAACACAAAATTTAATAGCATTGTATAAAACTTACGTCAATCAAATCGTAATTTTTCATTGCGTAAAATTTATACTTTAAAAACCAACAACTGAATTCATGAGTATTTTACAGGCAATCATCCTCGCCATAGTTGAAGGCATAACAGAGTTCTTACCCATTTCTTCTACCGGTCACATGATCATCGCAAGTTCACTAATGGGCATCGCTTCAGATGAATTTGTAAAACTGTATGAAGTGGCGATCCAGTTAGGCGCTATCGTTTCTGTTATCATTTTGTATTGGAAGAAATTTTTCCCGCTCAATCGCTGGAATTTTTATTTCAAATTAATTGTTGCAGTTGTGCCTGCACTTATTTTAGGTTTCTTATTGGGCGATAAGATCGATGAATGGCTGCAAAGCCCGGTTGTTGTGGTAACAACCATGTTAATCGGAGGCGTAATATTATTATTTGTTGATAATATTTTCAACAAGCCAACTATTGACAGCGATGATAAAATAACTTATAGCAAAAGTTTTATCATCGGTCTGTGGCAATGCCTTGCATTAATTCCCGGCACAAGCCGCAGTGCTGCAAGTATTGTTGGCGGCATGCAACAAAAACTTACACGCCGTTTGGCTGCAGAATTTTCTTTCTTTCTTGCCATTCCCACCATGGCAGCTGCAACAGGTTATAAATTGCTCGAAGCTTATAAAAAAACACCTTCACTTGTAACAGACCCGCATAATATTGAATTACTGGTTTTAGGTTCCTTCATTGCATTTGTTGTAGCCATGATTGCGATAAAAGTTTTTATCTCTTACCTGCAGCGTTATGGTTTTAAATTGTTCGGCATTTACAGAATTATTGCAGGCATTGTGTTGCTCATTCTTATATGGAAAGGCATCCTGGTTTGATATGGAATTATTGCTGCTTATTTAGCACTCAATGAATTTTATGCAGGATCAACATCAGGGGTTACATCCACACTGCGGTAACGTTTATTAAATTTCAGAATCGCAATTTGTTGTTCGATCTGTATTTTACAGTAATTGATGAGCTCCGCGTTTTTCGGCAGCTTAATTAAAACATCCCATAAATATTGATTGCGTATGCGATTCACAACAGGCTGTGCCGGACCTGTAATGTATTGTTCAAAATCTTTTTTAATTCCCATCACTAAAATATTCGCGGCTTCTTCAGCCACGTAATTTTCTTTATGCCGGAAAGTAAGATGTATTAATCTTGTGAACGGCGGGTAATGATAATATTGCCGGGTTTGAATTTCAAAATTGTACAGCGCTTTATAATCGTGCGCCATCACAAATTGCAAAACAGGATGTTTTGTATTGCTCACCTGTATCAAAACCTTTCCAAGATTATCTTTTCTTCCCGCCCGCCCGCTCACTTGTTCCATCAACTGAAAGGCACGTTCATTCACCCGAAAATCTGCGAAGTATAAAAGACTGTCAGCATCTAAAATGCCAACAAGATTTACATGTTCAAAATCCAAACCTTTTACAATCATTTGCGTGCCTACCAATAAATTTATTTTTTGTTGTTCGAATAATTTTATCAGCGTATCATGATTATTCTTTCCTTTCATTGTATCATAATCCATGCGCGCAACTTTTGCCGATGGAAAAGTTTCAGCAACCAGTTCTTCAATTTTTTCTGTACCAAAATTGCGCTGCTTAAAATCGTGGCTGCCGCAACTTGGACATGTATATAAGACAGGATATTCTGTACCACAATAATGGCAAACCATTTTATTTTTTGCTTTGTGATAAGTGAGCGTCACATCACAATTGCGGCATTGCGGAATCCAGCCGCAAACGTTGCAAATAATGTAAGGCGTATAACCGCGCCGGTTTTGAAAAAGTATTACCTGCTTATTTTCTGCAAGCGAATTATCAATAGCATTTTTTAGTTGCGGTGAAATAAGAATTTTTTCTCCATGCCTGCCGGCAGGCAGGCTCGATGATAACGCTTTCAAATCTACCAACTCAATTATGGGATGTTCAGCATTGCCATACCGCTCTTTCAATTCCACCAATGCATATTTGTTTGTTTGCACATTATAATAGGATTCGATTGATGGTGTGGCACTGCCTAATAAAACTTTTGCATTAAATAACGAAGCATAATACACAGCAGCATCTCTTGCATGATAACGCGGCGCAGGATCTTGTTGTTTGTAAGATGCATCATGCTCTTCATCGGCGATAATCAATCCCAAATCTTTAAAAGGTAAAAACAAAGATGAGCGTGCACCAAGCACAACTTTTATTTCACCACTTTTTACACGGTTCCAAATCTCCACTCTTTCATTAGGATTGAACTTTGAATGATACACCGCAATGTAACCGCCAAAATGTTTTTGCAGCCTGCGAATGATTTGCGCTGTTAGTGCAATCTCGGGCAACATGTATAAAACCTGTTTGCCTGCCTGGATATATTGCTCAATAAGTTTTATGTAGAGTTGCGTTTTACCGCTTGCCGTTGCGCCATGTAATAAGCAAACATTTTTTTCTTCAAATGCATTTTTTATTTCGCTGAAAGCAGTTTGTTGTGCAGGTGATAATTCAAAATCAATAAAAATATTTTTTGGTAAGCTGTGTATGCGGTTGATGGAACGTTTTTCAGCAAGTAAAATATTTTTATCTATCAAACCTTTTAATTGCGCAACGCTTGCATTTGATTTTTTTAAAAGTTCAGTTTGCGTTACTTCATTATTGCTCCTGATAAGATGCAAATAACTCATCAGCAATTCCATTTGCTTTGGTGCACGTGAAGAGGTGTTCAATAAATCTGCAAGCTTGTCTTCATCGCGGTATTGCGGATGAAGCATAATATATGTTTCGTTCTTCTCTTTATATTTTTCTTTCAGCTCTTCCCAAACATGACAAACATTTTTTTCAATCAGTTTTTTTATAACGGGATAAACCTGCGATGAATCCAATAACTCCTGCACTTCAGTCAGCTTTAATTCTTTTTTAATGCTCAACGCTTCTGCAACAATATATTCGCGGTCGTTAAGATTTGTAAAATCTTCATTGTGCTCTTCATTCCAAACTAAAATTGTTTCGCTCGACAATTTTAAATTTGATGGCATGGCAGCCTGCATCACTTCGCCTTCACTGCACATGTAATAATCGGCAATCCATTGCCACAGTTTTAATTGCTGATGATATAATTGTGGTTCATCATCTAAAATATTATTCAAAGGTCGCGG
>JBEHXR010000217.1:0-6613 GCA_048498595.1 Bacteroidota bacterium
TTCATACAAAAATTTAAAAAAGAATTTCCGTTAATGAAAATTGAAAAAGTTGATGAACGTTATTCTTCAAAAATGGCTGTTCAGTCCATGATTGCAATGGGCATGAAAAAAAAGGAGCGGCAAAAGAAAGAGAACATAGATCAAATAGCTGCTGCTATTATGTTACAAGAGTATTTGAAAACCCTAAATTCCTAAAGGGACTTTTATTCTCTGTTTAACATCCTAAATTTTATCTTCGCACGCAATATTTTTTACGAACTAAAAATTCTCCCTTTAGGGAGTTAGAGGGTTTTATGATTTTACCTATTGTTGCATATGGAACGCCGGTTTTACGGCAGGTTGCAAAAGATATAACACAGGATTATTCTAACCTTGATAAATTTATTGCAGATATGTGGGAAACGCTGTATGCCAGCAGTGGCGTGGGTTTGGCAGCTCCGCAGGTAAATAAAGATATTCGGTTGTTTGTTGTTGACAGCATGCAGCTTTTTGCTAACCAGGAAGAAGAAGATAAGGGCAAGTATCCGGATGAACCTGGCTTCAAAAAAGTTTTCATCAATGCAAAAATTACAGCATTAAATGGTGAGCCTTGGAATTATAATGAAGGTTGTTTAAGCATTCCGAAAATTAGGGAAGATGTTATGCGACCGGAATCTGTAACCATTGAATATGTTGACGAAAATTTTCAACCGCATACAGAAACTTATAATGGAATTACGGCGCGTATTATTCAGCACGAATTCGATCATATTGAAGGAAAATTATTCATCGACTATTTAAAACCCTTTAAAAGAAAATTATTGCAGGGAAAGCTTGCAGACATAAGTAAAGGCAAAGTGAAAGTGGATTATAAAATGACATTCCCCAAATGAAATTAATTTATGCAGCGTTTATTTTAATCCTGCCGCTTAAAATTTTTTCCCAGGAAAAAGATTCGTTTATTGTTGAAGGAAAGGATACTACACTTCTGATTGATAAAGGAACATTTACACTCAAAGAAGTTATCGTTCGCAATCATATGGATTACGAAAGTTTGTTGCGTCGCATTCAAAATGATACTACTTTTTATAAAGCATTTCGCAACTTACACATCTTAGAATTTTCTTCTTACAATGACATTCGCATGTTGAACAAAGACGGAAGTGTGAAGGCGAGCTATTACAGCAAAACCAAACAGCACCGCGAAAATGGTTGCCGTTATACACAAACGCTTGAGCAAAAAACTACCGGTGATTTTCTTGACAGAAAAGGAGATTATAATTATCTAACGGGTGAAATGTATGCATCCATTTTTTTAACCAAGGGCAGGGTTTGCGGGGAGGATAATATTGTGGCGGGTCGTACATTTTCTACTTCTGATAAAAGCGGTATGGAGAAACATAAAGAACAATTAAAAATGTTGTTCTTTGATCCGGGTAAAAAAATTCCGGGCATTCCTTTTATTGGCAATAAACTCGATTTGTATGATGATCATGCCAAAAAAATTTATAATTACAAACTTGACTATACTACTTACCGCGGTAATTATGCTTACGTTTTTTCTATAAAACCAAAAGATGATTTAGGATTTTTTCAGCGCGGAGATGTTGTGGTGGATGAAATGACAACCTGGTTTGACGCAAAAACAATGGATGTGATTGCACGCACTTATACGTTAAGTTATAAAGCGGGCTTATACGATTTTGATGTAAGCATGCAGGTTGAAATGACGAAGGTTGGCGATTTATTAGTGCCGCAAACCATGCGTTATAAAGGCAACTTTAGCGCAATAACAAAAAAGCGAGAACGCGGAGAATTTACAGCAACACTCTTTGATTTTAATTTGAAATAATCAGCCTGCAACTGCCGCTGCTTTTTGTTCGTAACTTGTATTTAAGTTCGGATTATTTTTTTCCGCTGCTTCAATTATTGAATAATCAGAAAGAATAAGCGCCTTATTTTTCTTCACACAAACATCATGTTCAAAATGTACGGAAGGTTTGCCATCACGTGTACGCACTGTCCAGCCATCATCATCCGTATAAACATCTTTTGAACCCATATTGATCATTGGCTCAATTGCCAACACAACATTCTCTTTTAATCTTGGTCCGTTACCGCGTTTACCATAGTTCGGCACTTGCGGGTCTTCGTGCAAACTTCTTCCTAATCCATGACCAACCAATTCTCTCACCACGCCATAACCGTGTTTGCGTTCTGTGTGTTCCTGTATTGCAAAAGAAATATCACCCACACGATTTCCGGCAACCGCTTTTTCAATGCCTTTGTATAAAGATTCTTTGGTTACACGCAGCAATTGCAAAACATCATCACCTGCTTCACCCAATAAAAAACTATAAGCATGATCGCCGTGCCAGCCGTTTAAAATCACGCCCATATCAATTGTAACAATATCGCCTTCTCTCAATTCAATGTTGTTTGGAAAGCCATGCACAACCACATCATTCACTGATGCGCAAATGGTGTATGGATAACCCCTGTAATTTAAAAATGAAGGAATGGCTTTGTGATCGCGGATAAATTCAAAGCACAACCTGTCGAGTTGAAATGTTGTAATGCCGGGCTTTAAAACCTTAGCAACTTCTGTAAGCGTTTTACTAACCAACTGTGCGCTTTGCTTCATTAATTCAACTTCTGCATCTGTTTTGTATAGTATCATATTATATCGTCTGCTCAATGCTGCAAATGTCGCCGAAAAAAATCAAACATCTTACATTGCACTAAAATCGCATACAACGCGTTATTATGCGGCATGGAAATGATTTATAAAGCTTTTAAGTTTGGAATTGTTGGTTTTATTGGAATGCTTTGGGATTTTTTAATCACCTGGCTGCTGAAAGAGAAAATTAAGATCAATAAATATGTTGCTAACAGTATCGGCTTTACCTGCGCTGTAATAAATAATTTTATTCTGAACCTTTACTGGACGTTCAATGTTTCCGGCAACACAACCAATTTTTTTATACGTTTTGTATTGATCTCAATTATCGGTCTTGGTTTGAATAATTTTTTTGTATGGTTGTTTAATGAAAGAGTTGGTACTAACTTTTATGTTGCCAAAGCGCTTGCTGTAGTTTGTGTTTTTGCCTGGAATTTCTGCGCGAATAATTATTTCAATTTTCATTAAAACATCAATTTCTTACCTGCTACTTTACATTTGCCACCACCTTTGCTCCTGCTTTTTTTGCTGATTGCATTACGCGAAAAACTTCGCCGTAATAAGATGATGTATCCGCATTAATTACAACGGAAGGCGTGTCAACTGTATTACGGTTTTTATCAACTTCAAACTTTATTAAACTATCAAGATTATTGGGGTCAATTTGGCGCTGCCCAATGTAAATGTTTTGATCTTTATCAATTGAAACAACAATATGCTGTTTTGTTTTTGTGTCTTTTGTTCCCTTGGGATTATTTACCTTGACAACATTTGGATTTGCCAACGTTGAAATGATCAAAAAGAAAAAAAGCAAAATGAACAGAATATCATTCAGCGTGCCTGCAAACACTTCACCATGAGATTTATATCGTCTTCTTATATTCATGTCCCTATCCCCTGAAGGGGAATTTTAAAATCGTTTGTAAAATTTAATATTGTATAATCATTCATGATCTTAAACTGCTCCATTTAAGGCTGGCGCGTTATCTTGTTGGCTCCTGCAAAATATCAATAAATTCTGCACTCGCAATTTCCATTCTGTTCGCTGTTTTATCAACCTGTGTATTCAAAAAATTATAAGCAACATAGGCAAGCAAACCAATTATTAAACCTGCTGCCGAAGTGATCATCTTTGTATAAATGCCACCGGCAATTTCTCCCAATTCTAATTCACCTGTTGCAGCAATGGCAGAGAATAATTGCAGCATTCCTACAATCGTTCCTAAAAATCCAAACATTGGCGCCATACCTGCAATAAGCGAAAGAATATTCATGTTGCGCTCCATTTTATACATTTCAAGCCTGCCAACATTTTCCATACTTTTTTCTATCGCATCAATTGGTTTTCCTATACGCTGAATGCCTTTATCAATAATTCTTGCAACGGGATTATCTGTATTGCGTGCAAGATTACGCGCAGCCGTTACATTTCCGGTAATAATATTATCGCGAATGATGTGCATGAAGTTCGCATCAATGCGTGCAGCTTTGCGAATGGCAATCAGTCGTTCAAAAAAAACAAATATGGCAGCAGCAAGCAAAACGTACAACGGATACATGATCCATCCACCTTTATTTAAAAGGCTCCAGAGGTTCATAGTTTGTGGTTGCTGCGAAACGGCGTTTACAATATGTGAAGTATCAATTTGTAAGAAAAAAAACATTCTTGATTTTTTTGATGGATGCAAAATACGTTCAACAACACAACAACGGAGGCGGTGTTGATAAATTACGTTGAGATGTTATTTTAAGAAACATTTTGCAGGTTTGTGGTCAGATGCTTTTAAAGCGTCAGACCAATAAAAAGTTTATTTTGCCTTTATGTTTGCATGCAGACAAATTTCGCTTACTCAGTTTCGCAATTACAGTTTTCATCAATTCAACTTTACACAAAATATTATTGGTATTTCGGGTAAGAACGGAAGTGGTAAAACCAATTTGCTGGATGCCATTTATTATTTGTGTTTTACCAAAAGCAGTTTTAACCGACCCGATAATCAAAGCGTGAAAGATGGTTTTGCCGGTTTTCGTATTGAAGGGAATTTTATAAAGGATGAAGAAGAAAAAAAACTTGTTTGCATTCTGCGTGAAAATAACCGCAAAGAATTTTTAGTTGATGATGAAAGCTATTCGCGCTTTTCAGAACACATTGGAAAATTTCCATGCATTATTATTACGCCAGATGATGTTTCACTCATTACAGAAGGCAGCGAAGAGCGCAGAAAATTTATTGACAGTTTGCTATCTCAACTGCAGCACGATTATCTCGAACAATTAATTTCATACAATAAAATTCTGCAGCAACGCAACAGTTTTTTAAAGTTTGCTGCTGAAAGAAATAGTTATGATGAATCATTGCTCGAAATTCTGAATAAGCAATTGCTTGAAGCCGGCAATTTTGTTTATGAAAGAAGATCGAAGTTTTTGATTGATTTTTTACCTGTTGTTTTGGAACAATACATTTTAATTGCGGATAGCGATGATAAACTATTAATGCATTACGACAGTCAATTAAACGACCAAAGTTTTGAAGAATTATTATTGCAAAATCTTCAGCGCGATTTGTATTTGCAGCGCACAGGTTCCGGCATTCATAAAGATGATATTACAATTGAACTGCAGCAATCAAATTTTAAAAATATTGCTTCGCAAGGGCAGCGTAAAAGTTTGTTGTTTGCGTTTAAGCTGGCAGCATTTGAAATGCTGAAAAAAAATAAAGCCTTCTCTCCTATTCTTTTGCTTGACGATGTTTTTGAAAAGCTGGATGAAAAACGTATGCAAAATTTATTGGAATATGTGTGCGTGCAAAGTGATGCGCAGGTGTTCATAACAGATACACACAAAGAAAGATTACAACAAGCTTTTATGAAGATTGGTAAAGATTATGATTTGATAGAACTATAAATTTGTATTCCTCATTAAGAATCAACAATGAAAAAAATTTTATTGCTCGTAGCTCACAGCTTATTGCTCACGGCTTTTCTTCATGCACAAAGAAAACAAACCTTCACCCACGCAGATACATTGCGCGGCAGCATTACGCCCGAACGTGCATGGTGGGATGTTCTCAGATATGATATAACAGTAAAGCCAGATTATGAGAATAAAACAATTGAAGGCTCGGTACGATTAACTTTTATAGCGAAAAAAAAGGCTGGTATAATGCAAATTGATTTACAAGCGCCTTTAATAATAGATTCAGTTATTCATGATAACTCAAGTTTATCTTATAAAAAAATAGATACGAATGTTTGGTATATTACTCTTGACACAGTACAATCTAAAATAATAAAATCCATCGGTAAAGAGCCGGTTTCAGTTTTGGTTAAAGATGATAATATAAAAATTTATTATCACGGCAAACCACGTGAGGCCATTCGTCCACCCTGGGATGGCGGATGGATCTGGAAGAAAGACGATTTAGGCAGACCGTGGATGAGTGTTGCCTGCCAGGGTTTGGGTGCGAGTGTTTGGTATCCTTGTAAAGACATTCAAAGTGATGAACCCGATAATGGCGCATCGCTTTCTGTTGTTGTTCCTGATACATTGGTTGCAGTTGGCAATGGCAGGCTTGCATCAACACAAAAAAATAATGATGGTACTACAACCTATAAATGGGAAGTAAAAAATCCAATCAATAATTATAACATCATTCCATACATTGGTAAATATGTAAACTGGAGCGATACATTACATGGCGAAAAAGGAACGCTTGATTTAAACTATTGGGTGCTCGATTATGATTTGGATTCGGCAAAAAAACAATTTGAACAGGTGAAGCCAATGTTGCATAATATGGAGCACTGGTTTGGTCCTTATCCTTTTTATGAAGATGGTTACAAGTTGGTTCAATCACCGCATTTGGGTATGGAACATCAAAGCGCTGTTGCATATGGAAATGGATTTCGCAATGGTTACAAAGCAGGTAATCATTGGATAGATTTATCAGGAACG
>JBEHXR010000218.1:0-6612 GCA_048498595.1 Bacteroidota bacterium
TAAGCGGCGCATATCTTGCACCCGTTTTAACGGGTGGTGATCCTATGCGCGGTGGTTTAATACCGCCTGATCTTTCTAATAATGCTAACGGAAGAATTTATACGTGGAGTGAACAGCAATTTATCGATCGCTTTCACAAAGGAAAAATATTTGAACAAAGCGAAATGCCGTGGAATTGTTATAAGCGCATGAATAATGATGAACTAAAAGCGATCTATAAATTTCTAAAAACAGTGCCGGCTGCAAAGTCTTCTGAAGTTGCTTCAAAATAAATTTACTAATTACATTAATAAATCAAGGCTGCCTTAACAGGCAGCCTTTGCTTGTTAAACTTAAAACCTCCTATCAACTATCTTTAATTTTTACTTGCGCCGTCATCATACACTGTTTCTTTTGCAATTGATCCGTCAGCCAAAATATTTAAATCATACAACTTATTTTCTTTGGACAGCTTCACATTATAGAACATAGTATTCTGTGTTGTTACTTCTGTAACACCAAGCACTTTTGATTCACCATATTGTTGATTAAGCCCCATTATAACATTGTTTGGTAAACCATCAACGTTGCAATATTTTAATGCGTAAACAAAATTACCGGCAGTGTTATAAAACACTTTGTTGAAATTTCCATTTTGCAAAAAGCTTACAAAAAACCCGGCTTTATCATCCATCCATTTTACATGCTGTGCATTGGGAAATGTTTCATTAAATCTTTGTAAGATTTTTGAATCCGGTGTTGCGGCAATTGAAGACACTGCTAAAAAGCAGGTGGCAAAATATACGATCACTTTTTTCATAACGATGTTTTTTTGATTATCAGATGTGTAAATTTATAGTGATACGAAAGCCTAAGTCAAGTGTTACTACATCGTTGGTTTGTTAAAAAGATTTGTGATTAATGTGTTCGCAGTGTACGGTTTAGGATGATGACAAAGAAACAAAAGATGAGCACTGCATTTACAGGTATGAACGCATATAAAAGAATGTGAAAGGCATTTTATCTTCAGTTGTTAAGTTGTGTTAATTGGTGTGATGAAAGGTTTACTGCGTATGTGCGTTTTAGTTATAAGCTGTCAAAAAAAATTATCATGCAGTTTTCATAACTTTTACCAAAGTTTGTGTTATGGATCATGCCATAAATAATAATAGAAAAGCTTTCATGCAAAATAATCATTTTCCTCTTCCTGGTTCTGATGAAGAGAGAAAGCAATTCAATTTTTTGCAGGAAGGATTTAAAGAACAATTTCAAAAAATATTTCCCGATAAACTTGCACCACGCACAGTTGTTATTGTTCCATCATTTTCACTTGATCGCGATATACTTTCAAAAGTAACAGGCATTCTGCAATATGAACAACGCATGTTGTGTTTGCTGATGTTATTGCGTATGCCGTTAACAAAATTAATTTACATCACCAGCGAACCTGTTCCGGAAGCCATCATTGATTATTATTTGCATTTGTTGCCGGGCATTACCGGTTATCACGCAAGAAAACGATTAACCTTATTAAGTTGTTTTGATGCTTCTCCAAAATCGCTTACACAAAAAATTCTTGACAGGCCAAGATTGCTTGACCAGATAAAGCAACAAATTACTGATGTGAGCAATACACATCTTACCTGTTTCAACATTACACCACTTGAAAAAACGTTAGCGGTAAGGTTGGGCATACCATTGTTTGGTACTGATCCTGATAAATTTTATGAAGGTTCAAAATCAGGCGCAAGAAAAACTTTCAGAGAATGCGATGTAAACTTAGCAGATGGATTTGAAGACTTGCATACAAGAGCAGATATTGTTGAAGCGCTCACAAAATTGAAAAGAAAAAACGCTTCATTAAAAAAAGCCGTAATAAAAATAAATGAAGGTTTTAGCGGCGACGGTAACGCTATATTTCGTTATCCTGATCTAACTGATGACAATGCAAATGAAAAAAATATTGATGCTGCATTGTTTCAAAATTTATCAACCGTTGCAAAAGATGTAAGCAAAGAATTGTTCTTTGAGAAGTTCAATATTATGGGTGGTGTTGTTGAAGAATTTTTAGAAGGAAAAATAAAAACATCGCCGTCTGTTCAGTGTGTTATTAATCCTGATAAAACGATCGAGATTGTAAGCACGCATGACCAGTTGTTGGGTGGTGAAGATGGTCAAATTTTTATCGGCGCTATTTTTCCGGCTGATAAAGCTTATTGTATATCGCTTGCAGTTGAAGGCAGAAAAATTGCAGAAACACTTTGCAGGAAAGGTGCTTTGGGGCGTTTTGGTATCGACTTTCTTTCTATACAACAAGATGATAAAACGTGGAAACATTATGCCATTGAAATCAATTTGCGCAAAGGCGGAACTACACACCCGTTTCTGATGTTGCAATTTTTAACGAACGGAAATTATAATGCAGAGACCGGTAAGTTTATTACAGCGAGCGGAAGCGAAAGATTTTATTTTGCATCAGATAATGTAAGCAGCGAAAGATACAAAGGCTTAACGCCGCACGATATGATTGATATCGCCATGTTTTATTCGCTGATGTATGATGGCGCTGCACAGGAAGGTGTAATGTTTCATCTTATTGGTGCGCTATCTGAATTTGGTAAATTAGGAATGGTGTGTATTGGCAGCAGCCCGCAACGTGCAAAAGAATTTTATGATAAAGCATTGCAGGTACTCGATTATGAATGTTGCTGAATGCACATCACATCACCTGTAACCTGCAGCCTGCAAATGAAACAACTCTGCATATCTTCCATTCAGCGCAAGTAATTCTTCATGACTTCCTATTTCTAATAATTGTCCTTTATCTAAAACAAGAATCCTGTTTGCCATGCGCACAGTTGAAAAACGATGCGATATCAGCACTGCTGTTTTTCCTTTCGTTAGTTCAGCGAAGCGTTGAAATACCTGGTACTCTGCGCGTGCATCTAATGCGCTGGTTGGTTCATCCAGAATCAATAATTGTGATTCTTTCATGTATGCTCTTGCCAATGCCACTTTCTGCCATTCGCCACCGCTTAATTCAATACCATTATTAAATCTTCTGCCCAATGCCTGGTCGTATTGATTCGGCAATTTTTTCACAAGTATACTCGCTAAACTTTTTTCTGCGGATTGTTCAATCAATTCACGATTATTTAATTCATCAATATTACCAACAGCAATGTTTTGCGCAAAGCTCATTTGATAACGCAAATAATCCTGGAAGATGATGCCGATATTCTTTCTCAGTTCAAATAAATCATATTCACGCAAATCAATTCCATCTAATAAAATTCTTCCTTCATTCGGGTCGTACAAACGTGCAAGCAATTTTACCAGCGTAGTTTTGCCTGCTCCGTTCTCACCCACCAATGCAAGTTTTTCACCGGCGTGTAAAGTGAAATTTAAATTGCGGTTTGCCCATGATTCGCTGTTGTGATATTTAAAACCAACATTTTCAAAAACAAATCCATACTGAATTGGATTTGGAAACGGAATTGACTTTTTTGGTGTGATGATGTTTGGCTGAATCCGGAAGAAATCAAAAAAATCTTTTAAATAAATAGCGCCTTGCGAAACAGATGTAAAACGAGATAAGATTCCTTCCAGCAAACTTCTTAATTGTCTGAATGAACCTGCAAGAAATGTTAGTGTGCCAATGGTTATTGCGCCGCCGATTGCCTGGATGATGATGGTTACATACGCTGCATAATAACCTGCACTGCCAATTAACGCAAATAATGTTCCCCAACCTGCACGCTTAACAGAAAGCTTTTTATTATCGTAATAAAATTTATTGCTGAGTGTTTTAAAACGATCGATGATAAAGTTTGAAAGATTAAAAAGCTTTACTTCTTTCGCTGTTTCATCACTCGCACCGATATAACGTAAATAATCTAATTCACGACGTTCGGGTGTTTGCCCGCGGGTTAATGCATACGTACGATCATTAAAATATGATTCACCTAAAAATGCAGGCACAATGGCAATCAACAATAACAATATCAACCACGGATTAAATGCCATCAAACCTGCTGCTAAAAAGAACATGGTTATTAAATCCTGTACTTGTGCAAATACCTGTGATAATAAAACTGTGCGACCAATTGTTTGTTGCCGTGCACGTTCAAGCTTATCATAAAATTCAGAATCTTCAAACTGATCAAGATCTAATGTGGCAGCATGCTCCATAATTTTTACGGAAGTATGATTGCTGAACAAATCGCCTAATAAACTATCCACCAATAAAGTTCCTCTGCCTAATGCATCAGATAAAATTGCCAGTGCAAATTCTGCGGCAACCAATTCCCATAAAAATGTGTGATCTGTTGAATGCGTTCTGCTAATAGTAACAACCTGGTCAATAATTAATTTACCCACATATAAAATTGAAACCGGCAATGCTGAACGAACAATGCGCAATGCACCATCAAGAATGGTATAACCTTTATGCGTTTGCCAAACCAGTTTAAAAAATCGCGGAAGATTTCCTAATGCGTCAAACTTTTCTTTAAAGGTTGGTTTATCAATCGTATTCAATGGCGGTCTCCTGCTTTCGCCTGTCATCCTGTTGCTCTTGCTCATGCGTAAAGTTAGTTTTAAGCAAATTCATTTAAGCAGATTCTCCAACGGCATAATCACGTTAAATTTTTCAACTGCATTATAGCGGCATAATTATGGTTTATATTTTTCAAACTAAATTATATGGATATAATAATTCAGCATCTTGGGTTTGAAACAAGTGAAACGCTTGACCAGTTTATTCGTGAGAAAGTAAACACATTAAAGAGTGATAAGATTGTTCGTGTTAATGTAACGATGTATTTAGCTTCTGAAGGTAATCCTGAAAACCAGGTTTGTGAAATAAGATTAGAAATTCCCGGCAACGATTTGTTTGTGAAAAAAGGTGCCGTGCATTTTGAGGCTGCCATTAATGCTTGCGTTGATATACTTCAAACGCAGCTTAAAAAAAATCATGATAAAAATATTAACCGCCGTCATGCAAATGAAGATAAAATTCAGGATGAGTTAATAGCCGGTGAAGATGATGAACAGGAAACAGAATTAGAAGATGTAGTGAAATAGATGTAGTGAATTTGCACTTCAACATATATAAAAGCGCACTTTAATTATTAAAGTGCGCTATCTTTTTTAATCAAGCCGTCAAACAATTAACAGCGTTATTAATACACATGATGTTTCTCATCAAGCCTTTGGCTTAATACATCTTTTGTTATGTTGATTTGTTCGCCGATTGGTTTACCGTTGCGATACGTAATAACATTTAACTGTGTTGCACCAACGGGAAACTGGATTGGCTTGCCTGTAAATTTTGGAGAGAAGTTATCCGGGTTTGTATTATCAAACGTATAATAAATATCAAGACCGTGTACTTCTGTTGTAAGCGTTACACCAAAATCGCTGTTCTTAATGCGCGCCGGTTGAAATATAACATTGTACATGCTGGTGGAATATTTTATGTTCGCTGCATCCAGTCGCGGAAATTGCTTTTCTAATCGTGAAATAAAATCATCCCAGTTCTTATTTGCTTTTGCGCTCCAGTAAACTTCTGCTAATGCCATACCGCGTGGCCACGTCATATATTCTGCATGACGAAAATTTGGAACTGATTCACTCCACAAATTTCCCTGTCCGCCTAAAATTAATTTCTCATCAACGCTGTCAGGAACGGGTTCATAATTATAAGAATCAGACAAACGACATAAACCATATGTTGGTGGTTCACCCGTTGGTTCTGCCTGGTATAAATCAAGATAACAATAGTCCCATGGCGTCATTACAACCTGGTGACCCATTTTTGCTGCAGCAATACCGCCGCTCATTCCACGCCAGCTCATCACGGTTGCATCAGGTGCAAGACCACCTTCTAAAATTTCATCCCAGCCAATTAATTTTTTCCCTTTCGATTCAACAATTTTTTCAACGCGTTTTACAAAATAGCTCTGCAATTCATCTACATCTTTTAAATGTTCATCCGCCATTCGCTTTTGGCATTTCGGACATTCTTCCCAAAAGCCTTTGTACGCTTCATCGCCACCAACATGTATGTATGGATTTGGAAACAGTGCTGCTATTTCTGTAAAAATTTTATCAAGCATTAAAAAAGTTGAATCATTGCCAACACACAAAACATTATCGTTGCGATCATAACCTCTTCCGCCGGCATTAACAGAATAAGGTAACTGTGTGCAGCTTAAATTTGGATACGAAGCGATGAGTGCAAGGCTGTGTGCAGGCACATCAATTTCAGGCAAAATAGTGATGAAACGGTCCTGCGCATATTTGATAATTTCTTTCATATCATCCTGCGTATAAAAGCCGCCATCTGTTGCAGGCTCGCCGGCGAGTGCGGGCATAAACGTTCCCCATCTTCCTGTGCGTTTAACACGCCATGCACCCACTTGTGTAAGCTGCGGCAAACTTTTTATTTCAATGCGCCAGCCCTGGTCATCTGCCAAATGCAAATGCAGCGTGTTGAATTTATAACGCGCCATCTGATCGATGTATGATTCTACTTCCTGCTTTGTAAAAAAGTGACGACTTACATCGAGCATTAAGCCACGCCATCCAAAACGCGGTGCATCTTTTATATCAACGCAGGGAATTGTCCAC
>JBEHXR010000219.1:0-6594 GCA_048498595.1 Bacteroidota bacterium
GTTGTGCAGCAGCTAAGGGTTTCAGATGTGTTGCTTGCGCAGTTTGAAACACCTGCGATTGGTTGTTCGCCTTATAATGCCGTATTCAATAATACGTCCTTAGGCGGTCAGCAATTTTTATGGGATTTTGGTGATGGCACTACATCTACAGATGCTTATCCAACACATCTGTATCAAAATCCGGGAACTTATACTGTTCGTCTTACAGCAACAGATAACTCAACCTGTAACCCAACAGATGATACAACAGGAACGGTTACAGTTGTTGAAGGACCAACGGCATCATTTTCTGTAAGCCCGACCGAGCCAAAAGAAAACACGCCATTCGAGTTCACTAATCTTTCAACAAATGCAGTAAGATATAAATGGGATTTTGGTGATGGTGATACTTTAGCAACAACCAATCAATTACCGGTAAGCCATTTATTTAATCTTTCAGATACTTTCAATGTTTGTTTAATTGCGTTTAATGCAAACGGATGTACCGATACAAGCTGCCAGAGAGTTGCAGCTTTAATTTCGCCGCTTGCAGATGTTCCAAATGCATTTTCTCCAAACGGCGATGGCATTAATGATGTAATAAGTGTGAATGGTTATGGCGTTGCAAAAATGACGTGGAGTATTTATAACAGGTGGGGGCAACTGGTATTTATTTCAACCAACATTAGTAATGGCTGGGACGGAAGATATAAAGGTGTTTTGCAACCGCAGGATGTATATGCTTACACGCTGAGCATAACCTTTACTGATAACACAGCTTTAAGAAAGAAAGGTGATATAACTTTATTAAGATGATAAAGTGTTTATGGAAAAAAATTTAAAAATTTTCTGCAGATTTTTTTTGAGCAGTATTTGTTTGCTTCTTATTCAACAATCTTTTTCGCAGGATTTACATTTCTCACAATACTTCAATGCACCGTTGCTAACAAACCCTGCTAACACGGGCTTTGAGCCCGATGCAGATTATCGCATTGGAATAAATTATCGCAATCAGTGGGCTGGCATTTTAAATAATCCATACAAAACAATGAGTGCATGGGGTGATGCGCAGTTGTTCAATAACAAATTTGAAAATGGTTGGCTCGGCGTTGGCGGTGTTATATTAAAAGATGTTGCAGGCAGCGGCAATCTCAGCAGTACTAAGATTTATGGTTCGGTTGCCTATCACCAGTTACTTGGATACAAAAGTTTATTAAGCGGCGGATTTGGTTTAGGTGTGGTGAATAAAAAGATTGATATTACCAAGCTCACGTTTAACGATCAATGGAACGGAAAGTTTTTTGATGTAACGATACCCAGCAATGAACCATTTACAACACCATCCGTTTGGTATTTGGATTTTGAAGCGGGTTTGAACTATGCTTATTTTCCTTCTGACAATGCATACTTAAATGCAGGCTTTAGTGTTGATCATATCAATTCACCAAAAGAATCTTTTTTCTCAAACAACATTGCTGATACAAAAGTGCCGATGCGTTACAACGCATTCTTCAACGGAAGTTTTAAACTGAATGATCAATGGATCATCAATCCTAACGTTTACTTCAGTATGCAAAGCAAAGCAACAGAAATTGTGGGCGGCATGAATGCGCATTATAATTTAAGCGGTGATGGTGCCTTGCAATTGATTGGTGGTTTATATTATCGTGCAAAAGACGCCCTCATTCCAATGATAGGTTGTGATGTTAATTCAATAACAATTACCGTAAGTTATGATGCAACAAATTCATCACTGGGTTCTTATAGCCAAACACAAGGCGCGTATGAATTATCGCTTGTAAAAACCGGTGTATTTTCTGCTTTTGGTAAAGCGGTAAAATGTCCTACAGTGAGGTTTTAATAAAAAATTCAAATAAATAAATTCGAAATCAGAAAGAACAAATTTTTTTAGTTGAATGTTTTCGTTTCGGATTTAGAATTTAAAAATTCGTGCTTAGATAACTTTTACTCTTTCAACAAATCAGGTCTTTTCATTTGCGTTCGCTCAACAGATTTTTCATAGCGCCATTCATCTATCTGTTTTTGATTGCCGCTTAATAAAACATCAGGCACTTTCCATCCTTTAAAATCTGCAGGTCTTGTATAAACGGGCGGTGCTAAAAGATCATCCTGGAAAGAATCGAACAACGCAGAAGTTTCATCATTCAAAACACCCGGAATTAACCTGCCAACTGCATCTGTAATAATTGCTGCCGGCAATTCGCCGCCACTTAAAACAAAATCGCCCACAGAAATTTCTTTTGTTATATAATGATCTCTTATGCGCTGATCAATTCCTTTATAATGCCCGCAGATGATTAAAATATTTTTCTTTAGTGAAAGATAATTCGCTTCTTTTTGATTGAACATTTCGCCATCCGGTGTTGTATAAATTATTTCTTCATACTGATGTTGATTGTTTAATGCTTCAATTGCATTTGCTAATGGTTCACACATCATCACCATACCTGCCCCGCCGCCATATTGATAATCGTCAACCTGACCATATTCATTAATTGCCCATTTGCGCAAATTGAAAATTTGTATCTGCAATAATTTTTTCTCCTGTGCACGTTTAATGATGCTGTGATGTAACGGGCTTTCCAATAACTCAGGCAGTACAGTAAGAATATGAATGTTCATTAAGCAAAATTAACTGTCATCGGTCAACGGTTAACGGTTCGCGGCTTCACTCCATAAAATCTTCCAAATCTCTTCTTTGCTTTTTTGTAGGGCGACCAATTTTACTCAAACGTTTTCCTGTATGAAAACTTGAAGTTTGCATTTCCATACGCTCATTTTCTTCTTTAGGTGTTAGATCAAGATAATATTTTATTGCTTCTGAATATTGCACGCGATGATCGAGCAGATCAACAACCTTTATCACCCATTTTCTTTCTTCAGTTTTAATTTCGTATTCATCACTAACATTTACATTTTTTGAAGCTTTAACTGAAGTGCCGCCAAGTTTCACTCTTCCCTTATCACATGCTTCTGCTGCCAAACTTCTTGTTTTAAAAATGCGGATGCTCCATAAATATTTATCAATGCGCAATTTTTCTTTCATAGGCTAATAAGAAAAGCGGGGTAATTAAAATATGTATTGAAGAATTGAATCAATCGTAAATTAATTCATGATTTCATATTCACCTTTAGGATCGATTGAAATGATAGGAAGCTTTTTTTCTTTTTCAAAATAATCATATACTTCTTTCAGCTTCATATCAAATTTTTGAACATCAGCTTCATCTTTTGTTGTTTTATCAAAATAAGCCATGCTCTTTGGATTATTATATCGCACAGGAAAAATATGTACAGGAATAAAATCTTCTCCATTACTTTTTGCACTCATGGCAAGAATATACACTTCTTCAATTTGAAAATCCTGGATGGGAATACAACCAACCGTTACGCAACTTCCGTGAATAAAAATATCACCACCGGGATCCGCATCGTGACTAATAATTTTATCTGATTCATTCGGATAATTTAAACCAAGCGACATGTGATATGCACTGTTTGGTTTAAATGCATTGATGTAATAAAATCCTTCTGGAACCTGGTAGTCGCCCGCCATTCTTTTTGGTCCTAATGTTCCTGCAAGCGCACAAACTGGATATGTTTTAAATAATCTGAAAGGTTCATTATCATTATTGCGCACCCAAACTTCCAACTGGCTGTCGTACTTAAATGAACGGATATAAATCTCTTTTGCCGGCCATTGCAAACCCATGGCAGCAAACTGTTTTTTTAATGTATCTGTTTTACGATTGAGTGCATCTGCAACACGCGGAAAATTTCTTTGATAATCTATAAAAGAACCTTGTGCAAAAATCATCAAACTGCTAATTGCAAACAAACCGGCTAAAACAAATTTTTTCATACGCCTCAAAATAACGCATAAATAGATTCAGGAATTGTTAACCAGGTTAAAAGTTTATACTCTTAAGCTGAAAACAATTCCTGACATGCAAATAAACTATCACCCATTAATATTATTGTTCTTTTGTGTATGAAGTTTTAGTTAAAGATTGCCGCGTAAAGCCTGCTCTCTTTCTATCGCTTCAAACAATGCCTTAAAATTTCCTTTGCCAAAACTCTTTGCACCTTTGCGTTGAATGATTTCAAAAAATAATGTAGGTCTGTCTTCAACCGGCTTTGTAAAAATTTGCAACAAATAACCTTCGTGATCACGATCAACTAAAATTCCTGATTCTTTTAATGGCTCAACATCTTCATCAATTTTTCCAACACGTTCAATCAAATCATCATAATATGTTGTAGGTACTTTCAAAAATTCCACTCCCCTGCTTTGTAAATCTTTCACTGTTGCAACAATATCGTTCGTAGCAAGCGCAACATGTTGCACACCTTCACCATCGTAATATTCCAAATACTCTTCTACCTGCGATTTCTTTTTTCCTTCTGCCGGTTCATTGATGGGAAATTTCACATAACCATTTCCATTGCTCATCACCTTACTCATTAATGCAGAATATTCTGTTGAAATATCTGCATCATCAAACGACAAAATATTCTTAAAGCCCATTACATCTTCATAAAATTTTACCCATGTATCCATTTGATGCCAGCCAACATTTCCTACACAATGATCAACATATTGTAAACCGGTTGAAGCTGGATTAAAATCAGATTTCCATTCAACAAAACCCGGCATAAAAATGCCGTTATAATTTTTTCTTTCTATAAAAAGATGAACTGTTTCTCCGTATGTATTTATTCCGCTGATAACAACTTCACCATTTTCATCGTGCAATTTTTCCGGCTCTAAAAAACTCTTAGCACCACGCTTTGTTGTTTGATGCCATGCATCTGTTGCATCATGTACGCGCAAAGCCAAAAATTTAACGCCATCCCCATGATTGTAAACATGCTCGGCAATTTCATTATTGCTTCTTAATGCAGTGGTAAATACAAACGTGAGTTTATTCTGACGAACAACATAGCTCACTTTATCTCTTATGCCTGTTTCAGGACCTGAGTAAGCAAGGCTCTGAAAACCGAAAGCAGATTTATAAAAATGCGCGGCTTGTTTTGCATTGCCCACATAAAATTCAACATAGTCAGTTCCCTCAAGTGGTAAAAAATCTATATCAGTTTGTTTTGCTTTTTTTCCAGCAACTATCGTTTCCATAAAAATTATGTAATTAAATTTTGAAGTAAAAATTAGAGGAGCGCATTAACGCGCAAAGCAGAAGAACGAAGCTATGCCGCGCCCATGGCAAGCACTTCCATCAGCAGGCAATAATTGATGCGTTTATCGCAAAAAGATTTATGTGGATAATCTGGAAGCATCGTTGATACAAAGTTCAGAAGAAATTATGAATTATGAGTTATAAATTATGAGTGGTGAGTTATATTTTCAATATCACCTCACGACAAAGAGATGCCTTTTTTAAACATGTGATAGTTATTTGTACACTTATAACTTGTCACTTATCACTTATAACTCGGAAGAAATTTATCTTCGCCGCAATTAAATTCTATGAAGATTGGTATCCTTGGCGGCGGACAATTAGGAAGAATGTTATTGCAGGCCGCCGCAAATTATGTAATAGAAACTTTTGTTTTAGAGAATGATGAAAATTGCCCGGCAGCGCATTTATGCAATCATTTTATAAAAGGTGATATAAAAGATTTTGATACGGTTTATAATTTCGGTAAACAGGTTGATGCACTCACAATAGAAATTGAGGCTGTAAATATTGAAGCACTTGAAAAATTAGAAAGTGAAGGTTTAAAAATTTATCCGAAACCATCTGCTATCCGCACGATAAAAAATAAGATCACACAAAAAGAATTTTATAAATCGAAAGAAATTCCAACACCAGGTTTTATCATCACACAAAATTTATCTGAACTAAAAAGCAATAAAGATTTTTTACCGGCTGTACATAAAATCGGTGAAGGCGGTTACGATGGTAAAGGCGTTCAAATTGTGAGAAATGAAAGTGATTTAGATAAAGGCTTTAATGCACCATCTGTATTGGAAAAAATGGTGAACCTAAAAAAAGAAATTGCCATTATTGTTGCAATGAATGATAAAGGCGAAACTGCAATTTATCCGCCGGCAGAAATGATCTTTGATCCTGTTCTGAATTTATTGGATTATCAAATTTCTCCTGCTGAATTACCTGAACATGTTTTATGGAAAGCAGAGGCAATTGCTTTGAAAGTAGTGAAAGAATTAAAGAGCGCCGGATTGTTTGCCATCGAAATGTTTGTTGATAAAAATGATGAAGTGTTTGTGAATGAAACAGCACCGCGTGTTCACAACAGTGGTCATCATACGATTGAAGCAAATTATTGCAGCCAGTATGATATGTTGTGGCGCATTATGTTGAATTATCCGCTTGGAAATACCGACCCGATTCTTCCTTCATCTATTGTAAATTTATTAGGTGCTGATGGCTATTCCGGTGAAGCGAAATATGAAGGATTAGATGAAGTGTTGCAAATGGAAAATGTGTTTGTGCATTTGTATGGGAAACGGCAAACAAAGCCCGGCAGAAAAATGGGACATGTTACAATCATTAATAAAGACAGAACTGATTTAACTTACAAAGCGCATAAGATTAAAAA
This sequence comes from Bacteroidota bacterium, assembly GCA_048498595.1. Classification (GTDB taxonomy): domain Bacteria; phylum Bacteroidota; class Bacteroidia; order Chitinophagales; family Chitinophagaceae; genus Parafilimonas. The sequence continues at coordinate 6,583 of JBEHXR010000219.1, forward strand.
CATTTTGAAAGT
>JBEHXR010000220.1:0-6574 GCA_048498595.1 Bacteroidota bacterium
TAAAATTTCGTTGCGTAAAAAAACCCTGCCGGGTTTTGATGCAAGCAGATGCAGCAATTCAAATTCTTTTCTTGCAAGTGAAACAACATTGCCGCTAACACTTACTGTATATTTTGATGAGTCAATAACAATATCACCTTCTGCAAGCACATCATTTTCTTCTTTTACAATTCTGCGAAAAAGTGCATTTACACGGCTTATTAAAACTTTAGGGCTTATAGGTTTTGTAACATAATCATCAGCGCCGGAATCAAGACCCTTTATATGCGAGCCTTCATCGCTTAATGCAGTTAACAGCAATATCAATGTATTTTTAAATCTTGTTTCAGTGCGTAAAATTCTGCAAACCTCAATGCCGCTTTTAAACGGCATCAGCACATCAAGAATAAGCATATCAGGTTCTAATGTTCTTGCTTTTTCAAGCGCTTCATTGCCATCTGCAGCTGTATAAACTGTATATCCTTCTTTTAAAAGATTGTATGAAATTATTTCAAGAATATCCTGTTCATCATCTGCAATGAGTATGGTTTTTGCATTCACGTTCATTAACACAAAGTTTACACAAAAATAATTTGCACCTTTGCATTGTAGAACAGAAATATATTATGTTATTGTTAAGAGCCATAATGTGTTGTTCGTTATAAGTTTGCAGCGTGCTTAACTAAACATATTTAATGAAAAAACTTTTTCTCTTCTTTTTTTTATACCCTGCTTTTTATTCAGTAAATGCTCAGTCGTTTACTAAGTCAGACATTCCTTTAGTGCGATTATATTTTCATGAAAAGATAGACAGTACACAGAAACAAATTGCAAAATACGATGGCATTCCCGATTCTCTTTTTACACCTTCTGATAACGATGATCTGAATAAGAGAATTAATGACGCGCTCACTGTGCAGGTAGATGATCTGCAAAATGAAATTGAAGTAAGCAAGCTTTCCGAAAATAATGATAAGATAAGATACCTGCGCGGTTTGAACGAATGCCTGCAAAGATTTTTAACTGGCTATCGCTTTCAAACTATAAAATCTCCTGCATTAATAGAAATTGTGTCGGGTTATAAAAAATGTTTGGAGTTGGATGAAAAAAAAGAATCTATTTTTCCGGTTATTCAAACTTTATCTTACGATGCGGGTGATATACTTGTAAACTCTGTAAGCTTTGATGGAAATGAAGGAATAGATGCTTCCAAAGATATACTGGTACTTAAAGTTTGTCACGATCATCCTGAAAAAATGATGATGGTTTTAAGCCAGCATCCTGACTTACCTTTTGCAGACAGTCTTATTGATGTTGCAGCGCGCAGGCAACCGGATGAATTATATACGTATGCTGCCGCATCAAATAAATTAGCGCAACGCATAAGAAGCAATTCAGACAGCCTTGTGCAATTGATCAGCCGGTTATCGCAAATGACATCCGGCAGATTGTATTTTCCTTTTCTTGATAATTTAATGAGTGGCAAAGTAACGTTTGATGATATTGCAACTGCTTTACGCGACAGCACTAAATATTATTCGTTGCTGGTGAAAACAGAAATTGATTATGCGGATAGAGTAAGACGCCGCGATACACCAATATCAATGGCTGCGTTACAAAGCAAACTTGCAGATAAAGCAAAAGAAGTTTACGTAAATACCATAAACGGTTTGCATGAATCGCCTGATAACATTCGCTTCAGATGCATTCAAAAGCTTTCGCCTGAAGAGTTGTATTATCTGGCTGTAATGACAGAAGATGAAATTTATACCAGCAGTTATGTAAATGGTGTATACCCAAGAATATGGCAGCAGATGAAATCACCGCGCGGCGATAGTTTATTGATGATGGTTCGTTTTGATCATTTTAAAAAATGGATTAAAATGGCCGCGAACTATAATACGCTGGATGATTTTTTAAAGCGAATGGATAAAGGCAATGCAGAAATTTTGATGAAAGCCTTTGTAAACAAACTTGATCAAACAAATAGTCTTGAAGATGCAGTAGATGTTGCAGATTCTTATGCCAGCATCAACAATAAAAACATTCATAATCTTATCTTAAACCAGGTACAATATAACCTTAACCAGGCAGAACAGTCCGGCAATAAAAGAGCCATCAGCATTTACAAAATTTTGAACACACTTTTTCTTTCGCTTGATAGTTCAAACCATGTTGATGTGTCTGCAACACTTGGTATTCCGCCGGTATATTTTATGCCAAATAAATCTATGCGTAATGATAGCGGCAGAATTATTATTCAACAATTTTTCTATGGTGATAAAGATGGAAATAACGTGTTTAATGCTTTTATAAATAGTTTCAGAAATGCAAACTGGCGCATTACTTCGAACGACAAATGGGTTACTGTATCATCAACAAGAGGTGTTCCGATAAGCATTTATTCTAATCGTCCGCTTGATGATGAAACCTCAAAAGATGAAGAAGCGCAACTTGCATTGGGCGATTATTTGGTTGATAATAATCTTTATCCATCAATGGTAATTCACCGCGGGCATAGTTATTATTTACCATCAACATTAGCGCAACTCGATACATCTGCAAAACTTGTGTTGCTCGGCAGTTGCGGTGCATACCAGCATTTAAATAAAGTATTAAGTACCTGTCCAACTGCACAAATAGTTTCTTCACGGCAAACAGGCAGCGGAACCATTAATGGCCCGATGATAAATATAATTGTTGAACAATTAAGGCAAGGCAGAAACCTTGACTGGCCGGTGCTCTGGAAAACTATTGGTCGTGCGGTTTCACACCAGGAATATTTTGATGATTACGTTCCTCCGTATAAAAATCTTGGTGCTGTTTTTATAATGGCTTACCAAAAACAACAGATGAACCAGGAAGATTAACCACTAACCGGTCAGATGCTTTCAAAGCATCAGACTATTATCTCATTCAATTCTAAAAACAGGAATGCGCATATAAGCGGGCTCGCTGTATGGCGAATGTGTGTAAACAAAATATAATTGCTGCGCAGAAGAGTTTGCAAATGCTGAATCAGTTTTTTTCTTTTCTTCTAATTGATTTCGAACTTCAGGATGTTGGTGTAAAAAATTCGCTGCAACATCTTCCCAGCGGTAATCACTATAAAATTCTTTGCGCTGCAAAACAGCATCAAAAAAATTCCAGCTAAAAAAACTATCATCACTTAATGGCTCTAACGTTTCGATGATATAGCGATTTGCAGATTGATTCGTGTATATGATATAATCTCCTTTTAAAAAATGTATTGAATCTGTGTGCGTGCTTAAATGAATATCATAATTGCGATGATGTTTTTCAAAAGGCTTATTCAAGCTTTTATAATCATCAACTAAATAATAAGCAACCTTAATAATTGTATCTTTTTTTAGTTGTTGCATGATAACACCATTCAATTTCAAACGCGCAATTACATCATGCCAGCCATGCGGAATAATGTATGCTTTTGGTTTTTGTATGCTGATGGAAGGAACAAATGTGTTGTAGAACTTAACTTGTTTTTCAAATGGCTTTGTATGATCATAAAACAAACGCGGCAAACCGGTAACATCACTTGTTTTCATCGATGTATCATAACCTTTGAAATCAATGAATTCATATTTAGATGAGTCAACTTTCCAGCTTAACGGAAATTCTTTTTGTTGTTTAATTGCTTCAACAGATGCATTTCTTTTTACAATAATTTGTTCAGACAATTTAGATGATTGTTCAATTACAGTTTGCTCAAAAGCATACGTGCTTTTCACCCGATCCGAAAATGGTTTCAGCATATGCGTTTCCGGCATAAAACCAATTGTTTCAAACAATGCTGTATAACCTGTACTATATCGCGGCGCATCATAAAAAGCATCCCATCCTGTTGACACATCGCCTTCTTCAAAATTTACATAGGGACACATTTGCCAGTTTTTTTCTTTCATGCTTTTATATAAAGCAGGTTCAAAAACAGCATGTAAAAAATCTCCAATCTCTTGTTCTAATTTATTATGCTGTGTTGTAAGCATCGTCATGGTGTGCTGATAATCGGCGCCATCGCTAACATGGTTATCAATAAAAATATCAGGATTTAAAAGATGAAAAATTTTTTCAAATGCAAATGCGTTTTTTGAATCAGCCTTAATAAAATCCCTGTTCAGGTCAAGATTTTCTGCATTGCCGCGAAAGCCGTAACTGTCCGGTCCGTTTTGATTTACGCGTGTAGAATTATTCCGGTTTAAGCATCCGCCAATGTTGTAAACAGGTATTATACCGAGCGTAATATTTTGCGGAGCTTTCAATTTTCCCTGCGCTAAATCGCGCAGCAGCATCATGCTTGCATCAATGCCATCAGGTTCGCCGGGGTGAATACCATTGTTGATGAGGATAACAATTTTATGTTGTTTGTGCCATGCATTAGCATCAAAATTTTTATCAGCAGAAAACAAAACAAGATGCAAAGGATAACCTGCATCCGTTGTGTCGCCGGTTAAAATTTTTATAGATGAATATGATTTGGCAAGCGCTTTATAAAAATTGATGCATTCAAAATAAGTAGCTGTTTGTTTGCCATTACTTTTTTCAAATGGTGTAATAAAGTTTTGGGCGTTTACCTGAATTATAAAAAAGGAAATAAAGGCTAACAGAAAAGTTTTTTGCATGGCTAAAATTAGCAAGCATTTTATTTTGCACATAAATAAAAAAATCCCGCCGCCCAGGCAGGATCAACAAAAGTTAAAACTGAAATTTTTTATTAAGCTGTTGCAGCTTTCCTGGCAAGCTTTCTTTTAAGATTGCTGGCTTTATTTTTATGAATCACACCTTTTTTAGCCAGTTTATCAATCATAGAAACTACTGATGGCAAAGTTTCTGCGTAAGCCTTATCATCTTTAGAAACTTTTAAATCACGAATAGCATTACGGGTTGTTTTACCGTAATATTTGTTGCGTTCTGCACGTTTCGCCGCCTGGCGTGTATCTTTCTTTGTAGCTTTATGATTTGCCATAAATATTTTTTCGGACGGCAAAGGTAAGGGAATTGAACTTTTTAATTGCAAATTTCAAATTTAAAATTTCAGCGTTCACGCATGTTTTTGGGTGTTAAGTTTTGAATTTAAAAATTCTTAACGGCTGCTTTACAACTTTTAATGTTAATTCTCCCCTCAAAATAAACGATATTTGCTTCTCAAATTTTAATGCGATAAATTGTCCAGATGAAGGATTTTTCTTATATAACAAGTTCTCATCCTGCATATATTGAAAATTTATACCAGGATTTTGTAAAAGACCCGAACAGTGTAGATCCCGAATTAAAGAAATTTTTTGAAGGATTTGATTTTGCGGTAAAAAATGCGAACGGAGGTTTAAACGGCAAGCACACAAATGGCACGGAGGTTTTGACACCTGTGCAAACAACAGAAACGTTAACTGCAAATGCTGATGCCCAAACGGATTGGATGAAGGAGATTCGTGTGTACCGCTTAATTCTTGGTTATAGAAACAAAGGTCATTTAATTGCAAGCACAAATCCAATTCGCAAACGCAAAGACCGTGGCGCAAACCTTGAACTTTCTTTTTTTGGTTTAAGTGAAGCTGATCTAAATAAAACATTTGAAGCAGGTAATTTAATTGGTTTGGGAAAAGCAACGCTTCAGCAAATATTAGATCATTTAAAAGCTTGTTATGCATCGCATGTTGGAATCGAGTTTAAATATATCAGCGATCAAAAACAAATTGACTGGCTTACTAATGAAGTAGAAAAAAAATTTGTTAACCCGCTTCCCATCGAAACGAAAAAAAGAATTCTTGAAAAATTAAATCAAGGCGTAATATTCGAAGAGTTTTTACAAAAAAAATATGTAGGTCAAAAAAGATTTTCACTCGAAGGTGGTGAAACAACTATTCCTGCATTAGATGCAATTATTCAAACCGGCTCAGAACATGGCGTTGAAGAAGTTGTGATCGGAATGGCGCATCGTGGCCGTTTAAATGTACTGGCAAATATTATTGGCAAAACCTACGAACAAATTTTCAGCGAGTTTGAAGGCACAGCAAAACTCGATCAAACCATGGGCAGCGGCGATGTAAAATATCACCTGGGTTATGGCAGTGATGTTGCAGCAAAGAATGGTAAAACCGTGCATTTAAAATTAATGCCGAATCCATCGCATCTTGAAGCTGTAGATCCTGTTGTGGTTGGTTTTGCAAGAGCAAAGGCTGATGTGGTTTACAACAGTGATTTCGATAAAATTCTTCCAATACTCATTCATGGTGATGCTTCAGTTGCAGGGCAGGGAATTGTTTATGAAGTGATACAGATGAGTGACCTGCAGGGTTATTATACCGGCGGCACCATTCATTTTGTCATCAATAATCAGATTGGATTTACAACAGATTTTGATGATGCAAGAAGTTCTGATTATTGCACATCATTAGCGGGCTCAATACAGGCACCGGTTTTTCATGTGAACGGAGATGATCCCGAAGCTGTGATAAAATGTGTTGATATAGCAACGCGTTACCGGCAGGAATTTAACCAGGATATTTTTATTGATATGGTTTGCTATCGTCGTCATGGTCACAACGAAGGTGATGATCCAAAGTACACGCAGCCACAC
>JBEHXR010000221.1:0-6546 GCA_048498595.1 Bacteroidota bacterium
AATTTTTTGCGGAGGCATCTCTGCAATAAAATCATTTGCATTTATTGTCGCTAAAAAAATTTAAATACATACTTTAGCACGCAACCTCGTTGTCAAAAATCAATTTTATTATGAAACTTGCGTGCCTGTTATCTGCTGCCTTACTTATTATTTCAAAGATTTTTTCTCAGCAACAACCTATCAAATATTTTACACCGGTTGATTTTTCACATGTTGTAATAACAGATCACTTCTGGAAACCGAAAGTTGATCTTGTTGCAACAAAATCTTTGGAAGCTTGCATTTATCAAACAGAAATTGCTACGCCGCGTATTCAAAATTTTATTAACGCAGCGCATCACACAGGAAAATTTGTTGGTATTTATTACGATGACAGTGATGTGTACAAAGCGCTTGAGGCAATGAGCTACTCATTAAAAAATCATCCTGATACTGCTATTGAACATACAGCCGACAGATGGATAAATTACATTGCTGCTGCTCAAATGCCCGATGGTTATCTTGATACTTATTTTGAGCTTGGCGATATTTCAAAACGGTGGACACAAATTTCATATCACGAAGATTATAATGCTGGTCATTTAATGGAAGCAGCGGTTGCCTACTATGATGCAACAGGCAAAAGAAAATTATTGGATGTTGCCATTCGTCTTGCCAATCATATTGATTCAACCATGCGTTTGCAAAACAAAGCATGGTTTAGCGGGCATGAAGAAATTGAATTGGCATTAATGAAATTGTATAACACAACAGGCAATGATCGTTATGAAAAGTTAGCAAACTGGTATCTTGAACAGCGCGGCAAACATGTGCATGAATACGTGAAAGGCGAATGGTTTACACCAGAATACTGGCAGGATGAAGCACCTGTTAAAGATCAAACACAAATTACAGGTCATGCAGTGCGTGCAATGTATTTATACAGCGGCGCTGCTGATGTTGCAGCCGCTACCGGAGATACCGGTTATATTCATGCAATGAAAAACGTTTGGCAGGATGTTGTGTATCGCAACATGTATTTAACCGGCGGCATTGGAAGCAGTGGAGACAACGAAGGCTTTACAAAAGATTATGATCTTCCCAACAGAGAGGCTTATTGCGAAACGTGTGCATCTGTAGGAATGGTTTTATGGAATGAGCGAATGACTGAATTAACAGGTGATGCAAAATATATTGATGTACTCGAACGTAGTTTATATAATGGTGCATTGGATGGATTAAGTTTAAGTGGCGACCGGTTTTTTTATGGTAACCCACTTGCTTCGAATGGTGATGATGAACGCAGTGCATGGTTTGGTACCGCTTGTTGTCCGGCAAATATTTCAAGGCTTGTTGCAGGCATTGGCAATTATATTTATGGCGTGAACGATAAAAGTCTTTGGGTAAATCTTTTTATCGGCAGCAACGCATCAACAAAAATTAATAATACAAATGTTGATGTAAACATGCAAACAAATTATCCATGGGATGGAAAAGTGAGCTTGAATATTTCCCCTGAAAAACCAACAAGCTTTGATGTGTATGTGCGCATTCCCGGCTGGACACAAAATGATATTGTAGATGGAAATTTATACTTTGTTAGCAATAACATCGAAAAGCAAACACCGCAATTTTTTGTGAATGGGAAAGCTGTTGACTTCAAACAACAAAATGGTTATGCAATTATCTCAAACAAATGGAAGAAAGGCGATGTAATCAGTTTTGAATACGCAATGCCTGTGATGGAAGTAAATTCAAAGAAAGAAGTTTTGTATGATGATGATCGCATTGCCTTGCAGCGCGGACCAATTGTGTATTGTGTTGAAGGTGCAGACAACAATAAAGAAGCATGGAACTTTACAGTGAATCCAAGTGCAATAATGCAACCAACAGATTATAAAGTGTTGGATGAACCTGTTGTTGCAATTCAAATAACAGCAAAAGTTATTCAGCCTTCAGCAGATGGAAACACATTGCAAACAACAGAAAAAACAATAACAGCTATCCCCTACTATACCTGGTGTAATCGCGGCAAAAATCAAATGCAGGTTTGGTTGCCCACAAAAATGAAAGAGATCAAAGTGAATTATTAGAAATGATTATCATCTTATTCAATTTCATCCAACCGATTTTGTCATAAAGTCAGTAAGCGCTAAACATATACATGGTACGAACATGGTACGAACGAAGTAGCTATTTGATTGATGTGCTGTTTATTTAAAAACCGACAATTTGTACGCCGGGAGCTTACCGGCATTTGATATTGGTTTACCATGACTAAAAGTAGGAGTAGATTAGTTATAAGTAAGCTATAACTCAGCTATAAGTAAGCTATAAATAAGCTATAGCTTAACTTTGTCTTATGCTGTTTTATACTGAAAAAACTTTACAGGTTAGGAAGATATTACTGTATTTACTTTACAGTGTTTGCAATATTACTGAATAAGCTTTACCGTAATATTATTTGCCGTACAAAAGAGGCGCGTCTTGCTTTGTAAATGAAGCCGCCACGCCTCTTTTAAACTACCGTTTTATTGTTTTATTATTTTTTTTGTTTTTCCATTTTTTTATTAACGATTGTTTTGATGTATGTGCCTGCCCTGGCGTAAGATTATTTACACTTATATGCGGTCTTAAACAATTGTGGGCATCTATTGCTTTACAAACTGCCGTTACTGCTGCTGCATAATTTTTAAATACCTGGTTACGATCTAAATGATGCTTCAAGAACCATTTACCCTTTCAGCAACAGCATTATCATACGAGCTTCCTGTCCGTCTTGCACCCGGAGGCGCCTGTTCGGGAAGATTGAACTTTCAAGTCACATACATATAACCCGACCATTTCCATTTGTCAATATAAGGATGAAACTATTCAATCAACTTACAAGGTAAATAGCCCATGCCTCAGCACCTGAAGTTTATTTTCAATCTCTCTTTGCTTCTTTACGGCACTTTACTACTTTGCGCGAAACTATCATTCAATGCATCCATCGAAAGTTTGTCGCTTAATTGCAACGCTGTTTTTCTTTTTTATTTTTTGTTTTGATATGAATGCGCAGGTAACAAAAATGCCTGCCTACCCTTTGATAACACACGATCCTTATTTCAGCATCTGGAGTTTTTCAGACAAACTCAATGAAACAAATACAAGACACTGGACCGGCAAAGAGCAACCGCTATATGGTTTAATAAGAGTTGATGGAAAGACGTACAATTTTTTGGGAAAGCCTACTTATCCTGTTCAATGGCTTGCACAAACAAGCGAACAAGAACCTCATGGTTCAAGATATATAACAAATAAACCTGCAGATAACTGGATGAATGAAAATTTTAATGATGATGCATGGACAAGCGGAAGTTTTCCCTATGGAAATAAAGAAGCACATCCGTCAACAGAATGGAACACGAATGAAATTTGGGTACGCCGAACTTTCAATGTTTTTGATACAGCTATACAGGAGTTGCTTTTGTATATGCGAAACGATGATGATGCAGAAGTTTATATCAACGGAAAAAAAGTTTGTACATCTGGCTGGCAAGGCGATTATAAAATGAGAGAGCTGCCTGATTCTGTAATAAAAATGTTACATCGCGGCACAAATCTGCTTGCAATACATTGTACAAATACCGGCGGCGATGCCTGGCTTGATGCTGGCCTGGCAACACGTGCATCTGTTGAAAATATTGAAATGGCAAAACAAGATGCATTATACGTTACAGCAACACAAACGAAATATTTATTTACGTGCGGTGCCGTAAATCTTGAAGTAGATTTTTTGTCGCCGCTGCTTGCAAATAATTTAGATATGCTTTCGCGCCCTGTATCTTTCATTCAGTTTTCAGTTACATCAAATGATGGTGGCATTCACCAGGCAAATATTTTATTTGCTGAAAGCTGTGTTGTTGCCGGAAATACAGGTACGGAGTACATGAAAGCATCATCTTATCAAACCAAAAATTTAAATGTTTTAAAATGCGGTACGGATGCGCAACCTGTTTTACAAAAGAAGGGCGACAATCTGCGCATCGATTGGGGTTATGCTTATCTCGCTGTGCCTTTACAAAAACAATATGATGTGCGCATCACTTCAATCCAAAGCATAATAAAAGATTATTTAACCAAAGGCGTGTTCTCATCAACATTCACAGATAAAGAAGTATCAGGCAAAAGTTTTTTGCTTGCAACAAATGTTTCTTTATTCACCGGAAATGATAAAACAAGTAAGGCAACTGTAATGTTGGGTTATGATGATATTTATTCCATTCAATACTTTAATCAGAACATGCAGGCCTGGTGGAAAAAGAATTTTCAAAGTATGAATGATCTGCTTGAAACATCTGCGCAACAATACCCAAATATTCTTGCAACATGCAATGCATTCGATAAACAATTGTATACTGATGCAACGAAAGCTGCTGACACAACCTATGCAGATCTTTGCGTGATGGCTTATCGCCAATCTTTGGCTGCACATAAATTGGTGCGTGGCGCGAACAACGAAATTTTATTTCCGCAAAAAGAAAACTTTAGTAACGGTTCTATCTGGACGGTTGATGTTACTTATCCCTCAGCGCCTTTATCACTCGTGTATAATCCTGATTTATTAAAAGGAATGTTGAATGGAATTTATGATTACAGTGAAACAGGTAAATGGACAAAGCCTTTTCCCGCACATGATTTAGGAACTTATCCAATTGCAAATGGTCAAACATATCCTGAAGATATGCCGGTTGAAGAAGCGGGCAATATGATCATTTCTACCGCTGCAATTTCAAAAGATGAAGGCAATGCAAATTATGCAAAGCAACACTGGACTTCGTTAAGCAAGTGGGTTGAATTTTTGGTGAAGGATGGATTGGATCCTGCGAATCAATTATGCACAGATGATTTTGCAGGTCATCTTGCACGCAATGCAAATCTTTCAGTAAAAGCAATTGTTGGCATTGATGCTTATGCAATGATGGCAAGAATGTTGGGCGATAAATCAACCGCAGATCAGTACGATGCAATTGCGCATAACTATGCGCAGCAATGGTTGTCGTTGGCAGATGATGGTGATCATTACGATTTAGCGTTCGGTGCAAAAAATACATGGAGCCAGAAATATAATTTGGTTTGGGATAAATTGCTTGGCTTAAATTTATTTCCACCATCAGTGTACGATAAAGAGATCGCTTATTATCTAACCAAACAAAATCAATTTGGTTTGCCATTGGATAGCCGTAAAACTTATACAAAGAGTGATTGGATTTTGTGGACATCAACGCTTGCATCAAATAAAAACGATTTTGATTCATTGATAACGCCCGTTTATAATTATGCAACGCAAACACCAACAAGAGTTCCGTTAAGTGATTGGCATGAAACTACAGATGGAACGCAAGTTGGTTTCCAGGCACGCAGTGTAGTTGGTGGTTATTTTATAAAGATGCTACAGTGGAAATGGAATCCTCAAAAAAAATAATACGTTTCTTATCAGGTAAAATTATTTTTTGAAATTTTCATATGCAATCGCTTGCGATGGTAAAACAATTACTGTGTAATCTTCGGCTTGTCCCGCTCCATTAATAGCAGTTCCATTTAGTTTGCATGAAGTAGGCTGAACGGATGGATCATCAGCAATAACACGCATGCGCAAAGGTGTATTTGTAACAACACCTGTTAGCGGAATTGTGATCGTTTTCTTTGCTGTATCTGTTCGCATAGAAAAAATATTTTCGTGCGCATCGTTAAAATCACCATCATTATTATAATCAATAAAAACTCTTATGTAATGCGGATTACCGTAGCTCCCTGTTATTTTCAACCTGTATTGCATACCCTGAATAACAGTTGTAGATTGATTGACTGTTCTGTCAATATAGATAGCACCATCAGCCTGGCTGCTGTTTGAATAAACACTTAACGTATTGAATTCAACTTTCTGTACACCGTAATAAGGAGATAAACCATAAGTTGCTGTTGGCACACAGGCAGCAACAGGCACGAGACTATCGGGCGGCGTTAATGCTTTCGAAGAAATCAGACCATGCCTGAAATTTAGTAATGCAGAACGCGCTCTTTCTTTTTGCCCTTTTGTAAACATCCACTGGCAATTTGTATAGCTCATAAAATTATTCAACACGGTATAATGTTTTTGTGCATCTGCAATAATAAATGGCTGATCGTTGTTGCAACTGTTGGTTGAAGTTCCGCACGCAACATTTAATACAGGTTCGGTATCGCAAACTTTATCGCCTTCATTTGAGCAATCATCATTCGCTGCGCATGTTGTTTCATTTCCATCATCATGAAATGTGTGATACAAACTGAAATAATGGCCCATCTCGTGCACAACAGTTTTATTTGTTCCGTTAACAACACTTGCAAGCAATACCATTCCATCTGTTGCCGCAGAATTATATTCAGGAAAATAAGTGTAACCTCCCGGCGCTGTGTTGCTTCCATCTATTTTATTTACGATCCATATATTAATGTAATCTGTGTTTGGCCACCTGCTTAAATTTTTTACAGTTACTTCATCTGCACTTCCTGCTGCATTATCATTTGTAATTCCCCCTGAAA
>JBEHXR010000222.1:0-6536 GCA_048498595.1 Bacteroidota bacterium
TCGTCAGCCAATACAGAAAAAGCTGCAACAGAAGCGCCGTAAATTCCAATGTGCGCCCATTCTTTGGGTGTTTGATGAAACGGCGCCGTAAAATCTTGCTTTATATCATTTCCTAATAAAACAAAATAAGCGGGAAAACTTATTCTCGTAGTTTCTGTGTATGCTTTTGGGTTAATGATATTTTTTTGAGCGCCGGTAGTATCTGTTTTTTTATTCAGGCTGTCGAGCTTATTAACTAACGTATCTTTTTGTTGAGAAAAAATACAAGTTGAAAAGATTAAAAACAATGCACAAAGAGAAAGAGACTTCATAGTTGTATTAGAATTGCGTAAAGAGAAAATAAAAATCTGAAGAAATACTGGAGCAACGTGCAATATTAGCAACAAAAATTTATTGTGCAGCAGCTTGTTAAGCAATTATAAAATCGCCAAAGCTTGTTACAATTATTTTGTATGATAAACGTTTAGATTGAGAAGTTTGAATTTAATACGATTTTGTACCCTGTTTTAGTGCACATTTTTTTTATAATGAGTAATTCTAAACATCTGGCTGATTTTTTCAGAAAGCGAATTGCATTCTTATTTTTTTTTCTTTGTATGATGTATTATTCGAAGGCACAGAAAGAGCAAAATCGCCCCGACCATGATAACCTTCCTTATTATTTTGGTTTAACGTTTGGCTATTCAAATATGAATTTGCAGACATCGAAGGACATGCGTTTTTTGCAGTATGACAGTGTGCTTTCTGTTGAGCCCGGTGCAAGTGGTGGTTTTGCTGCCGGCCTGCTTGCAACGGCGCATCTTAATAACCGGTTTGAATTTCGGATAGCGCCTCAGCTTATTGTAGGCGGTGCAAAATATTTTACCTATTCACTAAAATATCCAAACGCAAACGAAACGGCAATAGAAAAGAAAACTTTGCCTTCCACCATTTTTACATTGCCGCTCGAAATAAAATTTAATTCTGACAGGATTGATAATTTTCGTGTGTATATGTTGGGCGGATTAACGTATGATATTGATCTTGCCAGCAATTCAAATGAGCGTAATGCAGAAGATCTTATCAAGCTTAAAAAAAATGATTACGCCATTGAAGGCGGCGTTGGGTTTAATTTTTTTTTAAGATTTGTAACCCTTTCCCCTGAAATAAAAATTCATAATGGTTTAACCAATATTCATGATCGTGATCCTAACTTAAAATTTTCTAATGTGCTTGATAAATTAAAATCACGCATGATTATTTTCTCCATTAATATAGAGCCTTAAGCTTAAGAGGTTTTGGAATGTGTTTTTGCAGCAGGTGTTTTTCTCGCTGATTTTTTAAAACCTAAAAACGGTTGCATATAAACAGGCATAATTTGCCGCTTCTTGCCGGGTCGTTGTAATACAGGCTGCTCATATTCCACATAATAAATTTTCAACAGAATAATGAAGTAGGATATAAGCAGTGGTCCAAAAATCAAACCTAAAAAACCAAAATATTTTAAGCCAAGAATTACGCCAAGCACTGTAATGATCGGGTGCACATCAGCCATTTTTTTTGCCAGAACAAAACGAATAATGTTATCGAGCGTGCCCATTATAAGCGCACCAAAAAGTATTGTAAAAACTGCCTGCCATGTATGGCCTATAATAAATAAATAAACCACAGCCGGTATCCAAACCAAACCTGTTCCTACAACAGGAATTAATGCAGCAAAGCCTGTAACTACGCCCCAAAAACCCGCCTGGTTTATACCTGCAATCCAATAACATAAAAACCCGGCTAAACCCTGTGCCACTGAAATAGCAGGAATGCCAATGGAATTGCTGAATGTTTGTTGCACCAATTCATCACCAAACAATTTTATTTTATCTTTTTTAAAAGGCAGGTAAAAAACAATTCCGGCTTCCATACGGTTCATATTCTGATGCATGTAATAGAGAAAAAAATACATCATCAATATGGTTGTAACAAAATTTAAGCTTTGCTTTAATACCGCAGATAATATTATTGACGCATACGATTGAATAGAATGAATAGTATCATCTGAAATTAATTTGTAGTGAAAATGTTGTTGTATAACAGCATCTACCTGTTTTACAGCATCTGTTATTATTGTTGGATTAGCCAACACGGCACTAATCTTGTTATACAAAAGGCTAACAAGACCTGCAATCGGCAAGAGGATAACAAAGAAGGACATAATGATGATGAGTATAGAGCTCATGCTTTTGCTCCATCCTTTTTTTAGAAGCCAGCAGGCGAAAGACTTGCTTAATACGTACAGCGTGAGAGCGCCAAGAAAAGCAGAAACAAATTGAATTAAACTTGAAAAAAGAAAAATGGCAAAAAGTATTATGATAGATAAAAAAACATACTTATTTATTTTTAAATCTTTTGCATTTTCCATAAGCGAAAATAAAGTGATAATTTTCTAAATTTATAATATTATTTCATCCATCAAATTCTACACATTATGAATACGAGTCAGAAATTTTTAGCAGGAATAATAATAGGCGCTACTGTAGGTGCGGCGATATTATTATTGACAAAAACAGATAAAGGAAGAGAATGGTTATCTGATATGTCTGATGCTGCTGATGATATAAAGGACAATGTTAAAGACAAAGCAGGTTCACTTGAAAAACAATTTAAGGACCTTATTAAAAAAGGAAAAGACTTTATAAGTGATCTTGAAGACAAAGCAAAAGATATTACCAGCGCAATTACTGATTAAACCAAAAACGCATATGCCCGAAGAGCAAAACTTTTTTAAGGATACAAAGCAAAAATTAGAGCAATATATACAGCAACGTATTTTATTGTTGCGATTACAGGCAACTGAAAAAATTTCTAAAATTGCCTCTGCAATAATTACAAGTATACTATTAGTAATAGTACTGTTGTTTGTATTGTTTTTTGCAAGCATTACGGCAGGCTTCTGGCTTTCAGATCTTACAAATAGTTTAATTGCCGGTTTTGGAATAGTAGCTTTATTCTATTTACTTGTATTCTTGTTTATAATAATTTTTTTAAGAAAGATATTGCAGCGCATGTTTATTAATAAACTTATCCGTTTGTTTCATAAAAAAGATTAAGATGAGCGAAAAAATTGCAATGGCAAATGGCGTTTACGATCTGTCGAAAATAGATAATGCAAAGCAGTTGCGTGAAGAGATTGCTTTGCTAAAGGCATCTATAAAAAAAGATGAGCAGGAACTTGAAGCGCACTTTAAAAAAATGCCGCAGGAAGCTGTTAAAGCTGCGGCGGATGCATTTCTTCCTTCCTTTATAAATAATATGATCGCAAACAGAAGCTGGAAAATTTTAACGAGCAGTGCGGGTTTGCTTATAAACCCTTTCTCAAAAAAATTCCGCTTTGGAAAACAGGTTTTAGGCGGAGCAAAAAAATTAGGCGTTTTGGCTTTAGTAAAAACTGCCTATAATATGTGGCGCACTAAAACAAAGAATGAACCATCAAAAGCGGTGAGTTTAAAAACTGATAAGCGGGTTACCCAACCGAAGCCTTTTAAGCAGTAGGAGCTTCTTCAATATCTAATCTTTGTACTTCATGAATGCCGTTAAGATGTTTTAACCGGTCAACCAGTTCGTCCAGTTCTTCTTTATCGTGCACGAAAACTTTTATTGTTCCTTCAAAAATACCCTCGCCGGATTCAATAGTTAAGGCTGCAATATTTATTTTTAATTCACCACTTATAACGTTTGTTATTTTATTAATAACACCCACATCATCCATCCCAATTATTTTTAATCCGGTTAAAAAAGATATCTCTTTATTCTTTGCCCATTTTGTTTTTACAATACGCGGCGCATAGTTTGCCATAAGTCTTGCTGCATTCGGGCAGTTGGTACGATGAATGATCAAACCTTTGCCGGTACTAACAAAACCAAACACATCATCACCGGGAATCGGATTGCAACATTTAGCAAGTGAATATTTTATTTTGTCGCTGCTCTCACCAAAAATAATTAGCTCAGAATCTTTTTTGGGTAAAGGTTTATGTTCTTCGGGCTTGATTTCTGTAATTATTTTTACAGGCTTAATGTGTTCAAGTTTGTCGCCAATAACTTTAAATTCTTTTAGTTCTTTAAGTTCAGTTTGTTTAACTGCGATGTTGTAAAACAAATCAAGCTGTGATGGTACTTTATAAAAACTTACAAGCTCATCAATATTATGTTGATTAAAAGCAGCGCCCATTGCTTCTAACTTTTTCTGTAATGTTACTTTTCCATCTTCAGCAATTTTGCGCTTTTCTTCTTTCAGCGAATCTTTTATTTTGCTTTTTGCTTTTGCAGTTACAACAAACTTTAACCAGTCTTCAGTCGGCTTTTGTTTACTGCTTGTAATAATTTCAACCTGGTCGCCGCTTCTTAATTTATGGCTGATGGGAACCAATTTATGATTCACTTTCGCACCAATACAACGGCTGCCTACTGCAGAGTGAATAGCAAATGCAAAGTCAAGCGCAGTACTGTTTACAGGCAGCATTTTTACATCGCCTTTTGGTGTGTACACATAAATTTCTTCTGCAAGAAAACTTGTTTTAAAATCCTGTAAAAAATCAACACTATCCGTATCCTGGCTGCTGATCACTTCCCGTATTTGTGCAAACCATTTATCAAAGCGGTCTTCTTCACTGCTGCCTTCTTTATATTTATAATGTGCAGCTAAACCTTTCTCCGCAATTTCATTCATGCGGTTTGTGCGAATTTGCACTTCCACCCATTTTCCTTGCGGTCCCATCACCGTTGTATGCAAAGCTTCATAACCATTGCTTTTAGGATTGCTCAACCAATCGCGCAAACGTTCGGGCGAAGGCATGTACTCATCAGTAATTAAAGAGTAAACTTTCCAGCAATCTTCTTTTTCCTTTTCAGGTGGAGAATAAACAATAATCCGAATGGCAAACAGGTCATACACTTCATCAAAATCAACACCTTTCTTTTTCATTTTATTCCAGATGGAATGAATGCTTTTTGGGCGACCATAAATATCAAATTGAAAACCTGCTTTTTTAAGTTTCTCTTTTATGGGTTTGATGAATTCATTTATATAGCGGCTGCGTTCTCTTTTTGTTTCAGAAAGTCTGCGCGCAATATCTTTATAAGCCTGCGGCTCCAGATATTTCATTGCAAGATCTTCCATTTCTGTTTTGATATTATATAAACCCATACGGTGCGCCAGCGGCGCATACACCCACACTGTTTCACTTGAAATCTTCAACTGTTTTTCGGGTTTCATATAATCCAGCGTACGCATGTTATGCAAACGGTCGGCAAGCTTTATCAGAATTACCCGCGGATCATCTGTAAGTGTAAGTAATATTTTTTTAAAGTTCTCTGCCTGCTGGCTGCTATTGGTGTCAATTACATTTGAAATTTTTGTTAAGCCATCAACAATTCTTGCTATTTCAGTTCCGAATTCATTTTCTATATCTTCAATTGTAACATCAGTGTCTTCAACTGTGTCGTGTAACAAAGAACAAATGGTTGAACGAACACCCAAGCCAATTTCTTCAACACAAATCATTGCAACGGCAATCGGATGCAAAATATACGGTTCGCCACTTTTGCGGCGCATGGTTTTATGTGCATCTGCTGCAATTTCAAAAGCACGACGAATTAATTCTTCACCATTTCTTTTAGATTCTGTTGCCTCTCTTTTAAGTTTTGGGCGTAACAGTTTTAAAAGCGCACGATATTGCCGGAGAATTAATTTTTTTTCCTGTTCTTCTGTAAGATTATACTTAGGCAATACAATTTCCTGCGTTGCTACCTGCTCAGTCATACTCTACGAATTTACTAAATTTGTTTGGTAAATTTTTACAGACAGACATTCAATTGCAGCAGAATGTTTCGTTAAAAGCAAAAATTTAATTGCAGTTTCCATAACCGGCGAAGGGGGTTAACAGTTAATAGTTTTCTTCCTTTCATGTTCGTCTTTCTTCCTCTCCGGAGCGAAGATGAAGCGGTAAAAAGGTGAATGAAGTACATTGAAGAGCCTTGAAGTGTAATATTACCATAGCTTTGGTTGCCGGTTAACAGCAAGTTGGTATCTTGTAGATAAGGAGTAAGTATAAAGAAACATTACTATAAGGTTGCTATAAGGTTACTATAATGTTACTATAAGGTTGCTGTGAAGATTGTGGTGAATGAAATAAAAAGCAGTAATTTAAACACTCAACCAATGCATGTTGGCGGCTGATGTAAGCTACACAAAAGCTGCGATATGAAAAAGAAAAATTCCCAAAACCAAAAACACGATCCAATCTATTTGATACAATTACATTGCACAGCAATACTTATGGCGTACATATCCGTGCAGCACACGGCAGTATTAAATCTGCAAGGTTAAGGGCTTGGTGTAACTACCGGTTTTGCCAGGCGGCTTTAAATATAATGCCAATGGAAATATTACTGCAATGAATTAACGCGGTATGAATGTGAATACACCAGTGCTCATTGATTCACTAGCATACCTCACCCTGGCGCAAGTATGCAGGGCAGGCAGTGAGTTTGGCGTAGATGTGCCA
>JBEHXR010000223.1:0-6530 GCA_048498595.1 Bacteroidota bacterium
CGCAAACGCGAATCGCTGATCACAAAATTTCTTGCATTATATTTTTTGTTTAAAGAAGATGCTACTAAAGTGATTGAAGTTATTGAAGAAAGTGATTTCTTTTTATACGAAGAGCAGGAAAGAAAAGCAAGATTCATCAGCATTGAAGGCGGCGATATTATGATGATACATCCGCAACATTTAATTGTTGGTTGCAGTGAGCGCACTTCATCAAACGCCATCAATGAAATCATACACACAATTTTTTCAAATGATAAATTAGGCATTGAAAAAATTTCAGTAATAAAAATTGCAAAGAACCGGGCGCAGATGCATATTGACACGATCTTCACGCAGGTAAAGCGCAATGTTTGGGTTTTGTATGGGCGCTATTCTGAAAATATTCTTGCCACAGAAAATAAAGTAAAGCAATCTTATTTGCGCAGGCTGATACATCAGCAAGACTTAATTGCGATTGAAGAGCCCGAAGTGCTGCAGTTTTATAAATCAGCTAAAGAAAAATACGCCGCTGAGAAAGATTATAGCATAAATAATAAAATTGCCGGCATTGAAGAACTATTAAAAAAGATTAGTATTGAAGATTACAACTGCAAACCGGAAGATGTAAAAATAATTTACAGCGGTGGAAATGAATTTCCATATGATGATCGCGAGCAATGGACAGACAGCTGCAATGTAGTTGCATTGAAAGAAGGTGTGGTGGTTGGTTACGACAGAAATGATTTTACAGCTAACGCTTTTAAGAAAGAAGGTTTCAATATAATTACAACAGCAGAGCTGTTTAAAAAATTTGATGCCGGACTGGATCCTCAGCGTCTTGAAAATACATTAATATTATTACCATCGGCAGAACTTTCCAGAGCACGTGGCGGGCCACATTGTATGAGTATGCCTTTGTTGCGTGATAAACTTTTATAAATATTTATGCAAAACACAAACAGAGTTTTAATGATTCGCCCTGCAGCTTTTACGTACAATGCGGAAACTGCGGGCAATAATCTTTTCCAGGTAGCCGGTGAAGCTGAAAATGCACAGGAAAAAGCTTTGAAAGAATTTGATGCTTTTGTTGATATGCTGCGGGAAAATAATATTGATGTTACAGTAATAAATGATACAGCCGAACCGCATACGCCAGATTCAATTTTTCCAAACAACTGGGTTTCTTTTCATGAAAACGGAACAGAGATTTTTTATCCAATGTTTGCTGAAAACAGGCGTGCAGAACGAAAGCAACATACAAAAGACATCATTAATAAAAATTTTGATAAAAGCAACATAATAGATTTAACCGGCTTTGAAAACGAAAATTTATTTCTTGAAGGAACCGGTAGTATGGTGTTGGACAGAGAGAATAAAATTGCTTACGCATGTATATCTCCGCGCACAAGTAAAAAAGTGTTGGATGTTTTTTGCGGGAAAATGAATTATACTGCATGCAGCTTTGAAGCAAGAGATAAAAATGGCAATCTTATTTATCATACAAATGTTATGATGTGTGTTGCAGATAAGTTTGTTGTTATTTGTCTTGATGCAATAAATGATAAAGAAGAAAGAAATAAAATTATAAGCGTAATTAAAAAAACATCAAAAGAAATCATTGAAATATCACAAGACCAAATGAATTGCTTTGCCGGTAATATGCTTCAGTTAAACAACTCGAAAGGTGAAAAGATACTGATAATGTCGCAACAAGCTTTTCAATCTTTAACTCAAGCGCAAATCAATCAACTTAAAAAATACAATAAGTTTCTTTATGCAGATTTGAAAACAATTGAAACAAATGGCGGTGGTAGCGCGAGATGTATGATAGCTGAAGTTTTCTAAAAACGATCTTGTCTTATTCGAGTATCGGAAAAACTAAATCTTTTGCAATGTGTAACTTTTACAATGCAATTTTACATCGTTGTTAATAAGAAGTACTCTTAGAATCCAAAAAGTCCAAAAGAAAAACCAAAAGAAACAATCGCCCCCGTTGAACTATTACGGAATTGTTTTAAAAAAAATCTCACGCTTTGTGAGATTTTTTTTTGATCTTAAGTCTGACATCATATCAGTTTAAGCTCTGCTTTTATCATCTGAATATCTACAAAAAAAATGTTTTATATTCTGAATGCATTACTGATAACAGAAAGTGTAGAAAATCGTAACCGATACCAATCAATACGCTAAAATTTAAATTTGTGCCGAACACAATTTTTTGTCTAATCCGGATAGCTGAAAAACTTAATCTTTACGGTTGCGTAGAAATTACAATGCAATTTTACATCGTTGTTAATAAGAAGTACTCTTGAAATCCAATTATCCAAAAAAAAACCAAAAGAAACAATTGCCCCCGTTGAAACTATTACGGAATTGTTTCCAAAAAAAAGTCCCCCGAAAAAATCGGGGGATTTTTTTTATCCATTTCTATAAAAAATCAATGAAAAATTTTGGTGGGAATTGTATAATTAATCCTTCGTTGTATCTGCTAAAACAGATTCGGCACTCATTACAGATAATGCGAGGCTATCCGTTCCCCTTGGCAAACGATATTTAGTTTTAAAATTGGATGTTTGACCGGGTTTTATCATATCAGGAAAAACATCTTCATGTTCTTCTACTTGTATGCCGTTATGATAACATAAAATTTTTACGCGTATTGTTTTATAACTGCAAACGGAAGCGGTATTAAATATTTTTCCGTGTATAACGGTGGCGCCAAATAAAGTTTTTCGGTTATCAGAAGTAAGCTTTAAAAATTCAGCGGGATGTGTTTGTTCTTTTTGTGCAAGACTTTGCTTGTTATCTTCATAAGTCTTGTTATCGAATTTTTCTTTACAAGCAGTAAAACAGAACACAATTAAACAGAAAAAATATAATCGCATAAGAACGGCGCTTTGAAAATACTAAACGAAATTTATTGTATGTTATTTTAAGCCTCCTGCCCTATCCACACTGCGCCGCCAATACTATTTCTCGTTGCACCGGTTACTGAAGCGAATACGGTGTTTTCTTCCCTCCATCTTAATACACCCAACAGCGCCATAATTAATGCCTCTTTATATTTTATAACGTTCGGTTCGGGAACAAAAACTGCAACATTTAATTTACATAGCTTTTCCTTTAAAACAGCAGTAAGAAATTTATTAAAAGCACCGCCGCCCGTAATTAATAACTTATACTGATGTAGTTCTTCATTACTTAAAACCATTTTTATCGAATTAAAAATTTGCTCAGCAATATGTTCAACATAAGTTCTCAGGGCATCATTTGTATCGATTTGAAACGATTGAATGAGCGGATAGACGACATTGTGTCCAAACTCATTTGAAAGCGATTTTGGAAAAGGTTGCTTGTAATAATCAAGCTGATTAAGTTGGGATAATAAGTTTGAATTGATGATACCGCTTGCAGCAAAATTTCCGTCTTCATCAAATGCTTTTCCATTTAATTGTGAAAGCCTGTTTAAAATGCTGTTAGCAGCACATACATCAAACGCAATAAATTTTTTTTCTGTTTGATAAGAAAGGTTTGCAATACCTCCGATGTTCAAATAAAAATCAAAGCCCGCAAATAATAGTTTTTCTCCCACCGGAACGATGGGTGCGCCTTCACCATTTAATGCAACATCCATGTTTCGCAAATCACTTACTACATTAATTCCTGTAAGCGCAGCGATAGTAGCGCCATCACCAATTTGCGATGTCATGTTAAATTCAGGCGCATGAAAAACAGTATGACCATGCGAAGCGATTAATTGAACCTTGTGATCAAGATCATTTTCATTAATAAATCTGTTTACAGCCGCCGCAAAGTATTTTCCATAGTTAATATGCAACAACATATAATCATAAGCATTTAAACTTTTTGCATTGGATAAATTATTTTTCCATTCTTCATCGTATTCATAACACGCGCAAGCTTTAATTGTGTAATTCCAATTGCCACGTGTTTCTTCTAACTCAGCAAAAACAATATCTAATCCGTCCAGTGAAGAGCCACTCATCAGCCCAATAACATGATAAATCATTTCTTAAAAATTAGCAGCCAAAACTACAAGCATCTTAATATAATTTAGTTTAAAACATTTTTATCTTCGTTTGATGATAACCAATTTTGGCAAGCATGCCAGCCTGCTTACTGAATGGATGAATGAACTGCGGAATGTTGACCTTCAAACAGACCGTTTGCGTTTCAGAAAAAATCTTGAACGCATTGGTGAAATAATGGCTTATGAGGTAAGCAAAAAAATTTTGTGGAACGAAAAAGAAATCCAAACACCGCTTGGAATTCATAACAGCAAAACACTCGCACAACAACCGGTATTAGCAACCATTTTGCGTGCAGGTCTTCCATTGCATAACGGACTTTTAAATTATTTTGACAAAGCGGATAATGCTTTTATTTCAGCTTACCGTAAGCACAAAAGAGATGGAAGCTTTGAAATAAGTTTAGAATATTTAAGCTGTCCATCAATAGAAAATCGCGTATTAATTATAGCAGATCCAATGCTGGCAACAGGCTCTTCAATGGTGGCGGCGCTTCAATCTTTATTGCATTATGGAACGCCGTCTGAAATACATGTTGTTTGTGCTATTGCAGCTACGGAAGGCATAGATTATATTGTGAGGGAATTAGGTGAAAAAATATATATTTGGTGCGGAGATATTGATGATGAATTAACTGCTAAAGGTTACATTGTTCCTGGTTTGGGTGATGCGGGCGATCTTTCCTTTGGACCAAAATCTCAATTCTAATTAATTGCAGCGATATATGTTTTTCAACGGTCTATATTTAAATGGTTAATCCCAAAACTCGTTATGAAAATTCGACTACTGATAATATTTACCATACTTGCTGTGAATGTTTGGGCGCAGGATCCGCATTTCTCACAATTTTTTTCTTCACCAATGACGCTTAACCCTGCGTTTACAGGAAAGTTTGATGGTGTGGTTAGAGCAGCAGCGAATTATCGTAATCAATGGCCTACCATTAACAGGGCATATATTACCGGCACGGCTTCTGTTGATTTCCCAATACTCGTAAATCATATTCCATATACAGATACATGGGGCGTTGGTGTAATGGGTTATACTGATAAAAGTGCTGCAGGCGCTGTTTCGTTTAATTATTTTTCTTTATCTACCGCATATCATAAAGGACTTGATGAAGATGGTTTGCATCAATTGGGTGCAGGTTTCCAGGTTACGTATTCAAACATGCTTATCAATACTTCAGATTTAAAATTTGAAGACCAGCTTACACCATTTGGTTTTACAGGTGTTACAAGCGAAGTGTTTAATAACTCAACTTTAAAAGCAAATTATGTTGACGTAAATGCTGGTTTACTTTATACTGCAAGTACATCAAACAATAACAATATGTATGTTGGTGTGAGTTTATATCATATTAATCGTCCGCGCCAAGATTTTACCGGAATTAATTATGATTTATATCCAAGGGCTACATTTCATGCTGGTGGCTATTTTCCCGTTAACGAAATAACTACGGTTCATTTAAGCGGATTATACAGCACGCAGGCTGGTGCACACGAAGCACTTATCGGCGGAGCGCTTCAATTTGTTGCAGGCGATCCTGATAGCGAAAGTCCAACTAGTTTTTATGGTGGTGCATGGTTTAGATTTGGAGATGCAATTATTCCCTACATAGGCTTAGAGTTTGATGACCTACGCATAGGCGCAACCTATGATATAAATACATCAAGTTTAAAAACAGCATCTGAAAGCCGCGGTGGCATTGAGATTTCTCTCATCTACATTAAACATGCTGCACAAAGCAAAGGATTGCCTTGCCCGAAATTTTAAAGCATAATTTGCCGTTGATAAGGCTTACTCCATTTGCCCCAGTCTTTCATAAAATCCTGTAAAGTGCCAAGCAATTCTTTAGATGTTGTCTTCTTACCTTTCGCTGGAGGAGCTAATTCTGTATCATTAATTTTATCAGTGTAAACCTTTGTGGCAAACCATGTAATATGTTCATGCGGTAACGCAATGCCTAATATCATTCCTGGTAATCCATTAAAAGACTCCGGGCCACCGGTTGTTGTAATTTCATCAGTATAAAATGCAACTACGTAAATTGAATCCATTATTATTGCATTGGCACGCCTGCAATCAAAGCCGGCAATGTTGCGGGTCTCATCCGTAATCTTCCATTTAATTTTCCTGGTGCTGTCATTTACTAAAAATGTTTGTTCATAAACATGCTTTTGCGCGACGCTTAAAGAGTCTTTCAAATTTGTAAATACGACGTTATCCTCTGCAGGCGACTGCCATAACTTATTATTTTCGGGATTTTCTCTTCCTGGTTTATATAAGGTTTTTCCGTTATCAAATTCGAGATCGAAATATGTAGTTTTAAATTGCGGTACCACTTTTTTTTCAAGTGTTATCCAGGATGCATCATCACTATTATCTGCTTGTTCATCCATTATTGCCCATAAACTTATTTTTTTTTCAAATTCGATTCTTCCCTGAGAAAGAAAAATTGCATTTTGTGCTTTTATGTTTGTCGTAAAAAATAAGCAAGCA
>JBEHXR010000224.1:0-6490 GCA_048498595.1 Bacteroidota bacterium
GCAGCAGATTAAGTTATTCACGTCGTATCAAATTTCGATTTTTTAAAGCTGACCAATTACGGTTTTATTTTTATCTGCAGCCAGAACATACCCACAAACAAATGAAGCTTTTTATAAAAAATATGGTTAGTCTGCGTTGCAAAATGTTAGTAAAAGCTGAATTGGAAAATATGAACATACCTTACAGGGCAATAGAATTGGGCGAAGCAGAATTAGAAAAACCCATTTCTGCTAAACAGCATGATGAATTAAAAGCCGCTCTTTTAAAAGCAGGGTTAGAATTAATGGACGATAAAAAAGCCATGCTTGTAGAAAAAATTAAAAATGTAATTATTGAAATGGTACACTACGCCGATGAGTTGCCCGAGACTAATTTTTCAGAGTACCTGAGTGAAAAGCTGAACCATAATTATACTTATCTCTCCAACCTTTTTTCAGAAGTAAAAGGTATTACCATTGAGCATTTCATCATCATTCATAAAATTGAAAAAGTAAAAGAACTTATTATTTATGATGAATTAAATCTTACCGAGATTGCCTACAAATTAAATTACAGCAGTGTGGCGCACCTCTCAAACCAATTTAAAAAAATAACCGGCTTAACGCCCTCGTTCTTTAAAACACTAAAAGACAAAAGACGTTCACCGCTGGAAGACGTGTAAATCATGCAAGTTTTACAACGATTTATGTAAGAATAATAAACAAATTTTAATCAATTTTACTTTAATGAAATAAGATGGAAAATAAGAACAGAAATAAGGATAGTGCAGAATTAGAAAAATCGGTTTCTCACATCATTGTTGAAATAATAGAATATGTGCCCAATGCAGTGGTAAGTAAAACCATTATTAAGAAATCAACAGGAAATATTACTGCAATGTCTTTTGCTGAAGGTGAGGAATTAGGTTTAAAAACAAGCCCTTTTGATATTTTTGTGCAAATTATTGATGGCAATGCGCAAGTTACAATTAACAATACACTGCATGAACTGAAATTAGGCTGCGGAATAATAATACCAGCCCACTCACAGCATTGCTTTAACGCAAACGAACAGTTTAAAATGATCTGTACTGTTATAAAAAGTGGTTATGAAGATTAACAGGTGGCATCACTTTTAAAACTTCATGTAATGGAGTTAAGCGTTTATAGAACATGCATTAAACCAGCACAAGATCTACACTTTAGTTTTTAATTCAAACTCGTCTATAATTTTCCTGGTCAGAAAAACAGGATGTAATACATTGCGCATAGCGTAATTTTCTGCAGCATCGCTTCGCACACGACAATTAAAAAGCCACAGGGCGACCTGTGGCTTGTAATAAACTATTTAAACTTAGTTTTTCATTATCACTGAATCTAAAGAATGAATTACACCGTTGGATGTTTGCACATCACGGTTTTGAATTAATGCATCTTCAATAAGTACTTTGCCATCTTTAACATGCACCTGCAATTCTCCCCCGTTAACAGTTTTCAGTTTTTCTCCTTCTTTTAAATCTTTGTAATTTATTTTTCCGGAAACAATGTGTGAGTTAATTACGTTTTTAAGTTTGGTGATGCTTTCCGGTTTTAACAAGTTTTCTAAAATCTGTTTATCCAGCTTTTGAAAAGCAAGATCGGAAGGCGCAAACAGCGTGTAGGGTCCGGTGCTGCTTAAAACCTGATCTAATGCTGCAGCGTGAACACTTTTCTTTAATGTTGTCATGTTTTTTTCAGCATTAACAACCTGTGTGATATTTGACATTTTTGAAATTTATTTTACCAGTAGAATAACCGGTAAGCATGTAAGGTAACTTAAACTATTCGCCGGTAATGTTAATGGTAAATGTTTTAGTGTTAATGTTTAGCTTGGTAAGATTGAACTATTAATGCGAATGATGATTGGTTACTTACTCAAACTCGCAACTAAATTTATACTTAACGCTACAACAAAAGTGTTTAAGAAAAAGGAAATGATCTGGTGTAAAAATGCAAGTCGTCTTATTCTTCTTGAAGAAATCTCAACATCAGAAACCTGGAATGTGCAACCGATAACAAAAGAGAAATAAGCAAAATCAATATAATCAGGTTGTGTATTTCCGGGAAATTCAAGACCACCTACCTGTTTCGATTTATTTTTTTCATCGGGCATATAATAATCATGCGCATAATGAAATGCGAATAATGTATGCACCATCGCCCAGGAAAGCAACATGCCGCTAACGGTTGCAGGTACAAAAAAATTACTGTTCGATGCATTAACGTCTTTTGAAATCATAAGCAATAAAACAGCAAACATGCTTCCGCACGAAGAAAGTAGTATCATTATAAAAACATAAGGTATGCTGCCGTCATCTTTTGCTGCTGTCTTTTTTATTTCATCTATTGGTTTACGAAATAAAACTATCCAACTCATTATAAGATGCGTAATTGCAAATACAATCCATACGCTGATAATTCTTAAAATAAAATTTTCTTTATTTGGAATGACCAAAAAAGTTATTACGGAGAAAACAGCACTTATTAAGATCCGCACTACTGAATGCATTCTTAAAAAAATATTATTGCTACGGGTTTTTGAATTTGCCATATATACCTGTTGATGCGCTAAAATAAATTATTCAATTGATGGCGTAATGTACGGCATCGCACAAAAGGTGTTCATTTCCGAACACTTTTTTTATCAACACATACTTATTACTAAAGTGTTTTGCATTGGCATGCAGGTTGAGATAAAAAAGCGTCCCATCCTAGCCAGTATTAAATTAAATCAAATCAAAATTCCTCTCTTGCGGGATTGGAGGACTGTTTTATGTTCAAAAATTATTTAAAGATTGCCTGGCGAAATCTTGTTAAGAATAAAGCCTATTCCATTATAAATATTACCGGTTTGGCAATCGGGCTTGCATGCTTTTTATTAATTGCATTGTATGTAATGGATGAATTAAGTTATGATCGTTTCTTTCCGGACGCTAATAATATTTATCGCATCAATTCAGATATAAAATTTGGCGGGGCTAACCTGCATATGGCGCTTACAAGCGATATGATGGGGCAATTATTAAAAAAAGATTATCCGCAGGTTGAACAATACACACGCATCTACACCTCCAACGGAGATAAACTTATAAAGAAAGGCACTGAGTATATTGATGAGAAAAAAGTTGCAAATGTTGATTCAACTTTTTTTGATGTGTTTCAACTGCCTGTAGTTGAAGGCAGCACTAAACATGCGTTGGATGAACCCAATACTGTTGTTCTAACTGAGTCAGCTGCAAAAAAATATTTCGGTAATACGCATGTTGTTGGCAAAACAATTGAAACAAGAGATGATAAAAATCCATTTTATAAAATAACAGCCGTTATAAAAGATATACCAGCCAACGCGCATTTTCATTTTGATTTTCTTTTTTCCATGAAGAATCTTGATTATTCATGGGGAGCAATAACAAGTCATAATTTTTACACTTACTTAAAACTAAGGCAGGGTACAGATTACAAAGCGTTCGAAAAAAATCTCGACCAGTACATTGACAAATACGTTTTGCCCTACGCAAAAAAATTTATGAACATAAACAGCATGGATGAATTTAAAAAGGCCGGCAACAACCTTGAATATTCATTAATGCCGCTTACAAAAATTCATTTGTATTCTGACCGCAGTTTTGAACTTAGTGCGGGCGGCAATGTGCAATATGTTTATATTTTTTCTGCAGTGGCGCTTTTCATTTTATTAATTGCCTGTATAAATTTCATGAATCTTACAACTGCACGTTCGGCTAATCGTGCAAGAGAAGTCGGTATAAGAAAAGTGTTAGGCACAGAAAAAAGTGATTTGATCTGGCAATTTTTATTTGAATCAACAGCGATGGTTTTAGTGTCGTTGATTATAGCTGTTATAATTGTTTATGCTGTGTTGCCTTTATTTAATAATGTGGCAGATAAGCAAATGAATATTTCAAATTTGCTTTCTGTTTACATCTTGCCGTTGCTAATTGCGTTGCCATTTGTTGTTGGTTTATTGGCAGGAAGCTATCCTGCGTTTTTTCTGTCTTCATTCAAACCTATCGAAGTATTAAAAGGCAAATTAAAATTAGGCAGTAAAAGTGGCGGATTAAGAAGCGTGCTGGTTGTTTTTCAGTTTGCCACTTCAATTGTTTTAATTGTAGGAACGATTGTAGTGTATGATCAACTTAATTATATTCAAACAAAAAATCTTGGCTATAACAAAGATCAAATTTTAATTATAAATGGTATTGGTTCTTTAAACGATAATGCAACTGCTTTTAAAAATGAAGCGAAACAATTACCAGGTGTGGTAAGCGCAACAATTAGCGGCTACTTACCGGTGTCAGATTCTTACAGAAGTGATAATACTTTTTCAAAAGATGCTGTACTTACAACGCAGAGTGGCTTTGATATGCAAAACTGGAGCATCGATTATGATTACCTTAAAACGCTTGGAATGCAGATTGTAAAAGGAAGAAATTTTTCTAAAGATTTTCCTACAGATTCTTCGGCTGTAATTATTAACGAAACAACTGCAAAAATTTTAGGCTATGCCGATCCGATCGGAAAAAACTTATACGAAAGCGAAGATAACGGAGCAACGAGTGCACATACAATTATTGGCGTAGTTAAGAATTTTAATTTTGAATCACTGCACCAGGTTATTGGTCCTTTATGTTTTCACTTAGGCGGTGGCGGTGGCTTTGGTGTTTTTAAAGTGAACACAGCAAACATTCAACATCTCATCACACAAATTCAAAATAAATGGAAAGCAATAGCACCGGGCTTGCCTTTTAGTTACCGTTTTTTAAATGATTCTTTTGATGAAATGTATCGCTCGGAACAACGTGCCGGAAAGATTGCGTTGATATTTTCTGTGCTTGCCATTTTTATTGCATGTCTTGGTTTGTTTGGTCTTGCCACTTTTATTGCTGAGCAAAGAACAAAAGAAATAGGCATAAGAAAAGTATTGGGTGCAAGTGTTCAAAGTATTGTTCAAATGTTATCGAAGGATTTTTTAAAGCTCGTTGCAATCGCTTTTCTTTTTGCAGCGCCCTTGTCGTGGTGGATAATGAATACATGGTTACAAGATTTTGCTTATCGCATAAATATTGAATGGTGGTTTTTTGCATTTGCAGGAATTGGCGCTTTATTAATTGCGCTGATAACGGTAAGCTTCCAGGCAATAAGAGCAGCCATTTCAAATCCTGTAAAGAGTTTGCGAACAGAGTAACAAATTGAATTGTGAATCGTCAAACACAATCAGGCTAATCAGCTAATCATATAAATTAAACCGTAGTCAATGTTTAAAAATTATTTCAAAACAGCATGGCGTAACATTATAAAGAATAAAACTTATTCTATTATTAACGTGCTGGGATTAGCAACCGGAATGGCCGTGGCAATGATTATTGGTTTGTGGATATATGATGAAGTTTCTGCCAATAAAAATTTTAAAAACTACGATACTATTTACCAGGTAATGATGAATCAGACGTTCGACAATGTTCGCGGTTCGCAGGAAGCTTTACCTTACCCATTGGGTGAAGAGCTTAAAAATAAATTCCCCGATTTTAAAGCTGTAGTGATGTGTGATTGGGGTCAAAGACATTCGTTGATGTATGGTGAAAAAAAGATCAGCAAGCAAGGACATTTTATTGGTGAAGATGCCACTTCAATGTTTTCTCTAAACATACTTAAAGGAAGTAAAGATCCTTTGCACGACCCTTATTCTATTGTATTAACAAAAGAAACAGCAGACATACTTTTTGGTAATAAAGATCCAATTGGCAAAACGATAAAATTGGATAATCAAACTAATTTAAAGGTAACAGCAGTTGTAGATAAAGAACCTAAAAACAGTTCGCTTTCTTTTGACTATTTAATTCCTTTTCAATTGGAGGAAAGCATTTATCCATGGATAAAGCAATATCATAAAACAAACTGGGGAAATAATTCATGGCAGGTATTTGTGCAATTAAATCCAAATGCTAATCCTGCAAGTGTAAATACAAAAATTAAAAACGATGTACTTTCTCATTTTACAGATGAGAATACATTAAAACATATTAAACCGGAATTGTTTATTCATCCCATGTCGAAATGGAGATTGTACAGCGATTTTGAAAATGGCAAAAACACCGGCGGCTTTATAAAATATGTGAGAATGTTTGGTGTTTTAGGTCTTATTGTTTTGCTGATTGCATGTATCAACTTCATGAATTTAAGTACTGCACGTTCTGAAAAAAGAGCAAAAGAAGTGGGTGTTCGCAAAGCAGTTGGTTCAGGAAGAAAACAACTCGTTAGCCAGTTCTTAAATGAATCATTATTAATGGCCACGTTTGCATTTTTATTAGCACTTGGCATGGCGGCAATTGCTTTGCCTTATTTCAATAAACTCACTGATAAAGAAATGAGCCTGCAGATTGCCAATCCTGTTTTTTGGCTCATCATGATTTTGTTTACCATAGTTACTGGATTACTCGCAGGCAGCTATCCTGCT
>JBEHXR010000225.1:0-6479 GCA_048498595.1 Bacteroidota bacterium
GTGTTTGCAAAATTCATCTTTACAAATACGAATCGCAACTGAGCCATCTTCGTTGCAAACATTTGATGCAAGCCCAAGTGCATGCTCATAAATAACGGTGGTTGGTTTTTGCACTGTTTGCAAATAATCAAACACACTTAAATCCGGCGAAGCAGTATATCGAAAAATATCTTTTTCATCTGCAACAAGCACTACAAAACTTTTTTGTGGTGGTCTTTGTTTAAGCTGAATAATTTTTTCAGTTGCAACTTCATTGGTTGCATCACAACCAATGCCCCAAACTGTATCTGTAGGATATAAAATAGTTCCGCCACTTTGCAACACACGCAAAGCTTTTTCAACATCGTTATTAAATAATTCTTCAGTCATTATTTAGTGTTGATAATAATTGTTCTTTTTTTATATCAAGCGCACATCTAAAATGTTTCTCAGGGCATTCACGTCTTCCATGTGTTGTGCAGGGTCTGCAATACAGCGGCTCTTCTATTTCAACAATAAAACTTTTATCGCTTAATGGTGTGTACCCAAACCATGTAACTGTTGAACAAAACACTGCAGTAACCGGCGCATTCATTGCCGAAGCCATATGCATCGGCGCAGAATCATTTACATAATTCATTACTGCATTTTGCATAAGCGCTGCAGATTCAAGAAAATTCAATTCACCGCAAAGATTCATTACTGATTTTCCTGGCAATGCATTTTTAATTTCATCACACAAGATTTTATCTGATGAAGCGCCGATCAAAAATATTTTTATCTCAGGCGCTAACTGTTGTAAGAACTCGATCCATTTTTCTTTTGGAAATTGTTTAGTAAACCAAACGGAAGACGGTGCTACGCAGATGTAATTAACAGTTGACAATTCATTTTTCGCGTTTGAGGCTTCACGATTCATCATCGCATCAACTCTTTCGTAATCTTCTTTCGATGGATACAACTTTAGTCTTGCAGGTTTATTGCTTGTAAAATGTTTTATCAAAGAAAGATTGCGCTGCACTTCATGCACCGGCTTTTCTTTTGTTCCGATAACATGCTTCACTTTTACATCAAACAAAAAACTTAATGGGTTTTTATCAAAACCTATTTTTTCTTTTGCTTTTGAAAATCCAGTTAATAAACCCGTTGAAAAAAACCGTTGCACGTTAATTACTTTATCATACTTATTTTTTTGAATGATTTTAAGCAACGTAAAAAGATTCTTTGTTTTATTTTCTTTTTTATTCCAGATCAAAACTTCATGCAAATACGGATGATCTTTCAACAAACCTTCATTTCCTTTCCGCAATAAAAAATCAATTTGCGCATCGGGAAAATCTGCATGTAATTTTTCAATCAAAACAGTGGACAATATCACATCACCAATAAACGCGGTTTGTATTATGAGAAATTTTTGCATGAATTGCGCAAAGTTATCCGTTCACTTCTTTACTGCTTATGTTTGCAAAAATTTTATACATGGAATTGCAATCGCTGATTCTTGAAGCATGGGATAATCGCGAACTTTTGAAAGAAGAAAAATATTCGAATGCAGTTAAAGTCGTTATTGAAGAAGTTGATAAGGGCAGGCTGCGCACGGCAGAACCAAATGCTGACGGATGGAGAGTAAATGAATGGGTGAAGCAGGCAATTCTTTTATATTTCGGTATTCAGCCAATGCAAACATGGAATATGCCGCCGTTTGAATTTTATGATCGCATTGAATTGAAAAAAAATTTTGCAGTGTTAGGTGTGCGTGCATTGCCGGGTGCTATCGCACGTTATGGAGCATACATTGCAAAGAGCGTGGTACAAATGCCCAGCTTTATAAATATTGGTGCTTATGTTGATGAAGGTACAATGGTTGACACATGGGCAACTGTTGGCAGTTGCGCACAAATAGGAAAGCATGTTCATTTAAGTGGCGGCGTTGGTATTGGTGGTGTGTTGGAACCTTTGCAGGCAAGCCCTGTAATTATTGAAGATGGCTGTTTTATAGGCAGCAGAAGTATTGTTGTTGAAGGTGTAATTGTTGAAAAAGAAGCAGTGCTCGGCGCCAATGTTGTACTTACTCAATCAACAAAAATTATTGATGTTACAAAATCTTCACCTATCGAATATAAAGGTCGTGTGCCTGCCGGAAGCGTTGTAATTCCCGGCACATACAATAAAGATTTTCCTGCCGGTTCTTTTGGCGTAAGCTGTGCTTTAATTATTGGCAAACGCAAAGCAAGTACAAATCTTAAAACAAGTTTGAATGATGCACTGAGAGATTTTAATGTGAGTGTGTAACCAAAATTTCAAACTGATTATTTCAGTTCTCCGGTTAAACCAGGCATTGTAAAAGTTTTTTAACGTAAATATCCAAGCTCCGCCTAAGCATTCACCGACAGCTTTATATCATTTACCTACTATTCAATTTGTAAAACCTACTTATGCTTTTAATATGCAAAAAGCAGGTATATTTTTGCGCAATCAAAGTATGAATAAGAAAATGGAAAATGAGGATATAAAAAATAACCGCGAAAATGTAAATGACGGGTTCATACACCGGCATCACCGTCATAATCGCATTTGGAGCGGATTAATATTAATTGGCATAGGCGGTGTACTGATGGCCCAAAAATTAGGAGCATATATTCCAGACTGGATATTAAGCTGGCATATGCTTTTAATTGTTATCGGGTTATTTATTTTGGTAAGAAGCAATTTCAAAAATGCCGGCGGATTTATAATGATGTTAGTCGGTGCAGCTTTTTTATTAACGGATGTTATACCAAGCGTTAATGTGCATGATTTTATCTGGCCGGGTGTTCTTATTATAATTGGTCTTGGATTTATCTTAAGACCACGCGTTCCTGTTTCAAGGAGGAAGTGGGAAAAATGGAAAGATTATAAATGGGAACATTATGCGCAGCCGGAATATGTTCAACCTGAACCTGTACCTGCCGATGTAAGAGACAGTTCAGAATTTGTTGAGATAAATGCAGTATTTGGCGGTGTGAAAAAAATTGTGCTGTCAAAAAATTTCAGAGGCGGAGAAATAAACACTTTTATGGGTGGCGCAGAAATAAATCTGCAACAGGCAGACGTAAAACAACCTGTAACACTTGAAGTGAATAATGTATTTGGCGGTACAAAAATTATTATTCCTTCAAACTGGGATATAAAAAATGAAGTTACTGCAGTGTTTGGTGGTGTTGAAGATAAGCGCAACATTAACCTGCCAACTCCTGATGTTTCAAAATCGCTTATACTAAGAGGTACTTGTGTGTTTGGTGGAATTGAAATCAAAAATTTTTAAAACTATTGTCCAAAAACAAATGTTTCAGTTGATTACAAAACGTGATTAACTCAGTTATACATCTGAACAAAAATTATTCACTTAAATAACCTGTTATGAAATGGTATCTTGCAAAATTGGTGTATAGAATTATTTGTGGGGATGGAAAACACACTGCTCAATTTGACGAACAACTGCGATTAATTAGTGCCGAAGATGATTTGCATGCTTTTTATAAAGCAAGATTGTTTGGCGAACGCGAACAGGATAATTTTTTAAATGCCGCCGACAAACCTGTTCACTGGAAATTTATTGACGTTTCGGAAGTTCATGAATTAAATGATCTGAATGACGGCGTTGAAATTTATTCGCGTATATCAGAAGATGATAATGCTGATGTTTATACAAAACTTGTTTTGTTACGTGCAGCACATTTACAGCAAAACTTTATGCATTCAACGGTAGAACTAAATTAATATCTTAACCGCAGGTGAGCCCGGCAAAAAAATTATTATGGCTTAATATAAGCTGGTGGATTATTGTAAGCTTAATTCATGCTTATGTTTTAGAGCAGTCTTCATTTAATGCAAGAGAAATTTTAGTAGATACACTTGTAAGTTTTGGATTGCTTGGCAGCGTGTGCATACTTATGGTAAGAACAATGCAGTATTATTTGCCGCAAAGGGAAAAATATTGGTACGTGCTTTTTGTAGGTCTTGGCATAAGCGGCATTTGTTCTCTGCTTTCAAAACTTTTGCTTGATGTTATTATGAAGAACGACACATTATTTCTGCAGTCATTACATCAGTCGGGCGGCGTTCGTTTTGGAATTGGTTTTTTATTGGTGAGTTGTATTTGCATGATGAGTTTATTATGGTATAACCAGGAGGAACAGAGACGTATGAATGAACATACAGAAGAAGCAAAGCAAATGGCAAAGGATGCGGAGTTGTATAAATTAAGGCAACAATTGCAGCCGCATTTTTTATTCAACAGTTTAAATTCTATAAGTGCGTTAACGGGTACACAACCTGAAAAAGCAAGACACATGATCTTTCAGTTAAGTGAGTTTTTACGAGGCACTTTAAAAAAAGATGAGAAGCAATGGAATAGTTTAGAAGAAGAAATGCAGTACCTGCAACTTTATCTTGAAATAGAAAAAGTAAGATTTGGTTACAGGTTACAAACAGATATTTTTTGTGATGAGGATGCACTGCCTTTACAATTGCCGGCAATGTTGTTACAGCCTGTAGTTGAAAATGCGATTAAGTTTGGATTATATGATACAACAGGCGAAGTGCTGATTAAAGTAGAAGCAAAAAAGATAGATAATAGTTTGCAGGTGATTGTAGAAAATCCTTTTGATCCGGAAACATCGCAGCCGTTAAAAGGAACGGGTTTCGGACTTGCATCCATCCAGCGAAGATTATTTTTATTATTTGCGCGGCAAGATTTATTGCAAACAGACAAGCAGGATAATCGTTTTATAACAACTATTCTTATTCCGCAAAAAAGTTAATCAAGGTTTAAAAAAAATCAGATGAATGTTATAATTATTGATGATGAACCTTTGGCGAGAAGTATTGTAAAAGAATACCTGGCCAATTATTCTGAGGTAAAAATTATTTCAGAATGCAATGATGGATTTGAAGGGTTAAAAGCCATTCAGCAGCATGAACCTGATCTTATTTTTCTTGATATACAAATGCCAAAAATCAATGGCTTCGAAATGCTGGAGCTGATTGAAAATCCTCCGCAGGTAATTTTCACAACTGCATTTGATGAATATGCTATTAAAGCTTTTGAATCGAACGCTGTTGATTATTTATTAAAGCCTTTTAGCAAAGAAAGGTTTGATAAAGCGATGCAGAAATATATCAGCCACCAAAAAACTTCGCCCGAAAAAACAGAAGCTGTTTTGGAAAGTGCAGCGCAATCGCCCATTCAACAAAACCGGGTTGTTGTAAAAGATGGAAGCAAGATCAAAATAATTCCGGTCTCGCAAATTCAATACCTGGAAGCTGCAGATGATTATGTAAAAATTTTTATACCTGAAGGTTCTTTTCTCAAGAAAAAAACAATGAGTTTTTTTGAAGATTCATTGCGCTCATTTCATTTTGTGCGTGTGCATCGTTCTTACATTGTAAACACGCAATTAATAACACGCATTGATGCTTACGAAAAAGACAGCCACATTTTATTATTAAGCACAGGTGCAAAGCTGCCGGTTAGCAAAGCAGGTTATGCAAAACTGAAAGAAATTTTGGGAATCTAATTAAATGAAAGAGGTGAGAATTAAATTCTCACCTCTTTACACTTCTCGTCAAATAAGACCAAGATGATGAAAATAAATTAAATCAAAATGTTCTCAGTAACAGTTTGTCCATCCAGCATGCGAATAATACGATGACTGTAGCGTGCATCATGTTCACTGTGTGTAACCATTACAATTGTTGTACCCTGTTCATTTAACTCTGTAAGCAGTTGCATTACTTCATTACCATTACTACTATCAAGATTACCGGTAGGTTCATCGGCAAGAATTAATTTTGGATGATTTACAACCGCTCTCGCAACCGCAACACGTTGTTGCTGACCACCAGAAAGTTGTTGTGGATAGTGATTGCGGCGATGCATGATCTGTACTTTATCCAGCACTTCTTCCACACGCTTTTTTCTGTCGGCAGCTTTTACGCCGGTATAAATTAATGGCAGCTCAACGTTTTCGAAAACGGTAAGTTCATCAATCAAATTAAAACTTTGAAATACGAAACCAATGTTGTTCTTTCTAATGTCAGCACGTTTGCGTTCATTAAAATGCGCAACTTCAATTCCGTTAAAAATAAAGCTGCCATCATCGGGATCATCAAGCATTCCCAAAATATTAAGCAGTGTAGATTTTCCGCAGCCTGAAGGTCCCATTACTGCAACAAATTCTCCGGTTTTAACTTCGAAAGTTAATTTGTTGAGCGCAACAGTTTCTACTTCTTCTGTGCGATAAACCTTTTCGAGATCTGTAATCTTTATCATATTGGTTTATTTGTTGTTTTTATTGAAATGTGTTTTATTTTTTTAGAACAAGTTCCTGCATATCACCATAATTCTCGTAGCTTGAAGTAACTACTTTATCACCCGGCTGCAAGCCCTGCAAAACTTCATAATAATCCGTGTTTGTATTGCCCAACTGAATATTTACTTTATAGGCTTTTTTACCATC
>JBEHXR010000226.1:0-6479 GCA_048498595.1 Bacteroidota bacterium
TGCATTAATGTATAAGCAGCTTTCACTTCAGCTTCACCTAAATTAAAAAACAAAACTTGTGCGGCTGTATTTACATTGGCAGGAAAAAGATTCAACTCCTGCATCACATCATAAATTCTGTCAACGCCAAAACTTATTCCAACGCCAGGTAAATTTGGAACACCGAACAAACCGGTAAGATCATCATATCTTCCGCCGCCACCAATGCTGCCCATTTGAATATTTTTTGCTTTTACTTCAAAGATGATCCCGGTATAATAATTTAATCCGCGTGCAAGTGTGAAATCAATTTTTAATTTGGGTTGGTAATTTAAAACATACTCCAGTTCGTCAATTCCTTTTTTTGCAGATGCGTTATCGGCAAAAAGATTTTTCAGTTGATCTGTTTTAGTTTGATTGTCGCCATCAATTAAAAGATATTTTTCAATGATGCTGATCTGATCGTCGTTTAAACTGCGTTGCTTTAATTCTTCTTTTACTTTTTCTAAACCAATTTTATCAAGCTTATCAATAGCGACAGTTATATCTGTTAAGCTTTCAGGTTTGTTGCAAACTTCTGCAAGTGCAGATAAAATTTTTCTGTTGTTGATTTTTATTTCAACATCAATATTTAGTTTTTCAAAAACATCAAAATAAATATTTGAAAGCTCTGTTTCATTCAGTAAAGAATTGCTGCCAACGATATCTGCATCGCATTGATAGAATTCGCGGTAACGCCCTTTCTGCGGACGATCTGCACGCCACACAGGTTGTATTTGATAACGTTTAAAAGGAAAATTGAGTTGACCGGAATTCATGGCAACATATCGCGCAAAAGGAATGGTGAGATCATAACGAAGTGCCCGCTCTGTAATACCTGTTGTATTTTTTCCTTCTAAAATTTTTTCAAAATCTGTTTTTATTTGTTCACGTTTTTCAATTCTGTTTAAACCGTTATTTAAGATTTTAAAAAGAAGCTGATCACCTTCATCACCATATTTTCCCATCAACGTTTCAATATTTTCCATTGCAGGTGTTTCCAATGGTTGAAAGCCATACAACTCAAAAACATTTTTTATGGTTTGAAAAATGTAATTGCGTTTACCTAATGTTTCTGCATTAAAATCCCTTGTGCCCTGCGGTATAGATGGTTTCATTAACAGCTTCCTCCAACTCCCCCGGTGGGGGAAAGTATTGCAACAATAAAATAGTTAGTAAGCATTTTAAAAATTTAGATTGGTTGATGTAGTGAAGTTGTTTCTAACATCCCCTCCACCGGAGGGGCTTGGGGAGGCTTTTTCAACAATTGCATCGCAAGCTTCGCTGATCATCTTAAATACATGATGATATAAAACTTCAGTTCCAAACCATGGATCAGGCACATCTAAATCTTCACCGGGCTTTGCTTCATTCATTAATAAATCAACTTTCGATGCATTCCATAACGCACCACTCATTTTTTTTATATCATCATATACTTCATTATCCATTGCATAAATCTTATCAAAACGTAACATATCTTCTTTTACAAACTGCCTGCATTTTTGTGCACTGATATCAATATTATTGATGCGCGCAACTTTTTGTGAAAGATTATGCGGCGCCTCACCTATATGATAATTTCCCGTGCCTGCACTATCAATCTCCCAATTCAAACCTGCGCGTTTTGCTTTGTCTTGTAAAATACCTTCTGCCAAAGGGCTGCGGCAAATATTTCCTAAACACACCATTAAAATTTTCATCTTTTATTTTTTAACCGGCGCAAAGATAACCTGAATAAATTTTTCAGGTTTTATGGAAATCATAAATCAAAGCATCTCAATAATAAGAGCGCTCTGAACATCACTTCACTTAAAAAATCATTTTTATGTTACCTGAGAAAATTATGCAGAGCGACCTGCTCGATATTCTGTTTGAAAACAGGAATAAAAATTATGGCGCTTATGCGCTGAGAAAATCATACAATAAAATAATGATGACTTCTATTGCCTGCACTTTATTTGTTGCCTGCGCTTTTTCAATTTTTCAATTCTTTCATCACATACAAAAAGTAAAAGCAATAACTGTAATTGTTCCGCCTGATATAAATCCAATAAAATTTTTACCGGACAAAAAAATAATACCACCATCATCGCAGGTGCAAGCAGCAAGTCATTATAAACAAGATAATAACTCGGCACCGGTTATTACGCCAGATGCTCAGGTAAAAAAACTTCCCCACACAACAGATGAATTAGATAAAGCAATCATTGGTCCCATTGACTTAGATGGAAAGGATAATGATGTTATTCAACCGCCGGCAGAATTACATAGCAACACCGGCTCTGTTATAACATCAGCCACAGAAAAAGTGAAAGAAGATTTGCCTTTGCATTCTGCGGAAATAATGCCTGAATTTCCGGGCGGCGAAAAAGCATTAATAAAATTTATTTTGCAAAATGTTCGTCAGCCGGATGATTTACAACCGGGGCAACAAATAAGAGTACTTGCTTCTTTAATTGTTTCAAAAACAGGCGCTATTGAAAATGTAAAAATCATCAGCAGCGGCAGACCAGATCTTGATAAAGAAGTAATGCGCGTAATAAACAAAATGCCGTTGTGGAAGCCCGGAATGCAGAACGGGCAGCCGGTTTCGGTATATTTTAATTTGCCTGTAACTTTTGAAAGCGCAGATTGAGTAAAAAAGTTTTTATATTGCCAACCTCATAAAATAATGGAAAATAATTTTGAGAATAATCGCCGGAAAAGTTACATAACCATGCGCATGATATATGATTTTACCATGGCGGGTTTAATTTTAGGCGTAGGAATTATTTTCTTTTTCGGCGACAGGTTTGGATTAACAATGATTGCGAATATCGATTCTAATTTACGATATGGCTTTGCAGGATTGTGTTTATTGTATGGCGGCTTTAGATTATACAGAGGTATTAAACACGATTATTAATCAAGAAGAATGTTTAAACAATTAAAGCTTTTTATTTTTTTTAGCTGCATAACTATTTTTTTCATTAATTGCAGGCATGAAAACAAAGCTTACGACACACCAGAAAATGGTAAAATTAATATAAGTGTTGATGAAAGCTTTAAACCAGTTATAAGCGAGCAGATCAAAATATATGAAGCAACGTATCCTAAAGCGCACATAATTGCGAGTTATAAATCTGAAGCTGATTGCTTTAAAGATTTGCAAAGCGATAGTACAAGAATGATAATTGTTTCAAGAGGGTTAACTGATGATGAAAGTAATTATTATAAACAAAAATTATTGTTCAAACCGCGGTGGGATGTTTTAGCATACGATGCAATTGATGTAATAGTAAACATAAATTCTAAAGACAGCATTTTTACTTTGGACCAATTGAAAAGTTATTTGACAGGCAGTGATACGAGTAAAACAATTGTGCTTGATGGCAATAATGCAACAAGCACTGTAAGGATGTTAAAAGATTCTTTACTGAACGGAAAAGATTTTGGTAAGAATGTTTTTGCAGCACCCGGCGGCAGTAAAGGCGTTGTAGATTTTATTTCTAACAACACCAATGCAATTGGTTTTGTGGGTTCATCCTGGGTAGGAGATTTGGATGATCCCGAGCAACTTGGTTATGAAAAAAGAATGAAGTTTGCTTTAGTTGAATGTAAGAGATGTGGAAAAGGAATTTTTGCAAAACCATCGCAGGCTACTATTACCACGGGCGATTATCCATTATTCAGACCACTGTATTATATATTAAAAGAAAATGCAAGCGGTTTAGGTACAGGATTTGTAAATTATTTAGTTCTTGAGCGGGGGCAATTGGTTTTTAGAAGAAGTTATCTCGTACCTGCACAAATGAATTTTACTGTTAGAAGCTCGCAAATGGAAACAAACAAAAGTCTTTTAAATAAAAAAGTACATTAAAAAAAACATCAGAATAATGAAGAAACTAATCCTATCTTTTTTTAGCATTTTATCTGTTGGTGCTTTTGTAAAAGCACAAAATGTAAATGATGGAATTAAATTCATCAACTACCAGCGCTGGACAAGTGCAAAACAAACTTTGCAAAAAGCAGTTGCAGCAAATCCAAAAGATCCTTCTGCGATTTATTGGCTGGGGCAAGCTTATATTGGTAATAAGCAAGTTGACAGCGCAAAAATTGTTTATCAAAATGCACTTACAGCAGGTGTTAACGATCCATGGATTTGGATTGGCTCCGGCGAAGTAGAAGTTTTACAGGGCGGCGATATAAATTCCGCAAAACAAAAATTTGAACAAGCCATAACAGCTACCACAAAAACAAAAGGAAGAGACAAAGGTCCTAATCCTGATATTTTAAATGCAGTTGGCCGTGCAATGGCAGCAGGCAGCAGCACACAAGGCGATCCTAATTATGGTATTGATAAATTAAAACAGGCGGCAGCAATCGATCAAAAAAATCCTGACATCTACATCAACATGGGTTTATGCTATCGCAAGTTAGGTGGCGACCAGGGTGGACAGGCTTTTGAAGCATTTCGCCAGGCAACTGTAATTGCGCCGCAAGATCCAAGAGCATATTACTTAATTGGAAAAATTTATGAAAGCCAGCGCAACAAAGAATCTATGGACGAATGGTTTAGCAAAGCAGTTTCTGCCGATGCTACTTTTGCGCCTGTATACATTGAATATTTCAATTACTACAAAGAAACAGATGTAAACACTGCAAAAGGATACCTTGATAAATGGATAGCTAATGCAGATAAAGATTGCGAAAGCAATTATTTTGTAGGTGACTATCTTTTCCGCGCAGGCAAATACCAGGAGTCTTTAGACCAGGCAAAAAGTATGGAAGCTGGTGGTTGTGCAACCTATCCAAGATTAAATGTTTTGTACGCATATGATTATGATAGATTGGGTGATTCTGTGCAAGCCAGGTCATACATTCAAAAATTTTTATCAACTGCAGATACTTCAGATATTCAACCATCAGATTATGCGCTTGCAGGCAGCGTGTTAGCTAAATTTCCTGAAAATGCAGACAGCGCAGGTCATTATTTTCAGATGGCAATTGCAAAAGATACAATTAAAGAAAACCAGCAAAAATATTTAAGCTCTGCAGTAGATGTAGCTACAAGTACAAATAATTATAGTGCATTGTTAAGACTGATTAGTTCAATGAAAACCATAACCGGTTCTGATCTTTCAGAAACGCAATATTATAATGTAAGCAAAGCCATTGCAGATGCTGCAGCAGATACAACGAAGCCTTTCGATTCAACAAAATATCTTGTAGGCGATTCTGTAATTCTTGCTTATGTGGCTGCATATCCTGATAAACCGCAGCCATATGCATTTCGCGTTCGTTATGCAAAGGCGAGTGACAGAGATTCAACAAAGGGATTGGCGCTTCCTGCTATTGCGGCGCAAAATCAGTATGAGTCAAAATTTAAAGACACTGCAGCATCAGCCAAACAAGTAATGTTTGCAAATGATGTTTACTTGTTGATCTATTATGCACAGTATGATCAGCATGGAGAAAAAGCAGATAAT
Organism: Bacteroidota bacterium; assembly: GCA_048498595.1. Classification (GTDB taxonomy): domain Bacteria; phylum Bacteroidota; class Bacteroidia; order Chitinophagales; family Chitinophagaceae; genus Parafilimonas. The sequence goes on from JBEHXR010000226.1 coordinate 5,490, forward strand.
TACCAAAAAGCAATTGATATAGCAAATGACATGATTGCTTTATATCCTGATGCAAGCTCTGATGAAAATAAATATGCTACCGGTATTAAAAACCAGTTGCAGGGCGCATTGGATAAATACAATAAATCGAAGAACAGCAGCAGCGGCACCAGCAGCGGAGGCGGAAGTAAACAGAAAAAATAAATTAATAAAAAGCTCCTTTTACGGAGCTTTTTTTATGCACTTTGATTAATAAACCTATCGCTCGGCAGCTTACTATATTTGCAAAAAATTTTTATGCAAGGAAAAAAGGTTGGTGAAAGTGTTACAATAATGAATGAGATTGTTTTACCAAACGATACAAATGTGTTTGGCAATTTAATGGGCGGAAGATTAATGTACTGGATGGATATTGCTGCAGGTATTGCTGCGGTTAAACATTGCAATGCGCCTTGTATGACGGCGAGTGTTGACAACCTCAGTTTTAAAAATCCTATTAAGCTGGGAAATGTTGTGCATATTGAAGCAAAAGTTACAAGGGCTTTTAATACGTCAATGGAAATACATTTAAGGGTTTGGGGTGAAGATAATTTGCATCAATACAGTTACGAAAGCAATGAAGCATATTTTACTTTTGTTGCACTCGATCCAAACAATAAACCACGGCCTGTGCCTGCTGTAATTCCGGAAACTAATGAAGAAAAGCTTCTGTTTGAAGGTGCATTAAGAAGAAGACAAGTGCGCTTAATTCTTGGCGGTAAAATGAAACCTGATGATGCAATTGAGCTGAAAGCTTTATTCACAAATCCGCAAATTTAAAATTCAGTATTTCATAAACTGATGTTAATAGCAGTAGTTTTAGTTTTTACGGTTATGTATTTTTTTTGTGCTTCACATCTTTTCAAAAATAAATTTATTATGAAGAAAATAATTTTAGCGCTCTCTGCAAGTTTATGTTTGTTGATAGCAAATGCTCAAACGGATAATACAATTAAACAACGCACCATTAAT
>JBEHXR010000227.1:0-6458 GCA_048498595.1 Bacteroidota bacterium
ATTCATCACCATTTGCGCCATTCCAATTAAATGTTTGGTTTTATTGTTGGGATATGAAATGCTTTTTATAAAAGGAAATAATTCATCAAACTCAGCCTCAGATAATTTTTTAACAGTTGGATATTTTTCAAAAATCGCAGGCGTCGTTATGTTCACCCGCTTATCGGTGCATTGCGCAGAAAGAATTACAGCCACCAATAATTCATAAGGATTATCGTAAACAAGTTCTGTTTCGGCAAGCGGAAATTGTTCTTCGAAATATTGTATGCAAAAATGAAATCGTTCTTTTCTCGTCATAAAAAAATTCTGTTCAGTTGAACTAAATTAGTCTCTGAACAGAATTTTCTTAAATTTTATTATTACACAGTTACCGGCTTGCGCATGGCATAGCGCATAATGTTTTGAACGGTTTGTTTGCGTGGCGAGCTCAGTTGGATGGAATTTAACCGTGCGAAAGCTTCTTTTAATACGATAAACTTTTCACGAAGCGACCAGTTTACCAAGAGTTCTTCTGCAATCAAATTCATTTTCTCCATTTCTAACTCCCCTGCGTTGTATAATAATAAATCTTCCGGAGTAAAATTTGGCATAGCTAAATTTTTTAATGAACAAATTTGTACTCACAGAATATTGGAAATAAAACCCGTGTAGGTTACTTATCAAACGACCGTAAAAAACATATTATTGTTTGCCGCTTAAATTTTTTTGATTCTCCTGTTCATTGTCAACTACAAACACGTCTTCGTTATCTCTTTTCAGCAAATATTTTTCACGTGCGTACTTTTCAAGGGCGGCAGAGTTATTCTGCAAATCGGAAAGATTTTTCTTTGTTTGGTCAATTTGCTGCTGATAGAATTTTTTGCTGGCAAGCAACTCGTTCAATTGCTTTTTTCTCTCGAGCTGGTTAAAAATATTATTATGGTCGATGAACAACATCAAAATTGCAAACACTGTTAATGCAATAATGTATTTGTTGCGAAATAGATGAATGATATTTTTTAGCTGCTGCATAAATTCTATCGTAAAGCTAACTAACCTGTAAACGATTTAATACTAACGTGTGCATATGTGTATAATTATTTGCTGAAGCGAATTTTTCCTTTTGGATAAATGCCGCTCTTGCCTAATTCTTCTTCTATACGTAATAGCTGGTTGTATTTCGCCATGCGATCTGTACGTGATGCGGAGCCGGTTTTAATCTGTCCGCAATTCAATGCCACTGCTAAATCCGCAATCGTTGTATCTTCTGTTTCACCGCTGCGATGACTCATGATTGTGGTGTAACCATTTGTTTGCGCTAATTGTACCGCATTAATAGTTTCAGTTACCGTTCCTATCTGATTTACTTTAATCAAAATGCTATTAGCAACGCCATTATCAATTCCGCGTTTCAGAATTTTTGTATTTGTTACAAATAAATCATCACCCACCAATTGCACTTTATGCCCGATAGCATCCGTTAATTTTTTCCAGCCATCCCAATCTTCTTCAGCCATTCCATCTTCAATAGAAATGATTGGATATTTATTCACCCAGTCTGTCCAATACGCCACCATTTCATCGCTGCTGATTATTTTACCTGAGCTTTTATAAAATTTATACTGATCATTAAAATACATTTCACTGCTGGCGGCATCTAATGCAATGGCAATTTGTTCCCCTACTTTATAACCCGAAGCTTCAATCGCCTGCAATACAGTTTCAATAGCTTCTTCATTGCTTTGAATATCCGGCGCAAAACCACCTTCATCACCCACATTCGTGCTATAGCCTTTTTTCTTAAGTACACCTTTTAGTTTATGAAAAACTTCAACGCCCCAGCGTAAAGCTTCACTAAAACTATTTGCACCAACAGGCACAATCATATATTCCTGGTAATCTATTTTATTATCAGCATGCACGCCGCCATTTAAAATATTCATTAATGGCATCGGAAGCACCGTTGCATTTACGCCGCCGAGATAACGGTACAATGGCAAATCACTTTCTATTGCAGCAGCTTTTGCAGCAGCCATTGAAACGGCAAGAATTGCGTTTGCACCAAGCTTGCCTTTATTATCTGTTCCATCAATTTCAATGAGCTTTGCATCAATACCAGTTTGGTCGTCAACCGCCCAGCCGGTAAGCTGTTCAGCAATTATATTATTTACGTTTGATACCGCTTTTAAAACACCTTTGCCAACATACACTTTATCATCTGCATCGCGCAATTCAACGGCTTCGTGAATACCGGTTGATGCACCACTCGGTACAGCAGCGCGACCTAAAAAACCTGCTTCAGTAACTACATCTGCTTCAACGGTGGGATTGCCGCGGCTGTCAAGAATTTGCCGTGCATGGATGCTTGCTATTTCGCTCATAATTTTTTAATTGAAATGCAAATAAACAATCTTATACGGAAGGAGAAAAATCGGAGGTGAATAATCAAAATAAATATTGACAGCAGTCTACAAATTATTTCTCTGCTGAAATTACTAAAGCACCGTAATCTAAAATAAGCTTTCCGTTAGTGAGTTTTTTGTTGCATTCTGCAATCAACTCATCCTTTATTTTTTTGCGCGTTGCATCATCAATTTTGCTAATTGCGCTTACCGTTGATTCAGACATTTCGGTTCTGTTTAACCAATAATTTTCCGGTGTTCCAAAATCTATTTTCCCGGAAACAGTTTCTTCTTTTACATTTTTAAAACCTGCGTTCTCAAACAATTTTTTCATCAACTCCGGTTTAGCACAACGAAACATTCCAGGTGCATCTTCAGCTGTTTGGGGAAGTTCAATATGTTTTGATAAAACCTTTGTCATTAAAGTGTGCCAATCATTATTTTCAGGCGAAGCCCAAACACATATTGCGACTTTGGCGGCGTTTTTGCAAACGCGAAAAATTTCATTTGTTGCAAGCTGCATATCAGGAAAAAACATAAAACCCATCCGGCAACTTACTTTGTCAAAAAAATTATCTTTAAAGGGAAGACTGGAAACATCAGCAACTTTAAATTCAATATTATTTATGTCATGTTCATCTGCATAACTGCGTGCAATAGATAACATGTCTTCAGATAAATCAGTTGCATATACTTCGCCATTTCTTGCGATAGCAGCAATAGAAAATGCAGGCTCGCCTGTGCCAGAAGCAATATCTAAAACAACATCATTAGTTTTTATATCAAGCGCTTTAATAATTGCATCGCCCATAGGCTTTAGCAAGTTCATGGTAAGCTCCTGCCATTTCTTCCAGCTATTCGAAACTTTATTCCATCTTTCTTTTTGTTCATCGCTTATCGCCTGCAATTGTTCGTTCATAAAATATATTATTGGTGAAGAGAACTAAAGATAATAAGAAGTGATTGTACGAAATTAACTTTGAGTTTTTGTAAAGAATTGATGTATTATGAATGATGAAAAAAATATTTTAGGATTGCACTTGCCAACAGATCCGCGCTGGGTAAATCTTGCGCAGATGAGTTTGGAAGATATTTTAACCGACCATGCTTATTGCGAACAAAAGGCAGCAACAAGTTGCATTTCGCTTATTCAACGTTATCCTGATAAAACTAAATTGTTGAATGAATTATCACCAATTGTTACTGAAGAATGGGGGCATTTTCGTTTAGTGTTGCAGGAATTACAAAAAAGAAATCTGCAATTAGGCAAACAGCGCAAAGATGAATATGTAAATAAATTATTGCAGTTCGAAAAAAAAGGTGGAAGTGAACAAGACCGTTTACTCGATAAACTTTTAATCTGTGCGTTGATTGAAGCAAGAAGTTGCGAACGGTTTAAAAGATTAAGTGAAGGTTTGAATGATGATTACTTAAAAAATTTTTATCGCAGATTCATGGAAAGTGAAGCAGGGCATTATGCGACTTTTATTGAGTTGGCTGAAAATTATATTGATAAAAATAAAGTGCGTAAACGCTGGAACGAATGGCTTGCATATGAAGCAGAAATTACTCAACAACTAAAGCCAAGAGGAGACAGGATGCACTAAAAAGTGAAGAACTATTTTTCAATTGTTGCCAAACTAAAACTTCTGTATTTCATCCAATGATATGCTGCAATAAAAGTTGGCAATAAAATAATAGTTGATATTAAACTGTTTCTATAAAAAGGCAAACCGAAAGTATAAGATTGCATTAATCCACCCATATCATTGCTGTAACCCATTGCAGCGCCTTGTGTTTTCCAAACAATAAAATTTGAGAGCAAAAAGAATAGCGTTGGCCCAACAATCGCACCAGCAAAAATGCCAGCCGTTTTATAATTGCGAAATGCAATTCCGATTAATACAACAAGCATCAACAACGCGTAATTTATTAGCTGTCCGCTATAAAAACCAGAATAAGGAAAAAGATTTACAACATGCAAACCTTGTAAAATCACATCGCTCAAAAACAAAGCAATTAATGGAAGTAAAAATGCGTTTGTTTTATTTTTTGTAGTGATGCCTGCAAACAATGCAACGGCAAATACGCTGCTGAAACCACTCAAATCAATTTGCGGCGCGCAAATAACTTTTACAATAACTGTTACTGCAATTAATATAAAATAGAAAAGAATTGTTTGCTTCGATAATTTCATACGAATAAGATTGAACGGCAAAAATAGATATTCTGCACTAAGGCACAAAAGCCTTGTACGCAAGCACGTAATCCTGTGTGGATATTTTATAATGTTCATTTGGCAAAATCGCAACGGCTTCTCCTTTTTTTGCTTCAAGAGAATTGGTTCCGGCAATATTTAATTCACCATTAATCACCACAAAAATTTCCAATGATTGAGATTGTGATTGATAAACTTCGTTTGCCTTTAGTTCAATTTTACTGATACCAAAATCTTTTACGGGACAAGGATAATTTTTCTCACCATTTTCTTCATGCGTTCCCTTTAAAACATTTGGTTCAATGCCTTCAAAATTTATGTGCTTAATCAATTCCGGCACGTCGATATGTTTTGGTGTTAAACCGCCGCGCAAAACATTATCACTGTTTGCCATCAATTCAACATTTTGTCCTTCCAAATACGCATGCGGCAAACCTGCACCCTGGAAAACAGCTTCACCAGGTTCTGCTTTCATAATGTTGAAAAAATAAATAGAGAAAATGCCGCGGTCAAAATTTTCATGCGGCTTATTGTGCTCATACAATTTTGCAACCCACCAACCCGGATCTTCTTTCGTTAACTGGTTATCTTGTTTGTTTTGCAATTCACGTTCAACCAATGGACCTAATAATCTATCGACATCATGTTGCGGCATTGTCATCACATATTCATATAAACCTTTGTAATCTTTTTCAGAAAAAATATCATCAAAGCCATCAAACTCAGACACAGTTTGCAGCACATCATGCAGCTTATCTTCTTTTAAAAAACCATGCAATAACCAAAATTCACTCAATGCCACCATCACTTCCGGTTTATGATTCCTGTCTTTATAATTTCGGTTTGGATCTTTAATGTCAATGCCGTTATTTTCTTCTTCATCAAAACCTTTTTCTGCTTCTTTTTTTGTTGGATGCACCTGTATGCTCAGCATATCTTTTACATCGAGTATTTTAAAAAGATAAGACAGCTCACCAAATTCATTTTGCGTTTTAACACCAATAAATTTTTCGGGTTCTTTTTTGATTAATTCATGCAACGGCTTTTCATTACCATCAATATCTATTGTTGATGAAGCCGATGGATGCGCACCCATCCAATATTCTGCAAATGGTTCATGATTTTTGTTTTCAACGCCCAGCCAATGCGGAATAAATTCTGTTCCGCCCCATGCATAATGCTGCACTTTGCCTTTCAGTTTAAAAATTTTATCTTGTATCATCTTTCAACTCCTAAAAAAATTTATTTTGAACTGGAACAAAACTACTGGTAATAACGGAGAACAACTCGCCGCTGATTACTTAACTGCCAAAGGTTATACCATAATTGAACGCAACTGGCGCTTTCGTCATGCTGAGGTTGACATCATCGCTGCTAAAAATAATCGCCTGCATTTCTTTGAAATTAAAACACGCACAACAGACAAATATGGTAAGCCCGAAGAAAGTATGAGCCATAAAAAGATGAGCATGCTTAAAACGGCTGCAGAAGAATATCAATATAAAAATCCGCAATGGAAATATTTGCAGTTTGATGTGCTGGCTATAACAATTATGTACGGAGAACCGGTTGAATATTTTTTAATTGAAGATGTTTATTTTTAGTTCATAGCTGATGGTTCATAGGTCATGGGTTTAACCTTAAACAAAAAATTATGTCATTTAGATTTGAAGAATTGAACATTTGGCAAAGAGCTTTTAAACTGGCGAATGAGATTGATTTAATTGTTGAAGTATTTCCGAAGAAGGAGTTGTTTAGCCTAAGATGATAACTAAATTTCGAAATGGTCTTAATTAACCATGAACTATCACCTATGACCTGACCTGAATTTTCTCCATCATCTTTTCCACCATTTTATA